>NZ_CP083553.1:3540000-3840000 GCF_025144465.1 Leisingera sp. S132
ATCACATAAAAACAAAACGATAACCTAGAGATAAAGCTCTTCGCGGGCCTTTTTTACAGCTCAGCTGGCGTTAGCGGACAAACCGTCAGATCCGCCCCCTACAGGATGTCCACTATATGTTGGGGCTGGTGCCTCAAGGCATACAAGCCGGACCAGCCGCTGCGAGTCGGGCGGCGCCGAATCCCGCCTCGCAAGCCATGCGATTCCGGTGATTTTCCGGCGGGGTGCGAGACGGGCTGGCGCAGCATCCGGGATTCACGCGGCCCAGCCTCGCCCGGCTTCACCCCTGGCGGCCGGAGAACATCCTGACGGTTATTCCGCCGCCAGTCAGGCTGCTGCGGACGGAAGCCGCAAGCTCTACGGCTTCGGCGGTATCACCGTGCAGGCAGATTGTGTCGATTGCCGCCGGGATGCGCTTGCCGCTTTCGGTGATGATCGCGCCTTCCTTTACCATCTGCAGAATACGGGGCCCGGCAAGCGCCGGGTCGTGAATGACGGCGCCTGGCAGCGCGCGGTCAACCAGGGTGCCATCGTCATTGTAGGCGCGGTCGGCAAAGATCTCGCCGCACCAGTTGCAGCCCAGCTCACGCACCACCTCCTCCATGGCGGTGGCGGCCAGCACCATGATGATGATATCCGGATCGACATCCAGCGCCGCCTCATAGCAGGCACGCGCCATTGCGTGGTCGGTGCAGGCCATGTTGGAAAGAGCCCCGTGCAGTTTCAGGTGGCGCACATCCGTGCCTGCCGCCTGCGCCATGCCGCGGGCGGCGCCCAGCTGGTAGCGGATCATGTTGGCCAGGGTTCCGTGGGGCACTTGCATCTTGCGGCGGCCAAAACCCTGCAGGTCCAGAAACCCCGGATGGGCGCCGATCCCCACCCCATTTTCCCGCGCCAGCGCCATGGTCCGCGCCATCACATCCGGGTCGCCAGCGTGAAAGCCGCAGGCGATATTGGCAGAGGACACGATATCCAGAAGCGCCGCATCATCGCCCATGGTCCAGGGGCCGAAGCTTTCGCCCATATCGGCATTCAGGTCGACAGTCTTGCTCATGTGGTTTCCCCCTTTGCGAACGGGTCGGCATCGGCCGAGACAGCGCCGCTGATCAATTGATAGGACAACAGGTCCCGGACTGCTGCCGGATCGCGTACCAGCGGGCGGCAGGCGGCGGGCAGGGCTTTCAATGATGTGCCGAACCTGGCCTGGATTTCCAGCCCGTCCTCCAGGCTGATCCAGCAAAAGTGCAGCGGCGCGCCCGCCGGGGTCTGCGCCGCCTTGGGCAGATCACAGGGCAGAACCGTGCCGATCCGGGGATAGCCGCCCGTTGTCTGGCATTCACGCAGCAGCACATAGGGCTTGCCATCACCGGTCATCTGCACGTCCCCGGGCAGGATCACCTCGGACAGGATATTGAGCTGGCCTTCGGCGGCGAAGCCCTCGCCGTCTGAAACCGTCTCTACACCCATCCGGCTGGCCCGGCTGCCGCGGCTGAAGGCAGTGGCGGCGAAGCGCGCCCGGACCGCTTCGCGGAACAGATGGCTCTGGAAGCTTTCGACAATCCTCAGCGCACCGCCCTTGAACCGTTCTTCGGCATCCAGCACCAGCCCGGTTTCGCTGCTGGGGTCTGGACCTGCCGGCAGCAGATCCCCGGCTTCCGCCGCGCGGCCGAGGCCCGCCATCAGGTGAACAGAGCGCGCGCCCAGAACCGTTTCAGTGGCGATGCCGCCGCCCAGATGCAAATATCCATAGACGCCGGCGCGGGCGGCACCGATGGTCAGGCGCTGCCCTGCCTCCATCTGGTGCGAGGCATTCCAGGCCAGGGCAGCGCCCTCCAGCGCTGCCGCCATCGGCGCGCCCGTCAATGCAATACGCAGAGGGCCAGTGGCTTCGAACTCGCCGCCCATACCGCCCATCTCCAGCGCCGCCAGGCCAGGATCCTGCCGCAGAAGCGCCGCGCCCTCGGCCAGCGCCAGGGTATCCGCGGCGCCGCCTTGGGATATCCCCTGCCCCAGCAGCCCGGGACGGCCCATGTCCTGTACCGATGCCGCCGGGCCGATGCGGAGGATCTTGAGACCGCTCATGCGCCGATCTCCTCAGCGGCCGCGCCGCCGCGCAACGGATCATCTTCGCAAAGCTTGAGGAACTCTGGCTTGGAAACCGGTTCAAACTGCATCTCGTCACCGGGGCGCAGGGCAAAGGGCTGCCCTGCATCCGCTTGAAACAGCGTAAACCCGGTCTGCCCCACATGCCGCCAGCCGGTGGGTGCCGGGTTGGTGAACAGCACGAACTGGCGGATCGCCTGCACCAGCGCGCCGCGCGGCACCTTAGGCGTCAGCTCGGTCTGCCGCGGCAGATCCCATTCCGGCCCCAGCGAACCAAGGTAGGGCTGGCCAGGGGCAAAGCCGATGGTCAGCACCCGTACCCGCGCCGCACTCAGGCTGTCGATGGCCTGCGCCTCGCTCATGCCCGCGGCATCCGCGGCTTCTGCCAGCTGCGGTGCCAGATCGGTGCCATAGACGGTCGGCACCCGCCAGAACCGCCGCCCGGCCGGCAGCGGCGCCTGCAGCCAGTCCTGTTCCGCCAGCAGGTCCCGCAGCACAGCCTCCAGTCTTTCATGCGGCAGGATGGATGGATCAAACCGGACAAAGACCGAGGCCAGCGAGGCCATGGTCTCCACCACGCCCTCCATCGCCCGCGCCTCCACTGCGGTGCGGAAAGCCAGCGCCGCGCGGTTTGATGCCTCGCTCAGGCTGCCGCCAAAGCTGACCAGTATACCGCTCAGCCCGGCCCGGCGGACAAGCGGATATGCAGCCGCATCCTGGCTGTCCATGTGTTCACCCCGTCAGTTTTGCGGCCAGCGTTGCGGCACGGGCACAGAGTGTCAACACGTCAGTTCAGGCAAGACCAGCCGGCAGCGGCTGGCTGGCCGGCAGCAGCTTCAGAAATCGTCCCAGCCCTGCGCCGCGGGCAGCTCGTTCTGCACCGCAGCCGGCGCCGCCGCGGGACGCTGGAAGGCAATCACCTCCGCGGCCGGGGATGCCGCCCGAGGCGCGGCGCCTCCGCAGCCGCTGAACTTGGAGACCTCACGGGTCAGCTGTCCGGCGTCAGACGACAGCTGCTGGCTGGCGGCCGACGTTTGCTCCACCATCGCTGCATTCTGCTGGGTCACCTGATCCAGCTGCGAAACACCCAGGTTGATCTCGCTCAGCGACGTCGCCTGCTCCTTGGCGCCGGTAGCGATACCGCTGATGTGGCTGGAGATGGTGCCGACACTGCTGATGATCTCCTTCAGTTCCGAACCGGTGCGCCCGACAAGGTCGACACCGCTGGCCACCTGCTGCTTGCTTTCGCTGATCAGCTGCTTGATCTCCCCCGCCGCCCCGGCGGAACGCTGCGCCAGAGCCCGCACTTCAGAGGCCACAACCGCAAAACCGCGGCCCGCGTCGCCCGCCCGCGCCGCCTCCACGCCCGCATTCAGCGCCAGCAGGTTGGTCTGAAAGGCGATGTCGTCGATCATTCCGATGATCTTGGCGATCTCCTCTGACGAGGTCTCGATCTGCGACATTGCCGCCACCGCATCCTCGACCACCCGGCCGCTGCGCTCTGCTGCTGTTTTCGCCTCGCTCACGATGCCCTCCACCTTCTCCGCGCCCTCTGCCGCGGAATGCACGGTTGACGTCAGCTCCTCGATGGCCGCCGCCGTCTCCTCTAGCGTCGCGGCCTGGCTTTCAGTGCGCTGCGACAGGTCGCTGGCTGCCTTTGAAATCTCATTGGAGGTGCGCCCCACCGCATCCGACACCCGGGTGACAGCCCCAATTGCCGTTTGCAGCTGCTCCGCAGACCGGTTGAACGCCTCGCCCAGCGCCGCGATGTCCGCCTGTTCCGACAGCGTGACCCGGACGCCGAGGTCGCCCTGGCTCATGGCTTCCAGCCCGCGGGCAATCTCCTGCAAGCCGCGGCGGCGCACGGTCACGTCAGTCGCCACCTTCACCACTTGCACAACCGCCCCATCCGGACCGGTAACCGGCGCATAGGTGGCCTGAATCCAGATGGTTTCCCCAGCCTTGGTCACCCGCGGAAACTGATCGGTGTACACACGGCCCTGTGCCAGTTCCTTCCAGAAGGACTTGTACTCAGCGCTGGCCGCCAGATCCGGTGCAACGAACATCGAGTGATGCTTGCCCGTGATTTCCTCAAGACTGTACCCCAGAGCGGAGAGGAAGTTGGCATTCGCTGTCAAAATGGTCCCATCGGGCTGGAACTGGATCGTCGCCTGCGTGCGGTCAACCATTCCGGCGATAATTTCCGCACTGCTAAGCTCTCCTGCAGGTTTGGCCGCCTTGGATTTGAAAAACATTTATCTCTCCGCACGTTCGTGATTCTAAAGGGATCGCGCAAAGCTAGCGTCAAACCGACAGCAAATTCTTAACCGGCCCCGGGAGCGTTTTCCCCCGCCCTCCACGCCCCGCCCAGGATCCGGCGCCACCCCGGGTCCGCCGCGGCCTCAGCACTGCAAAGCGCTCGAAAACCGCTCTGTCCGGCATGGAGCGGGTGTCCTGTCAGGGTCAGCGCCTTCTGATCCCGGCAGCCCTATCCGGCACTTGTCCAGGCGTGGCGATCCCGTTGCCGGGTTCGCGCCTGCCGTCCAGAAAAGCAACTTTAAGATGTATTTTTCTTGCTGAAACTCACAGGAAGTGTACGCTTTCCAGACACTCCCCAGGCCGGCCGCAATGAGGGCCGCAGCCAACATCCAGGATTCCATCCGACTGCAACAATGCAAGGAACCGCTCGCCATATGACCTACGCCCGGCAAACCGGCATCCGCCAGCCAGCTCACCGGCAGCTTGCAGAGGGCCAGCGTGCCCAGGCCGCAGCGGCCATTATGGTTGCTGCCGGGTTTCTGTTCGACTACCTGACCCCGCTGGGGGTGGCGGCCGGGCTGATCTACACCGGCGTCGTTCTCTGCGCCATCTGGGCGGAGACGCCCTCCACCGCTTACACCTATGCCGCGGTGGCATCAGTCCTTTCGGTACTTGGCTACTTTCTGGTTCCGCACTCGGCGGCCAATGAATGGATCGTGCTGACCAACAGGGCGCTTACGATCCTGGCGCTTTGGGCCTTTGCCTTCATCGTCTGCCGCCAGAAGATGTTTCAACGATCTCTGGAGCGCCAGCAGAATGAGCTGGCCGCAATTCAGGAAAACACTGTCGACGGAATGATCACCATTGACGGGACCGGAAACATCCTCAGTTACAACCGTGCCTGCACACATATTTTCGGCTACAGCGCAGAAGAAGCCACGGGACGGAATGTCAAATTCCTGATGCCGGACCCAGACCGCTCGGCACACGACGGCTACCTTCGGAATTATAATGAAACCGGCCGCAAAAAAATTATCGGGATCGGCCGCGAAGTGCGCGGGCTGCGCAAGGACGGCAGCACCTTTCCGCTGCATCTTTCCGTCAGCGAAGTCCAGGTCGGCGGCCACGTCCTGTACAGCGGCATCGTCCGCGACATCTCGGAACAAAAACGCGCGGAGGCGGAACGGGAGAAATTCATCGAGGATCTGTCCCGGTCGAACCGCGACCTGGATGACTTTGCCTATGTGGCCTCTCACGATTTGCGGGCGCCCCTGCGGGTGATCGACAACGCGTCCACATGGCTGGAAGAGGATCTGGCGGACGTCCTTGACGAGGACAGCCGCGAGAACCTGCAGCTGCTCCGTTCCCGGGTGACGCGGATGGACCGGCTGCTGGACGATCTGCTGGAATACTCCCGGATAGGGCGTGCGGATGACCACCGTTACCAGCAGCTCATGCCAGGCGACGCGCTGATGCAGGAGGTGCTGATGCTGGTTGACCAGCCGCCGGGCTTCACAATCCGTATCGACCCGGCCTTCAAGGATATCCAGCTGGTGAACATGCCGCTGAAACAGATTTTCGCCAACCTCATCTCCAACGCGATCAAGCACAGTGAAACCGGCTCAGGGGCGGTGGACGTAACGCTGCAGGACCAGGACGGGAGCTGGGTCTTCCAGGTTACCGACGACGGCCCCGGTATTGCGCCCGAATACCACCAGAAGATCTTTAAAATGTTCCAGACGCTCAAATCCCGGGACCAGGTGGAGGGCAGCGGCATGGGTCTCGCCATCGTCCAGAAACACGTGCAGCAGGCGGGCGGCTCGATCTCCGTCCGCTCTGCCGAGGGGGAGGGCTGCGAATTCAGCATCACCTGGCCCAAGCCCCAACCCTGCGCAAAAGGAGAATACTGACATGGAGCAGCTGACCGGCGCTCTCCCCGTCCGCAAGGAACTGAACATCCTGCTGGTTGACGACGATGACGGCGATGCCAAGGCGGTGCGGCGTGCCTTCCGCAAAGCCAGTATTGCCAATCATCTAACCAGGGCCGTTGACGGCATCGACGCGCTCGGGATCCTGCGCGGCACCGGCGGCAAAACCAGGCTGGCACCCCCCTATGTTGTTCTGGCCGACATCAACATGCCGCGGATGAACGGCATCGACCTGGTCGCTGAACTGCGCAGCGACCCTGCGCTGCACAACACGGTGGTGTTTTTTCTGACCACCTCCAAAGACCAGAAGGACATCACCGCCGCCTACGACCTCAACGCCGCGGGCTACATCGCCAAAGAGACCGCAGGCCGCGATTTCCTGCAGCTCGTCAGCATGATGGACCGCTACTGGCGGATCATCGAGTTGCCCGTGACGGACACCTGACCCGTCCGGCCTGCGTCAGCGCCCTGGCCCACGTGCCGGCAGCGGCACAGGCCGCATCCAGATTGCGGTCCTGGCCAAAGCCGGTCACCGTTTTGCGCGGCTTCAGATCGTGGTCGCCATCCTCCAGCCAGCTCAGGCTGACCGCCGCAGCCAGTGCGTAGCCCTTCACCTCCGCCCTCGTGCCAAAGGGATCGCGGCTGCCCTGACAGATCAGTGCCGGCGTTCTCAGCGCTTCCAGGTGCGCCGTGCGCAACCGCTCCGGTTTACCGGGCGGATGAAACGGGTAGCCAAAGCAGAGCAGCCCGCAAACCCGCCCCTCGGCATAAAGCCCGTCAGCGATCATGCTGGCCACCCGGCCGCCCATGGACTTGCCGCCAATGATCAGCGGCCCCTCGCAGGCAAGCCGGCTGACGGCCGACAGGTATTCCGCCTGCAGCTTCTCCACTTTTGGCGGCGGCCGCTTCACGCCGCCCTTGCGGCGCTCGGCCATATAGGCGAATTCGAACCGCGCCACCCGCAGCCCCTGCCCCGCAAGACCCGCGGCAATGGCCTCCATGAATGGAGTGTCCATGGCGGCGCCGGCCCCATGCGCCAGCAGAACAGTGGTGCGGCCCGCGCCGCCGCCGCTCAGAAGAAAGGGGCTGTCCATCAAAGCATCCTCGCTGGACCCTTTATATTTGGCCGCCTGTTCAGACACCGGCCAGCGCGTCCAATTGCGCCAGCAGTCCGGTGCTGACCTCCACACCATCAGCCTCTGCCGCCGCGCGTTTCCTCAACCGCCCGTCTCCCGGCACCCGGGCCGCGCCGTTGCCCTCGATCTCTGCGCAGATACGGGTGATATAGCCGTCAAAACCCGCATTGCCGAACCGCTCAGGGTCAATCGCGATCAGGGTGGCGCCGCCTTTGATGTTGAGCGCGCTGAAGGATTCCCGCTCCTGGTTGTCGACCGACAGCGTGGCGCCCGCCAGCGCCGCGCCCAGCACCTCGATCATGAAGGCAATCGCCGCGCCCTTGTGCTCGCCGAACGGCAGCAGGCTGCGGGTCTCCAGAATAGCATTGGGATCGGTGCTGGGATTGCCATCCGGATCCAGCCCGGCCGGCCGCGGCAGCTCGTGGCCCTCGGCGGCGGCCATGCGGATATCCATCAGCGCCACCATCGAGGCCGCCTGGTCCCAAACCACAGGCGCCGCGCCCGCGCGCGGGCAGGCAAAGGACATCGGGTTGGTGCCGAACACCGGTCGCACGCCGCCCTGCGGCACCACCATCGACAAAGAGTTGATCACCGCCAGCGCCACCAGCCCGGCCTCGGCCAGCGGCTCGGTGTCGAACCGCAAGCCGCCCAGGTGATGGCAATTGGCGCAGGTGAAGGCGGCAATCCCGGTTTCGCGGGCCAGCGCAATCAGCTCCTGCCTTGCTGCTGCGGCGGCTATCTGGTAATACCCGTTGTCCGCATCGCCGCGCAGCACGCCCGGCGCGATCTTTTCGATCTTCGGGACGGCGGCGCCATTGGCATAGCCGGAGGTAAAGCTCTGCGCATAGACCGGCAGCATCCGCAGCCCGTGACTGCGCGGACCGTCGCGTTCCGAACAGGTGACGATTTCCGCGATCAGGTCGCTGCCCGCTGCATCCATGCCCGCAGACACAAGGACGGATTTGGCCAATGCACGCACGTCGCCGAGTGAGAGCGTCTTTGTCGAAACGGGGGTCATGAAAGCAGATCCTGTCCTGGTGCCGGGTCAACAGGCGCCGGGGCGCCCGCAGTGCAAGGCTTGGAACAAAGCACGCATCTTGGCAACACATTCATCCGGCGCTGCGGCGCACGCCCCCCCCGGCCCGCGGCAGCGGATCAGGTCCCGAAGGCCACCTCAACCCGCAGGCCAGGTCCGGCATCGGACAGCTGCAATGCAGCCCCGTGCAGCCCGGCGATCGCCGCTGCCAGGCTCAGCCCCAGGCCGCTGCCCGGCGTTGTCCGGCTCCGCTCCAGCCGGTACAGGCGGCGCAGCACCTTGGCGCGCTCCTCTTCCGGGATGCCGGGGCCGTGGTCGCGCACCGACAGGATGGTTGATGCGCCCTCCTGCCGCAGCGACAGGCTGATGGCAGAGCCTTCCGGGGTATGGCGCAGCGCGTTCTCGATCAGATTGGCCAGCAGCTGGCCCAACAGCGTGCGGTCGCCAGTGACCCTGGCAGGCGCCCCGGGCAGGCGGAGGCTCAGACGGCGGCCCTGCTCCTCTGCTGCCGGCTCATAGATCTCGGCAAAGGTTGCGGTCAGTTCGCACAGATCCACCGCCTCGAACCGCGCACGCGGCGCGCCGTCCTCCAGCTGGGCAATCTGCAACAGCGCCTGAAAGGTGCTGGTGATGCCGCGGGTCTCTTCCAGCGCCGTGCCGGCCAGTGCCTGGGCTTCTTGCGGCAATCCCGGTGTGTCCTGCAGACGCTGAAGCTGCACCGCCAGCCGCTGGATCGGGGTTTTCAGGTCATGGGCAATATCCGCCGACACCTGCCGCAGCGCCTCGGTGGACTGCTGCTGCGCTTCAGCCATACGGTTCACGCTGCGGCCGATGCGGGCGATATCCCCCTGCCGGCCCGGCATCTGCGGCACCCGGGCGCCCAGATCACCGGAGGTCAGCGCCGCCAGCGTGGTTTCGATCCCCGCCAGAGACCGCGCCGCCCGCCGCGCCAGCAGCACCCCCCCCAGCACCGCGGCGGCAATGGCCGGAAACAGGCTGAACAGAACCACCCTCAGATAGGTCTGCCGCAGCTCATCCAGCGGCCTGGCGCTTTGCGCCACCGTCAGCAGGCCGCCGTGAATATAGGCGCTCAGCGAAATGAAGCGGCCCGCAATCTCCACCGGTGCCGGGCCCAGCGCCACCACCCGGAATCCCTCCTGCTGCTGCATGATGGCGGCATTGCCCGCCACGATCCGCCCGCCGGGCCGCCGGTAGCTGAGCAGGCGGCGCTGCGGGTCTGTCTCCGCGGTCTCGGCATTGACGAGCGCCGCCAGCGCCGCGGCAGAAGGCGTCGCGCGGAACCCCGCCATGTCCTGCATCAGGCTTTCCCGGATGGCCCGGTCCTGCGTGCCATGCGCCACATAATAAGTAACCCCAAGGCTCAGCGCGCTGGCCGCAACAAACAAGAGCGACAGCCACAGCGACTGCCGCACCGGCGAGGAGCGCAGCAGAACGCGCACGCGGTTCACGGCATCATCCGGCAATACGGTACCCCGCGCCGCGCACGGTTTCGATCAGGCCGCTGCCAAAGGGCCGGTCCACCTTGGACCGCAACCGCGAAATATGGGTTTCCACCACATTTGTCTGCGGGTCGAAACTGATGTCCCAGACCGCTTCCAGCAGCATGGTGCGGGTCTGCACCCGCCCCTTGCGGCGCAACAGATGCTCCAGCAGGCGGAACTCGCGCGGCAGCAGCTCGATCTCCTGGCCAGCGCGGGCAACCCTGCGGCGGACCAGGTCCATCTCCAGATCCCCTGCCCGCAGCACGGTCTCCTGCTCCTGCAGCCCCGGACGGCGGGCCAGCGCCGCCACCCGCGCCGCCAGCTCGCCAAAGGCAAAGGGTTTCACAAGGTAGTCATCCGCCCCCGCCTCCAACCCCTCGATGCGGTCATCCACGCCGCTCAGCGCCGTCAGCATGATGGCAGGCGTCCGCACGCCGGCGCCGCGCAGGGTCTTGATCAGGCTCAGCCCGTCCAGGGACGGCAGCATCCGGTCGATGATCAGCACATCGTAATCCGCCGCGGTTGCCTGCAGCAGCCCCTCGCGGCCATCGGTGACCAGATCCGCGGTATGCCCCTCCTCGCGCAGGCCGGCGGCCACATAGGGGCCGGTCGTGGCATCGTCTTCTATCACCAGGATCTTCAAGCCATCCCCCGCTTTGCTGCGCCTTCCGGGTCTTACACCGGATCCGGTTTCAGCGCACATTACAGATCTGTATAGAATGCGTCAGGCGATTGAAATGACGGCCTGCCATCTGCCTTGCATCCCTAGTGAAGCAAGGAACTGAAGATGCCCCAAACCAACGCTCCCAAACGGTTCGCCTTTGCCCTGACCGCCGCCGCCTCTGCCGCCGCAATGATGACTCTGGCGCCCGCCCCCGCCCTGGCCGTGCCCGCGGGCGGCTATGCCGATCTGGTTGAGACCATTTCCCCGGCCGTCGTCTTTGTCGAGGTAACCGCCAAGGCGGAACCTGCCGCGGACCGGCAGGGAATGCACAATGACAAGTTCATGGAAGACTTCATGCGCCGCTTCGGCGGCCGCGTGCCGGACTTCGGCAACAGCCGCCCGGTCAAGGGCGCAGGCTCCGGGTTCGTGATTTCTGAAGACGGGCTGATCGTCACCAACCACCATGTGATCGACAACGCCCAGACCGTCTCTGTCACCCTCTCTGACGGCAGCAAGCATGACGCCACGGTGATTGGCGCCGACCCGCTGACCGACATCGCCCTGCTGAAGGTCGAGACAGATACACCGCTGACCGCGGTGGAATTCGGTTCCTCCGATGACTTGCGCGTCGGCGACGAGGTTCTTGCCATGGGCAGCCCCTTCGGCCTTGCGGGCACCGTGACCTCCGGCATCGTCTCGGCCACCTCGCGCAATATCAATTCCGGCCCGTTTGACGACTTCATCCAGACCGATGCAGCCATCAACAAGGGCAACTCCGGCGGCCCGCTGTTCAATGCCGCAGGCGAGGTCGTCGGCGTCAACACCATGATCTACTCGCCGGGCGGCGGCTCCGTCGGCATCGGCTTTGCGGTGCCGTCCGATATGGTTCAGAAGATCGTTGCCGACCTCGAAGACGACGGCGAGATCACCCGCGGCTGGCTCGGTGTGCAGATCAAGCCGCTCTCTGAGGACGCTGCCAATGTGCTGGGCCGCGAGGCCGGCAAGGGCGTGGTGATCGAAAACGTCGAGCCCGGCAGCCCGGCGGCGGAGGCCGGGCTGAAACCCGGCGATGTGGTGCTGCGGTTCGGCACGGCCGAGATCAACGAACTGCGCGACCTGACAGCCGCAGTCGCGGTGAACGCCCCGGGCGAAAAAGCGCGGATCGAGGTCCTGCGCAAGGGCAAGGAAGTGACCCTGGACGTGACCCTGGGCGACCGCTCCAGCCAGGACGCCTGACCCCGGGGCCTGTTCCCTGCCTGGGACCCAGGCAGGGAAACCATCCGGCGCCTGCCGGGATGGACCCGGAATGTCCTGCAGGGCTGGACCGTCCGCAAACAGCAGAAAACATGGCAGCGGAGGCTGCAAAACCTATTTCTAGTTCATTGCAGCCGCACTCTGTGAGTAAGATGCTGCAAGTGCATGGAGAAAGGGACGCCCGTTGTACAGGATCCGCCTGTTTGCCATCCGCCATTCGCGCAGTTTTGAATGGATCTACAAGCGCCTGGAAAGCGTCATGATCGCGCTGGACCCGGTTCATGCAAGGATCGGCTATGACCGGGTTGAGCGCCCGGTCGCCTTTGTTGAAAAATGCGTCAAGACCGTGCTGTTCGATTGCAAGATGTGCGGGCAGTGCGTGCTGTCGTCAACCGGCATGTCCTGCCCGATGAACTGCCCCAAACAGCTGCGCAACGGCCCCTGCGGCGGTGTCAGGCCGGGCGGCTTCTGCGAGGTCAAGCCGGACATGAAATGCGTTTGGGCGCTGGCCTGGGACGGGGCATCGCGGATGAAAGGCGGCGCGCAGATTCACACCGTTCTGCCGCCGGTCGAACGCAACCTCGAAGGGTCCTCGTCCTGGCTGCGGGTCAGCCGCGAAAAAGCCGCGCATCTGCGGGAAGCCCGGGAACAGCGACGCACCGCCATTGCCGATGCCTTCCCCGATGCCCGCGCAAACGAACCCTCCGCCGCGCCGCTGGCAGAGGAGCCCGCACAGGCCGTGAAAGGCAGCAAGTGATGGATCACACGATATCCCGGCCCTACTCCGCGCCGCCCGAGGGCCATGTCTCCCACAGCCGGCTGGAACGGGTGCTGCGCTCCGGCCGCTTTGCCATCACCGCTGAGCTGAACCCGCCGGACAGCGCCGATCCCGCGGATGTCTATGAGGCCGCGCGCCCGCTGGGCGAGGTTGCCGACGCCATCAATGCCACCGATGCCTCGGGCGCAAACTGCCACATGTCCTCGATCGGCATCAGTGCGCTGCTGACCCGCGCAGGCTATTCGCCGGTGTACCAGATCTCCTGCCGCGACCGGAACCGCATCGCCATTCAGGGCGACGTTCTGGGGGCCGCGGCCATGGGCGTCAGCAATGTGCTGTGCCTGACCGGGGACGGCGTCGGCGTGGGCGATCAGCCGGGCGCGAAACCGGTCTTCGATTTCGATTCCCTGTCGCTGCTGCGCACCATCAAGACAATGCGGGATGAGCGCAAATTCCTGTCCGGACGCACCATCAAGAACCCGCCGCAGCTGTTTCTGGGCGCGGCTGAAAACCCCTGCATCCCGCCTTATGACTGGCGCCCGGAACGGCTGGCCAAGAAGGTGGAGGCCGGGGCCGAATACATCCAGACCAACTACATCTACGACGTGCCTCTGTTTGAGAAATTCATGGCACGGGTACGGGACCTGGGGCTGGACAAGAAGGTTTACATCCTGGCCGGCGTCGGCCCGCTGGCGTCAGCGCGGGCAGCACGGTGGATGCGCTCGAACGTGCCGGGGATCCATGTGCCCGACGCGGTCATCGACCGGATGGAGAAAGCCGAAAAACCCGGACAGGAAGGCAAGAAGATCTGCATCGAGCTGATCCAGCAGATGCGGGAGATCGCGGGCGTCTCGGGCGTGCATGTCATGGCCTACCGGAAGGAGCACGAGGTCTCGGAGATCATACGGGAGTCCGGGGTCCTGGCGTCCCGCAAAAGGTGAACCCGGGTTCCTACAAGCACGCGCCCGCCCGTCTCCGGATACAGCAAAGGCGCCCGGAGGGTAAGTGAACCGCACCGGGTTTGCCGGAGGCTTCAACTCCTGAGTAGGATGAAGCCACAATGAGCAAGACAACAAACAAGTATTCCCCTGAGGTCCGCGAGCGTGCGGTGCGTCTGGTGCTGGACAACCAGGGCCAGCACAGTTCCCGCTGGCAGGCGATCATGTCAATATCCGCGAAGATTGGCTGTTCGGCGCATACGTTGAATGAGTGGGTGAAGAAGGCAGAAGTCGACAGCGGCAAGCGGGCGGGTGTTCCCACCGATGTCGCCGACAGTGCGGGTCGTTCGCGCAGCGATCACATGATCCGGGGGATCATTTGAAGGCCCAAACGAAGGCGCTTGAGCGGGAGAACCGCGAGCTGCGCCAGGCGAACGAGATCCTCCGCAAGGCATCGGCGTATTTTGCGATGGCGGAGCTCGACCGCCGGTCGAAGTGATGGTGTCCTTTATCCGCTGCCCGGCAGTCGATACGCAGTATCGATGAGAGGGGACATGCATCGCAGTGAGCATGGGGTCGAGCCGATCTGCACTGTCCTGCCGATTGCCCCTTCCACGTATTACGAGCACCTGGCGAAGCGGGCTGATCCGGCCCGGTTGTCAGACCGTGCCCGGCGTGACGCGGCATTGCGGCCCGAGATCCTGCGTGTTTTCGAAGAGAACTGGCAGGTCTATGGCGTGCGGAAGGTCTGGCGGCAATTGCAACGGGAAGGTTTCGATGTCGCCCGCTGCACGGTCGCCCGGCTGATGAAGAGCATGGGCATTCAAGGTATCATCCGGGGCAAGCCGCACAAAACCACGGTGCCCGACAAGAAGGCCCCATGCCCGCTGGATAAAGTGAACCGGCAATTCCGTGTGCCTGCTCCAAATATGCTCTGGGTCAGCGATTTCACCTATGTCGCCACCTGGAAAGGGTTTGCCTATGTCGCCTTCGTTATTGATGCCTATGCCCGCAAGATCGTCGGCTGGCGTGTCAGCACCTCGGCGCATGCCGGGTTCGTTCTCGATGCGCTGGAGCAGGCTGTTCATGAGCGGCGGCCGACGAAGGCGATGGGGCTTGTTCACCACTCAGATCGCGGCAGCCAATACCTATCGATCAAATACTCAGAGCGGTTGGGAGAAGCTGGTATCGAGCCCTCTGTCGGCAGCGTCGGGGACAGCTATGAGTTCAAGCAGCTCCGCGCAGAGGATCAAATGATCCGGGGGATCATTTGAATGCGCAGAACGCCCTGGCCGAGACGATCAACGGCTTGTTCAAAGCCGAGGTCATCCACCGCCGGGGCCCTTGGCGCAACTGCGAGGCGGTGGAATACGCAACGCTCGAATGGGTGGATTGGTTCAACAACCGCCGTCTGCTTGAGCCTATCGGGAACATTCCGCCGGCAGAAGCAGAGGCCAATTTCTACGCCGCTCTGGAAACTGAGGATATTGCCGCGTAACTAACTGAAATCAGCCTCCGGCAAACCCGGTGCGGTTCAGAACTCCCACTCACCAGTGAAGCAAGGGGAAGAGCTTCCAAGTTCAACCATGCACAAACAAACTGACCAGCCCCAGTCAGACCAGTCGCCCATCACACAGTCAGTCATTACGACCGACAGGCACGGTGCGGGGATGTTTCTATGGGCAACACCCGAGGAGCGGGACGAATCGGCCACTACCAAGTGCAGCTTTCAGGTATCAGCCCGCCGCCTTGTTGATGCACGCAAATAGGTCATCAGCAAAAGCAGACAACAGACGCGACATGCGGGCGTCCTTCCGAGTGACCAGGAAGAAGGACGTATTGAACGACGTTTCTTCCGGCAGCAAGAGGCGCATCTTGCCCGCCTGAACCCAACGCTCTGCGTAATGGCGCGGCAGGAAACCGATATAATGACCACTGAGAATGAAAACCGCCAGCGCCTCCATGTTGGAGGCATTGGCCGCTACCTTGGGTTTTGAAAACGGCCGCAGCTCCATCAGTTGGCCGAAGCGGCGGGCGACAAATGCGTGGCGTTCGGCATCCGCCAGCTTCGGCTCCGGCATGTCGAACAGCGGGTGATCAACACTGCAGTAGAGCGACTGCATCTCCTCATAAACAGGTTCATAAGTCAGGCTTTCCACTTGCTGCCCGGTAGAAGTTAAGGCCATGTTGAGATCGCCGCTCAGCAACGAAGCCTCCAACTCGCGGGGCGTGCCGACGCGCAGGTCGATTTCCACATTGCGGGCCCGGTTCACGAAGCTGCGCACGGCGCGGTAGAGCGGCAGGCCCGGATCCGAGATCGTGTTGTCGATCATGCCGAATTTCAGATGTCCGGTGATCAGGTTGCGCATCTCGCCCAGCTCGTCCGACAGTTCGTCGATCAGATGCGAGATCTTTCGGGCTTGGGCATATACCTGCGCGCCTTTCTTCGTCACCGAAAACCCGCTGCGGCCCCTTTCGCACAGCCGGAAGCCCAGCCGTTCCTCAAGGCCGGCAATATGTGCGCTGACCGAAGATTGGCTGATATTGAGCGAATGCTGTGCACCGGTGAAGCCGCCGCTTTCCACAACCACGCGGAAGACGTTCAAGCTGTTAATATCACTGCTACTGACGCGCATACTCCCGCCCTTCTCTTCATATCAGAATTTCCGGAGTGAACTTCATTAACTTGGGATTTGTCAATATTTCGGGCGCGCATAGAACTGAGGCAGACTCATGCCGGACCCGGAAAACCGGGGCGGCTTTCCAGCAGCAGGGAGATATTTATGCGTACTGGAACACTGACCCTCAAATCCATCCTCGGCGCCGCGGCCCTAGCCCTTACCCTTGCGCCCGGAGCGCAGGCGGACCTTCTGTCCGATATCAAGGAGCGCGGCGAGTTCGTGGCCGGCACCGAAAGCCGCTTCCCGCCGTTTGAATTTGTCGAAGACGGCAAGATCGTCGGCTATTCCGCCGATATCATGACAGAGATCATGAAGGACCTGCCGGGTGTTGATTTCAGACGCCTGGACCTGCCGTGGCAGGGTATCCTCTCCGGTCTGGAAGCCGGTAAGTTCGACTACGTGGTGACCTCGGTGACGATTACCGCTGAACGCTGGGATCGATACAACATGTCCCGCCCCATTGCCGACGCCACCATGGCGGTAATGAAGCTTAAACGTACCGACGGAATTGAAACCCCGGAAGAAATCGCAGGCCATGCGGTCGGCACCCAGGCGGGCACTGTGCATCAGGCGACGCTGGAGGAATATTCCAAGACGCTGGGCACGCCGATCACCATCAAGACCTACGTGGATTATAACGAGGCCTATGCCGACCTTGCGGCAGGCCGCATTCAAGCGGTGGCCAACAGTCTGCCGAACCTGCTGGAAGCGCAGCGCGCGCGGCCCGAACTGTTCCAGGTGGTCGGCGGCACAATTGGCCCCAAAAGCTATTACGGCTGGGTGGCCCGCAAGGACGCAGACAGCGCCTCGCTGGCGGAGTTCATGAACGCAGGCCTCGAAAAACTTCAGATGAACGGCAAGCTGGCCGAGCTGCAGACCAAATGGTTCGGCGCCCCGATGTCGCTGCCAGAAGGCGCGCCGCAGCGCCCCGAGCACTGATCGCCTAGGGCCCTAGGACTCAAAGATAATGAACTCCCTCCTGTCCATCCTCAGCGACCATTGGGATGACCTCCTGAGGGGGGCGGCCTATACCGCCTCCCTTTCGCTGGTCTCCATAGTGCTGGGGATCTTTGTCGGCCTGACCCTGTGTTTCGGGCTGATCTCGGTAAATCCGGTGATCCGGATCGCCTCGAAAATCTACCGCAGCATCTGGCGCGGCACGCCGCTTCTGATCCAGCTGCTGATCATCTTCTATTTTCTGCCGATGGTGGGTATCGGCGTGCCCCCCCTGGCCGCAGCCGTCATTGCGCTGACCATGAACACCGCCGCTTTCCAGGCCGAGATCTACCGTGGCGGGCTGACGGCCATCCCTCGGGGCCAGGTGGAGGCCGCGCGGATGTTGGGCATTTCCACCTTCACCATCCGCAAGAACATTCTGGTGCCCCAGATGTTCCGCTTGGTGCTGCCCTCGCTGGTCAATGAAACCATCTCGATCCTGAAAAACTCCTCGCTGATCTCAGTGATCGCGGTGACCGAGCTGTTGCGCACCAGCCAGCAGGTGGTCGCCACCACCTATCGCCCGTTCGAAGTTTATTTCTTGGCGATGCTGATGTTTCTGATCATGACCGTCAGCCTGGCTGCCTTGGGCCGCTATTTCGAGCGCCACCTCGGCAAGAGCGAGAAGAAGCTGGCCCATGCAGTTTGATTTCGACCTTGTTCTGAAGTACCTGCCGCTCTTGCTGCAGGGGGCGATGACCACGCTGATCATCTGCGGCCTGGCGTCCGTTCTTGCTATGGGGCTGGGGCTGCTTGCAGCCCTTGGGCTCCTGTCCCGCTGGGCCGTGCTGCGCGCCGCCTGCCGGATTTATGTGGAGGTGGTGCGCGGCACGCCGATCCTGATCCTTCTGTTCCTGATGTACTACGGCGGGCCGTCCATCGGCCTCACGTTCTCGGCCGAGGTGGTCGGCGTAGGCGGGCTGGGAATTTACGCGGGTGGATACTTCGCCGAGATCTTCCGCTCCGGCTTCCAGTCGATTCCGCACGGGCAGATCGAAGCGGCCCGGATGCTGGGCATCGGCCGCGCCATGGTCATCCTGCGCATCCGCATTCCGCAGATGTTGATGCTGATCGTGCCGCCGCTGACCAACCAGCTGGTGCTGCTGGTGAAGGAATCGGCCGTGCTGTCGATCATCACCGTGGCCGAACTGACCAAGAACACCACCCAGATGGTCAACGAGACCTTTGCCACCATGGAACCCTATCTGACCGCCGCCGCAATCTACTGGATCCTGATCGAAGGCATTGCCGCCGCCGGCGCCTGGGTTGAAAAGAAGGTGAAACACTGATGTTTGAACAACCTGTTACAGCCACTCCCGCGGTTTCCGTTAAGGGGCTGCACAAGCGGTTTGGCCAGCTGGAGGTGCTGAAGGGCATCGACCTGGAGGTCAGCTCGTCGGAAGTGATCTGCATCATCGGCCCCTCTGGATCAGGCAAGAGCACGCTTCTGCGCTCTATGGCCTTCCTTGAAGTCTATGACGAAGGCCATGTGCTGATCGAGGGCCGGCTTCTGGGCTACAAGGACGGCCCGGAAGGGCGCAAACCTGCCTCTCCAAAAGAAACCGACGCGGTGCGCGACTGCGTCGGGATGGTGTTCCAGCAGTTCAACCTCTGGCCGCATATGACGGCGCTCGGCAATGTTTCCGAAGCACTGCGCGTGGTGCAGAAGATGAGCAAGGCCGAGGCCGAAAAGATCGCGCTGGAGAACCTCGCCAAGGTCGGCATGGAGGCCAAGGCGCAGAACTACCCCAGCCAGCTGTCCGGCGGCCAGCAGCAGCGCGTCGCCATTGCCCGCGCCACCGCCAAGGCGCCGCGCATCATGTTCTTTGACGAACCGACCTCGGCCCTGGACCCGGAACTGGTTGGCGAGGTTCTGACCGTGATGCAGCAGCTCGCCAAGGGCGGCATGACCATGGTGATCGTGACGCATGAGATGGGTTTCGCCGCCCGTGTCGCCGACCGGGTGGTGTTCATGGACCAGGGTGTGGTGGTCGAGCACGGCCCCCCGGCGGAACTGTTCGAGAACCCGCAGAGCGCACGCCTGAAGCAGTTTCTGGAAACCTGGAACGAACGTTCCGGCGGCTGACGCCCGCCGGTCTGACCAAAACATGCCCCGGACGAGGGCGGATAACTATCGGAGTTGAAATGAGCACTAAAGAGATGTCCTTCCAGCCGGTTTCGGCGATGGAAGTGCCACGGTTTGCGTCCATCCCGACATTTATGCGGCTGCCGCATGTGGAGCTGAGCAATGAGGCAATTCCGCAAGTGGACATTGGCCTTGTCGGCGTGCCCTGGGACGGTGGCACCACCAACCGCCCAGGCGCGCGCCACGGCCCGCGCCAGCTGCGCGACTATTCCACCATGATCCGCGCCATGCACCCGGTATCCAAGATAAAGCCTTTCGAAGCCGCGAACTGCGCCGATCTGGGCGACTGTCCAGTGAACCCGGCCGACACCATGGACACGCTGCAGCGGGTGACGGATTACTTTCACCAGGTGAAGGCCAAGGGCGTGGTGCCGCTGACGGCGGGAGGCGATCACATGATCTCGCTTCCCGTGCTGCGCGGGCTGGCCTCGGACGGGCCGGTGGGGATGATCCATTTCGACGCCCACACGGATCTGTTCGACGAGTATTTCAACGGCTGCAAATACACCCACGGCACCCCCTTCCGCCGCGCCATCGAGGAAGGCCTGCTGGACCCCAAGCGGATGATCCAGATCGGCATCCGCGGCACCCGCGGCGGCGATGACGTGGAATGGGGCATCGAGCAGGGCATCCGTATCGTCACCATCGAAGAGTTCCACGACGTCGGCCTGGATCACATCATGGAAGAGGCACGTGGCATTGTCGGCCAGGAGCCGGCCTACGTGACCTTCGACATCGACTGCATCGATCCCGCCTTTGCACCCGGCACTGGCACGCCGGAAATCGGCGGCTTCACCACATTTGAAGCCCAGAAAATGGTCCGCAAGCTGCAGGGCCTGAACCTGATCGGCGCGGACCTGGTCGAAGTCTCGCCGCCTTTTGACCCGGAGGGAGGAACCGCATGGGTTGGCGTGTCAATCATGTTTGAGTTGCTTTGTGTGCTTGCAGGCCAAGCGGCTCACGGAAAATGACGAATGGCAAGCCGGTGCCATTGACGGTGGGAAATTGCTGAATGCTATGGCACTGGCTTGTAGATATCGCACACTTCCGGCGGAGGCTTTTTCGTACTCTGCCTTTGCGTCTTGGAACGTAACTCAGTTTGGATTCCTGCGCATCCATATCAGCGATGTGTCTGACGCCAGCGCTTATGGGGCCAAATAGGGCAATTTGATAGGAGAGTGTTTCTGGCTCATCGTGACCACCGAGGAGTGGACGATGAGAAAGACAACCAAGAGCCCCGGCGAGAAGATCGTCAAAGACATAAAGCGGGCGACCCACAAGCAGTATTCTTCGGAAGAGAAGATCCGGATCGTCTTGGACGGCCTGCGTGGGGAAGACAGTATTGCTGAGCTTTGCCGCCGTGAGGGCATTTCCCAGGGCGTTTACTACAAATGGTCAAAGGACTTCATGGAAGCTGGCAAGCGGCGTTTGGCTGGCGATACCGCCCGTGCGGCGTAAGCGTTGCATCTGACCCCTTCCTGTAGACCTTCCCATAGTTGGCGAGCAAACATACAGTGGCGCTGCGCGCCACCAGAAACTAATCTTCATTCCATTTCAAAGCCTTATGTCATGCTTGGGAGCGCCAGAGACACGTTCATTAGCCGAACCTCTCTGGAAATCTCTGGTGCTGCAAGCTCCGGAAGGGCAGTGATAGACAATCATGCCGGCCCTATCGGAGGTGTGGATCGGGCACCGGGAATACTGTGCTTGGTGAATGAATACGCCATGTTCGAGGCCACTTGGCAACGCTGCCGTGTTCACTGGATACGCAACGCCCTCGCGCATGTGTCCCGCGGCCAGAACACGGTCGTTGCCGCGGCAACCCGGCAGGCCGTCGATCAGCCGGACCGCGCATCCGCCGGGGGCACCTGGCGCCGCGTGGCCGACCAGCTCCGCGGGCGATGGCCCAAGCTGGCCGCTCTTATGGACGAAAGCGAGCACGATATGCTGGCTTATTTGGCCTTTCCGCGCCAGCACCGCACCAAATTGCATAGCACCAATCCCATCGAACGCTTGAACAAGGAAGTGAAGCGGCGCGCAGATGTCGTCGGGATCTTTCCGAACGAGGCGTCCATCATCCGCCTGATCGGCGCAGTGCTGTTCGAGCAGAATGACGAATGGCAGACCGCCAGCCGCTACATGATGGTCGAGGCCTTCGCCGAAATCGACGCAGAGGAGACCGATCCCATTCTCAGCCTATCATCCCAAGCCGCCTGACCATGACCTCAGGCCATCCGGGAAATTACACCAGCTTGACGGACGTGACCCCGCGCATGCCGCAGAGCGGCCAGCTGTGTGTGGCAGCGGCCGCCGTCAATCTGCGAGATCACGCATAACGGCCCGCCCAGCACTAGCTGGGCGGGCGGGAGCTACTCCACTTCAGAGATACTATCCTTCGATGCTGTAGCGGCCCCTTGGACAGTTCCAAGGCAGAAGCTTTTCATACTGCGAACGTGGGTGCCCTATGGCCATTTGCTCGAACACCCAAGTGAGATAGGCATAGGGTTCAACACCGTTCAGTTTACATGTGCCGATCAGGCTGGCCATAACAGCCCAGTTGCGGCCGCCGACCTCTGAACCTGCAAATAGGGCGTTTTTACGCAGAAGGGCAATCGGTCGAATGGTGTTTTCAACGGCATTGCTGTCGATTTCGATCCGCCCGTCAGACAGGAACATGCTGAGGCCTGTCCATAGTTTAAGCGTATAGGTCACTGCCTGTCCCAATGTCGATTTTACTGAAACGCGCCCGGATATTTTCTGGAGCAGCTGTGCAAGCTTATCCATCAATGGCGCGGTTCCCAACTGCCTGGCTGCACATCTTGCAGAGGCTGGTTGAGACTTAAGCCTGCGCTCGATTTCATACATAGCGTTGATCAACTCAATGACCTCCATCGCCTGGCCTGATTTTGTCGCCTTATGAACGTCCAGGAATTTGCGGCGCACGTGCGCCCAGCAATAGGCGAGTGCAAGCGGGCCGCCGTTGCGCTGCTCTCTTCGCAAGCGGTTGTATCCCGCGTATCCATCAACCTGGAGAGCACCGTTGAAGCCGGTCAGTATGTCCTCAGCATGTTGGCCTTTGCGCGACTGCTTAAAATGGAAGACAACACCCGGCGGTGCATTCCCCTTCCATCGGCGGTCGTCCCGGCACAGCGCCCAAACATAACAGGTCTTCGTCTTTCCGCTCCCAGGCGCCAACTGCGCCAGCACGGTTTCGTCCATGAACAATTTCGAACTTGCTTTCAGATCCCTATTCATCACGTCGTAAAGAGGTAGAAGTGCGTCAACAGCCTGATCCATCAAACGGGACATTGTCGAACGGTGCAGTTTCACGCCTGAACGCATGAATATCTGCTCCTGCCTGAAGTTCGGCAGAAAGTCCGCAAATTTGCTGACTGCCAGCCCCGCAATCAACCGGTCGTCGAAACAGGTTTGATCGAAGGCGCGCTTCGGAACCGGAGCCTGTTTGAAGCGATCGCATACGTGGCAGACATATTTGGGGTAATGCTCTTCAATCACACGGATCTCGGCAGGCTTGTAAGTCAACCGTTTGATGACCTGTTCTCCAAGCAAACGCATGCCACATCCGCAATTACAGACCGCTCCATCGGAAGGTTCGACGATGCGTATGTCTTTGGGCAAATGGCTCGGGAACTCAATTGCCTGACGCCCTAGCATTCCGCGTGGTTTGGGTTTAACGTCTTCAGTTTGCGCGATCTCTGCATTCCCGTCAGCCATCCCGGCTTGGAAACAGGAGGCAGAATTGGCTGGTGCAGCTTTGCCCCCCGTCTTTCTATTTCCCGGTAGCTTCTCACTCTTCTGCCCAAACTGCATATCCTGCAACTTGCTGAGCTGGGCGCGCAGCAGCCGGTTATTGGCCTTCAGTACTTTGATCTCAGCTAATGACGTGGAAATCCTCGCGTCCTTGACGGTAATCACATCTTGAGGTTCGAGTTCGCGTGCCCGGTCTGCTTCAGCGATGGCGGCGGCCAGCTTCGCAACATAGCTTTCCGGGTGCCTGGCGAGCTCGGCGCAGGCAGTCTGTATATCTTTCATAGAAATGCACCCCGTGTCCGCTGTGCACACAGCTTGTCAGGTCGCGCCCAGCGGACCGGGCGCGAAGTCACTTGCGTTCTGATGCGGGTGATGGGATGAAGTAAGCAGCAATCGTGTACCAAACGATTTTGGGGCCCCGGCTGATCTGCAAATCCTAGGGGCCTCACTTATTTCAGCCCTGTGTGAACCTAGATCATTCTAGCTCCTCTGATTGTTCAGGGTAGATTTCAGGGGCGTTGTTGCACAAATCGTTTGAGGGATTCACTGTATGAATCCAGCCTGATAGCTGGGTGGTATGAGCAGTTGGGCGTCCACGAAGTACAAGACCACGAACTGGTCGGCTTACAATGAAGCATTGCGGCAGCGTGGATCGCTGACGATCTGGTTTGATCCAGGCATGGAGTGGAAGCCTCCGCCGACCGGGAAGCGTGGGAGGCATCCGAGTTTCAGCGATGCGGCGATCCAGACGTGCCTGACAATGAAGGTGCTGTTCGGAATGCCGTTGAGGCAGACCACGGGGTTCGTGCAGAGCCTGCTGCAGCTGGTCGGGCTTGATTGGACAGTGCCGGACTTCAGCACGCTCTGTCGTCGCCAGCGAACATTGAACGTAGCCATCCCCTATCGTGGCGGCGCGGGCCCGTTGAACCTGCTGATCGACAGCACCGGCATCAAGTCCGAGGGGGAAGGCGAATGGAATGCCCGCAAGCATGGTGGCCCCAAACGCCGCATCTGGCGTAAGATACATATCGGGATCGACGAGGAAACATTGGAGGTTCGAGCGGTCGAGGTCACCGGCAGCAACATCGGTGATGCTCCCATCCTGCCAGATCTCCTGGAACAGATCTCTGCGGACGAAGTGATCGGTTCAGTGACAGCTGATGGCGCTTACGACACCCGAAACTGTCACGAGGCAATCGCTGCCCGCGGCGCTGCCGCAGTCATCCCGCCCCGAAAGAACGCCAAGCCGTGGAAGCCAACGAGCCCCGGCGCCGCAGCCCGCAACGAAGCTTTGCGCGCCTCGAAATACTTGGGTCGCGCCCTCTGGCGGCGATGGAGCGGATACCACCGCCGAAGCCGCGTCGAGGCAAAAATGAACTGTATCAAGCTGCTTGGCCAATCCCTCATGGCGCGCGATTTCGAGCGTCAGGTTGCGGAACTGCAGGTCCGTATTGCCGTGCTCAACGGTTACACCGCACTAGGCACCCCTATCACAGTGACCGCAGAATAAGTCCGTCCGGGGAAAGGGGAACTCCGCTCAGACACAGATTTGCGCAACAACGCCGATAAGACGCATCCACACGCAGATCAGACATGCGGTCCCGTTCGGAAACTGGAGGAGCTTCCAGAACCAGATGCACCAGCCCCGGGTTGATGAAGTGTTTGGTTGCCGGGACGACCGGGCCGCTGAATCCGCCGCCGCCCATGCCAAACCCAGGGGTGACTTTACGCACCATTGCGGCCAGGCGGCTGAGGTCCGCTGTAGCTATTGGAGCTGCTCCTCAACCATATCAAACAACCATTCGGCAGTCAGGCGGCGGGCTTCGGTTAGGTCATAGGCCGCTTGGTGTTCAAATCCGCTGTCTGTCGCGACTGACATGGGGCCTGATACGTAGCGGCCGGAGCCAGCATGGACGGTCCCGTCGCCGGCTGCTTCCGGCGGCTGAAGCTGGTACCGGGTATCAGCAGCAAAGGTAGGAGCGCCGCCGTAGAGAGGTGCAGGGTGAACAAAATATTGCCCCCACTCAATCTGGCCGCGGCCATCGCTTTGTCTGATCGCATCGGAAGCAGGGCTGTCCTGCCGCCCGGATTGCTTCCATTCGATGTGATCCCAGGCCGGGTGGCTGGTGTCGCTGGCGTAAAACATCCGGGTGTTCGGATGAAATGCACTGGGGCCGAGCTTGGCGTGGAAGGACATTGCTTTTCTTAACTGAAGTTGAAAACTCTCGAATGTTTTTCGACTATTTTCACCTGGATTTAGGTGCTCGATTTCTATTAGTTTCCACCAATCGCTTTGGTTGAGGTAAATTTCGACATACGGATTGGAGGCCGGTTTTGAACAGATATTGGCACCAGTCCTGCCGGTGACACGCAGCCAGTCCGTCCTGCCATCGGTGCCTTTGTGAAACTGATTGGGCAATAGTTCCAGAACACCGGGCATATTCGCGGCAGTTGCGGTGGCTTCCTGCTGATTGGCGCCCAGAACCCAGCGCTCAACGGTTCCCTGCACTCCGCTGCCTTCGAAACCGGCAACAATTCGCTTGTAGGCTGCCGGTGCGCCCTCGCAGGGCAAGGCGCCATGGATGACGCCGTGTACCTTGCCGGCGCCGCCGTGGATTTGGGTATAGGCCCTTGAAACAAGCCCGCCCATGGAGTGGGTCACGATGACAGGCTTCAGAACAAGAACATCTGTACCCTGGTATTTCTGTTCTGTCTCCGCAACTGCCCTATCGACCGTCTCGCCAAGTTTTTTACCTGAGTTCAGATTGTCATCCGTCCAGTTGTATGGGTGCGCCCAGGCCTCATAGTGCAGGTTGAAGCAACCCTTCGGGACCTGGCCGGCCGCGGGGGTTTCCGCCGTCAGATCCAGCCACATCATGAAGCTTGCATAGGAGCCTTGCATCAGACCGCCCCAGCCCCGGTCGATACGCTCCTGTGTCAGCGCACCGCCAACTGTGCCGGGATCGACTTCGAGGTAATCCGGTGAAAACGGCGCGCCTTTCGGTCCAATCATTGCTGCGCGCTTGTCTTTTGGGCCTTTCCGGGCAAGTGATAAGGCGTTCCTCATAGAATCTTGCGGTTCCCAGACCACAGCTTTTGACTTTTTATTCCGTAGCCTGCTCCCCATGATGCCGGGCACGAAGATAATTGGCATGGCCACCGGAGGCGGGCACGCTTGAACAGAAGAATGAGCCATAGTTACTTTTTGATCCGAACCGACTGAATGAGAGTGTCCCAGATGTGATCAGCGTCCTTGCGCGTGAAAGGCGCTGAACCAAAGTCTGCTCGTCTGTCAAAAAAACTCAGGTCAATACTGTAGCCAAAGTCATTTTGAGACGCTTGTTGCCCAACTGTAGCGTAGAAAAAATGCTCCGAACCATAGTCCTTTGCGACACGCCCGCGTAAACCGGCGATTTCGATCGGGTCACCAATGTTACTTTCCGCACCCTCCAATTCGAGCTTTGCCTCGCCTGGCGGTACAATCGTCAAACCGACTTCAATGCCCACAATACTGCCCGGCATGCGGAATAGCGCCCCCATAGATTCTCTCCCCTGTGGTAGGTTAAGGAATGCATGCTCGAGGCAAGTGCCCTCGCCAGCCGGTATGTCGCCTGCGGTGCGAGGGTGGATAGCATCTGCTACAGCTTGAATGTCGGATCGCGCGGCATCGGCGTTCCCGTTATCCATTGACGTTTCCAAGTGAAAAATTGTGCCCTCTGACGAGACATAAGTTTCCTCGCGCCAAGGTTCCTGCGGCTGAAACCCGCCATCTGTCCAGTCGATCAGCATACTGACCGTCCGCAATGCCCCTATTCGGCCGACATCCCGGTACAGCATTTTAACGGTATCAATGCTGACCTCGCCATTGCGGAGAGCCCGCACCCGCTCCTCATAGAGCCGCTCCGCATCCCGCTCAGTTCCGGGTCCGATACGTTCAATTCGCGTTTCCCGCACCGTTCCATCGTGGCGCAGCACTTCAAACTCCTCCGGCACTTCGACCAGCAGGCGTCCGATGCAGTGTGTTTTTGTCTTCCCTGTTTCAGCCATTGCCATGCTTCCCAATAGAGTGAACGCTGTCAGCCACAGAACCAGAGGCCGTAACTTGCGCTGAATTATCATACTTTTCCCTCAATCATTTGGTTCAAT
This sequence comes from Leisingera sp. S132, assembly GCF_025144465.1. Taxonomy (NCBI): domain Bacteria; kingdom Pseudomonadati; phylum Pseudomonadota; class Alphaproteobacteria; order Rhodobacterales; family Roseobacteraceae; genus Leisingera; species Leisingera sp. S132. The sequence goes on from NZ_CP083553.1 coordinate 3,567,339, forward strand.
GGAGGAACCTGCTCCCCATAATCGCGGAGGCCTAAAAGATCTGCTTGGCCACCGGAGGCGGGCAGGCTTGAGCAGATGAATGAGCCATTGATCATTTCTTCACTTGAATGCTGCCGGTAAAGCTCTCCCAAAAGGAGCGGGCTTCTTCACGGGTGAAGGGCGGTGACCCGGTCTCTTTCCGGCTGTCAGAATACTCCAGGGTAATTTTGTACCCTGGACGGTCCGCGCCAGGTTGCTGTCCAACTATGGCTGAGAGGTTTACTGGCCCGTCCCACAACCTCAGTTCCTTGCCTTCAAATCCTGCGATACGCACCGGTTCGCCGTCTGTTCCCTGGATGGCGCTGAAATCGAGGGTGCCGTTGCCGGGATCTCGAACTGAAGTGGAGACCCGCAGCAAAATCGCGCGTTCGCTGGCGTGAACGAAGGTTGCACCGATTTGCTCGTTTCCAGGCGCCAGCGCAAAGAAAGAGTTTTCAAGGCAGGTGCCCTCGCCAACGGATATTTCACCCTGTGCCCGGGGGCGGATGGCGTTGGCGACCAAGCTCAAACTCCGGCGGTGGCTGGCAAGTCTCTCCTCGCTAGCAACTCCATACAGGCGAAAGATGACCCCTTCAGACAGAACAAAAGCCTCTTCGTCCCAGGGTTCGGATATTTGTACGCCCATAACGGAAGTATCCAGAATGCTCTTGATACCGGTCACACCATTCAGATCTTCCGTCCCAAGAAAAATTTTGGGGTCACCGGCCTCGATCACCTCCTTGTTGCGCAAGGCACGGACTCTATCGGCAGTAATTTGCTGGAGATCCCGCTCGTCCCCCGGTCCGATACGCTCGACCCTCCGCGCACGCACCGTTCCATCGTGGCGCAGCACTTCAAACTCCGTCGGCACTTCGACCAGCAGGCGTCCGATGCAGTGTGTTTTTGTCTTCCCTGTTTCAGCCATTGCCATGCTTCCCAATAGAGTGAGCGCTGTCAGCCACAGAACCAGAGGCCGTAACTTGCGCTGAATTATCATACTTTTCCCTCAATCATTTGGTTCAATGGAGGAACCTGCTCCCCATAATTGCGGAGGCCTAAAAGATCTGCATGGCCACCGGAGGCGGGCAGGCTTGAGCAGATGAATGAGCCATTGATCATTTCTTCACTTGAATGCTGCCGGTAAAGCTCTCCCAAGAGGAGCGGGCTTCTTCACGGGTGTAGGGCGGTGACGCGGCATCTTTCCGGCTGTCAGAATACTCCAGGGTAACTTTGTACCCGGGACGGTCCAAACCAGGTTGCTGTCCAACTATGGCTGAGAGGTTTATTGGCCCGTCCCACAACCTCAGTTCCTTGCCTTCAAGTCCTGCGATACGCACCGGTTCGCCGTCTGTTCCCTGGATGGCGCTGAAATCGAGGGTGCCGTTGCCAGGATCGCGAACTGAAGTGGAGACCCGCAGCAAAATCGCGCGTTCGGTGGCGTGAACGAAGGTTGCACCGATTTGCTCGTTTCCAGGCGCCAGCGCAAAGAAAGAGTTTTCAAGGCAGGTGCCCTCGCCAGCCGGCATGTCGCCTGCGGTGCGAGGGTGAATAGCATCTGCTACAGCTTGAATGTCGGATCGCGCGGCATCGGCGTTCCCGTTATCCATTGACGTTTCCAAGTGAAAAATTGTGCCCTCTGACGAGACATAAGTTTCCTCGCGCCAAGGTTCCTGCGGCTGAAACCCGCCATCTGTCCAGTCGATCAGCATACTGACCGTCCGCAATGCCCCTATTCGGCCGACATCCCGGTACAGCATTTTGACGGTATCAATGGTGACCTCGCCATCGCGGAGAGCCCGCACCCGCTCCTCATAGAGCCGCTCCGCATCCCGCTCAGTTCCGGGTCCGATACGTTCAATTCGCGTTTCCCGCACCGTTCCATCGTGGCGCAGCACTTCAAACTCCTCCGGCACTTCGACCAGCAGGCGTCCGATGCAGTGTGTTTTTGTCTTCTCAGTCTCAGCCATTGCCATGCTTCCCAATAGAGTGAACGCGGCCAGAACAAGCGGCCATGCGCTGCGCTGAAAAATCATTCCTTTCCCTCAACCAAATTCTTCAAATGCCACAGGCGGATTGCCGGGCCTTGCTCCGTTTTATGCAATATCTCTGATGCGCCCCTGTGCTTTCCGCTGAGAGACGCACGGACAAAAAGGCTGAGCGCTTCCTGCCGTTTGCCGGCAGCGGAAAAGCCAAGTTTTCTCAATGCCTTCAAAGAAGACCGCAAACTGTCTTCATTCGGCTCTGCTGCCCCCGAAGACACAAGCTCAAGCGCGGCGGCGATGTCCTGTGCATCCTGCTCTGCTTCAATTTCACAGTCAAAGGCTGCCAGGACTTCTGATGTCAGCCTTGGCGGCTTGGCCGGGACGGCCCGGTGATCCACGCAATATTTGCAAGCAGTTGCCTTGCCTGCGCCTGCCGAGATCAGGATCCATGTTTGCCCCGGGCGGCTCCCGTCATTCAGCATGGCCTCCGCCAGCTCAATCGTGTCTGCATGGGCTGCAAAAGCCTGCGCAGTTGCAGCCTCCCAGAACCGGAAGAAGAACCATTTTCCGTTTTCGTCGCGGATGCGGGTGAACTTTCTGAAGTGTTTCCAGACCGCGTCAAAATCCGCGCGGGAGCGGATGAAGATGCCGGGGTTCCTGTGCCATAGATGCAGGGTGGACAGATGGGCCGGGGCGTCCGGGATATGGGTGAACAGGGTGCGGGTGAAGCGGGCGTCGGGTGCAAGTTCGACCAGATAGGGGGCGGCATCTTTCAGCTCTTTTGCGGCCTCGCCCTGGAACAGGCAGCGGAACGGCAGCCCGCAGTTCCGGATCCCGTCGAACCCGGCGTGCAGTTTGGCGGCGTCGATCAGAGCATAGGTTTTCAAAGGCGCCGCTTCCTCTGCCGCGCCGCTGTCCGCGGCCCTGTCGGGGTCGGCTTCCGGCTGGCCGAACAGCGGTTCAAACAATGCCTCCGGCACATTTTTCAGAGGCCAGGCACCGAATTGGGCATCCAGAGGTTCGACGTCCGGGATGTCCTCGATATGAAGGCAGGGCCTCTGATCCGCGGAGGCTGCGGGTGCGGCATCGATGCCCAGCCAATAGTCGTCTTCTGGTGGAAGGCCCGGGTTCTTCAGCGGTTCCGTCATTGCAGGTTTCCAGGTCTGTTCATCGAGGTGCTGGATGCGGTGGGGAGAGCGGGGCGCGGCCTCACGGCATGACCTTGTGGTTTGGCGACCCTGTGGTGATGGTGCCGCCGATGGAGGTTGGGGAGCCGACATAGGCGATGGGACGGCCGTCGTCCGTTGACGTGGACGACCCGGCGGTGATCACCGCGCCGCAGCTGGTCTTGTCGCCGACGCGCGCGACCGGGCGGCCGTCAACGGTGGCGCTGCCGCCGCTGACGATCCGGCAGCTGCGGCATCTGGGGCAGGCGTGGGTGTCGCCGATCCGGGCTACCGGTTGCATGGAACCGTCTCCTGCGGCACTGCGAGGGTCAGGCGCACCATTCAGGTCAATCCTTCTGCTGAACGCATTCTTCGACCAGCGGCAGGCCGTCGCGGGCGGCGTTCTGCAGCGTGGGCACCTGGGCGCCGCCGCTGCCGCCCATGCTGACCGCGCCTTTCAGATTGATGCTGGCAGCCTCCAGCGTGATCCCGCCCGCATCGATGGTGATCTTGCCGCCCGGGCCCTTGATGGTGAACGTCTCAAAAGCCATCAGCGTATGGCTGCGGGTGTTGTTGGTGATCGCTTCGGTCACGTTGAGGGTGGATTTCCCGAACACCGTTTCCTCGTGGTTGCGGCCGATCTGCACCAGATGGTCGGCATAGATGTCCTGCTTGTGGATATTGCCCACCACATGCACATGGTCCTTGCCGTATTCCTCCTGCTGGTTGCGGCCGACCTTGTAGAGTACGTCCTGGCCCACGGTTTCGCGCTGGTCGCGGCCCACCGACAGGGTTTCGTCCTGGCCGACGCTTTGGGTCCGGTCACGCCCGATGGCATTGTTCTCATCGCGGCCGATGGTCTTGGAGCGGTCATTCTCGATGACAATCTCCTGGTCCTTCTGGCCGTGCATATATATCTTTTCCTGATCCCGCTCGTCCTCGAAGGTCAGCTCGTTGAAGCCGCTGCCCTTGTGGGTATCCGTCTTGAACACGGATTTGGTCTTGTGCTGCGGCAGCGGGTAGGGCGGCTTGTTGCGGCCGTTGTAGACGCAGCCGGTGACCAGCGGCTTGTCGGGGTCGCCTTCCAGGAACTCGACCACCACTTCCATGCCAATGCGCGGGATGACCATGCCGCCCCAGCCCTGGCTGGCCCAGTTCTGGCTGACCCGGCAGCGCATCGAATACGCCTTCTCCAGGTCCCAGTGGAAATGCACCAGAATGCGGCCGTGCTCGTCGCAGTCGATCTCGCCGTCGCCGACAACCACCGCGGTCTGCGGCCCCTGCACCACCGGCAGGGGCGTCACCCGCGGCGGCACCATCGGCGCGGTCAGCGGCATCAGCCGGTAATCGGCGGTGAAGGGGCGGGCGGCGGACACACCCTCGCGGTTGGAGCCGTAGCTTTGGCTGACAAAGGAATAGCGCGCCCAGAGGCAGAGGTGTTTGGCGCCATCCCCCGGCACCGCATCGCCGCCCGCCAGCGGCACCACGCCGCCCGGCCGCAAGCCGGTGATGTCGCCGCTGGCGAACTGGCGGGCGTCATGGCCGCGCTCCTCTGCGCAGCGCAGCTGCGCCACCGTCTTGCCCCGCCCCAGATCCAGGTAGCCGCCGGGATAATCATAGGCTTCCAGCTGGCCTTCGGCATATTGCGCATCGCCGATGCGGTCGCTTTCCATCGCTGCCATCGGAGTCTTGAAGTTGTAATCGGTGAGCCGGGTTGCCCCCGTCGTCAGCCGCCGCTCGGGCCCCCAGGCCCAGAAATGCTCGCCTTGGGCACCCTGGTTCTGCGCCGCGCCGTAATAGGGGCGGGCCGGGATTTCGGCGTGGTTCAGCACATCATCCGTCAGCACCAGCGTGTGGCTGGCCTCCTGGTGGCGGATGTGAAAGGAGATCCCGAAACGCTCCATCAGGCGGCGGGCGAAATCCAGGTCGCTTTCCCGGTACTGCACCGTGTACTCCAGCTCCGGATAGTCGTTGCTCAGGGCAATCTCCAGATGCGGGTTGCCCAGATGGCCGTAGTCCGCCAGCAGTTCCTGCAGGATCTCTACCACGGTTTTGTTATGAAAGATCCGCTGGTTGCGCCGTTTTCCCGCGAGCCAGAACCAGGGCCGGAGCCGCAGATCATAGCGCCAGCCGTTTTCGCCCGGGCCTTTCCAGCGGGCCTCGGTGATGATGCCGTCAAACAGCGCCGGGCCTTCGGCGCCTGCGATCGTGACCGTGGCATGGGTGCCCAGGAGCGCATCGAAATCGAGATCATCCCGCGTGGCCAGCGCCTCGACCGAATAGTCAAACAGCCCATTCAGCGCCTCGGTCCCGTCAAAGCGCATCAGCACCAGCGCTTCCGGCCCCAAAACGGTTGTCAGCCGCCCCAGCCGGGCGTCCTGCACAAATGCGTTCATCAAATAAAACCCTTAAAAGTTGTGCCGGACACTACGGGTTTCCGCGCAAGGGTCAAGAGACACGCAGCCCGCAGCAAGGGGGAATTCCGGGCATCTGCGGCAGGTGCGCAGAAGCAGTTCCCGGCCGCGTACCGGGAGGGGCGCAGATCTTAAAAATGGACCGATACTAGGCTCAGGATCTGTAATTTGCAGAGCTCGGCGGTGTTTCCCTTGAGGGTTTCAAGGATCTGTCCGCACTGATTGCTGTGAGGCGATCGTGCTGTATCGGGTTTCACAAGGCCGAACGTTGCATTGACTCAAAGCGGGCTCCTGGGCCCATCCGGTAACCTTCGCATATCGTTCGTCCCTGCGTTCCCTCTCGGGACACCGCCCTCGGATCAGCTGTCCGGCTTCACCGCTGGCAAATGATTTCTATCTCACCTTACGCTTCGAACAAAGTGCCGTCACGCAGCATCGCGTGCATGATAACGGCCAGCCGCCTGGCAAGCGCCACGCGTGCCTTTCTCAGACCTCGGCGTTTGGCGATCTTCTGGGCCCAGGTTTTGAGGGCGAAGTTGCCACGACTGCGCGTCAGGATCGAGTTGGCCGCTTCGTAGAGCAGCTTGCGAACCAGGCTGTCGCCCTGTTTGGTGATGCGTCCTGTCCAGTCGATTTCCCCGGATTGGTGACGCCTGGGGACCAATCCGAAATAGGCGCCTGCGGTGCGGGATTGCCGGAAGCGGTCAGCTTGATCGATGGCCGCCGCGAAAGCGGCGGAAGTTTGAACGCCGACGCCGGGGATGCTCATAAGCTGCCTGCAGGCCGATGATTGGTGAGCGAACTCACGCAAGACCCGATCCAGTTGCCTGATCTGTTCCACCAATCCGGCTCTGGCGGCGACCAGCGCTGTGATGCTCTGGCCAAGACCCGGTATATCTGCAGCAGTCATCACCCGGTCGATGAACGACTTGCCCTGACCGGGGCCGGGTTTGAACCCGAAAGTTGCACATATACCTCGGATCATGTTGTCGAGCCGCACCCGGGCTTCGACGAGATGGCTGCGCGTCGCGATGACGCTGCGCAGGCCATAGGCGGCCGCAGATTTGACATGCACTTCCTTGTAGAAACCTGTCCTGGCAAGTTGCGCCAGCCCGGCTGCGTCATGCGGGTCAGTCTTGTTCGCCTTTAGTGCCTTTAGGCTCTGATGCGCCTGCCGTGCGTCGATGCACACGACGGGAACGCCGAGAGCTCGCAAGCCGTGGCAGATTGCCGGCGACATGCGGCCGGATTCGATAACCGCTCGCTCAATGTCGCCGACTCGATTTAACGCGCATGCGATCTGGTCAGGCGCGCTCTCGACCTTCATCGAGGTTACTTTCCCACCGTTTTCATCGACGATGCAAACCTGCGTGCTGTCCATCGACAGGTCCAGTCCGGCATAGTGTTTCATTGTGGCTTCATCCTACTCAGGAGTTGAAGCCTCCGGCAAACCCGGTGCGGTTCAATCTCCGAGAAGCCATTGGACGTCAGGCAGACCACTCAGCAGCGCCTTTGCACCGGTGTAATCACTGACCTGTCCGGCCGTCACGAACTGGTTCAGTGGACGCCCTTGGCTGTCACAGATTGCGTGCAGCTTAGTGTTCATGCCGCCCTTAGTGCGCCCGATCAGGCGCCCGCGCCCCCCTTTTCAACCCCAAGACTGGAGGCCGTGCGGTGTGCTTTCAGGTAAGTTGCGTCGATCATCACGGTCTTTTCCTCACTGTGTTCAGCAGCCAGACCGGTCATCATCTGGGCAAAGATGCCTTTGTCGCTCCACCGCTTCCAACGATTGTACAAGGTCTTGTGCGGGCCGTAATCTTTGGGCGCATCACGCCAGCGCAAGCCATTGCGATTGATGAAGATAATTCCGCTCAGAACACGCCGGTCATCAACACGCGGCTTACCGTGGGACTTCGGAAAATAGGGCCCAAGACGGGCCATCTGCGCGTCCGTCAGCCAGAAAAGATCAGACATATCACTGCTCACTTTTCGAACCGTGACTCACGCCATCCACCGGAAATCAATGGCTCCTGACCCTAGAAAACAACAAGCAACGCGGTGCGGTAGGAATTCAATCTCAGCCGCACAGGCTTCCTGAAGGCCCTCTAGGGCCTTCAGGAAGCCTGGAACCTTCTTAGCCCACAGCTCACCGTGCTCATGGCGAGAACAGCTAGCCGGAGCGGCAATCATGAAAAAGCCCGTAGAGCGAGAACCCCTGTGATCAACCCTGACAAGAGGATTTCGCAGCTTTCAGTATCCGCCTCACCCGTAGCGTGTGCGAGAAACAAAACTATGGGCAATTTGCGCAAAAGTATGGGTCTAAAACACGCTTTTGGGCGATCCTACAAAGTTCTCAGAAGTCCAAGTTCTCCACACTGAGTGCGTTTTTCTGGATAAACTCCCTGCGCGGTTCCACTACGTCGCCCATCAGTTTGGTGAACAGATCATCCGCCTCGACCATATCATCGATGCGCACCTGCAGCAGGGTCCGCGCGTCCGGGTCGAGGGTGGTCTCCCACAGCTGGTCGGGGTTCATTTCACCGAGCCCCTTATAGCGCTGCAGGGTAAGACCTTTCTCGCCCTCCTCCAGGATCGCCTGCAGCAGACCAAGCGGCCCATGAATGATCTGGCTGCGGTCGCGGCGGACCAGCTGCGCGGTGGTGCCGTAGACCTCCTGCAGGCTCTGGGTGAAGCTGCCGGTCTTGCGCGCTTCGCCGGAGCGCAGCATCGGGCCGTCCAGGGTGCGCACTTCCTCGACGCCGCGCAGGATGCGGGCCAGGCGGATGCCGTGGTCCTGAGTGATCCGGCCCTGCCAGCCGCGCTCATACTCCAGCGCAATAGCGTCCAAGCGGGCGGCGACCTTGTCAGCCACGCCCTGCAGGTCGGAATCCACAGCGCCGGGCACAAAGGCGCCGGCCACTGCGGCCTGCTCCAGGATGTGGCGCGGGTAATGGGTCGGGAAGGCATCCAGCACGCGCTTGAGCTGGCGCGCCTCATCCACCACGCGGGTAAGGTCGGAGCCGGCCATCTCAGACCCATCGCCCAGTTTCAGCACCGCGCCGTCGACGCCCTGGTTGATCAGGTAGTCGTCCAGGGCCGCCTGGTCCTTGAGGTAGACCTCTGACTTGCCGCGCGCGACCTTATAAAGCGGCGGCTGCGCGATATAGAGGTAGCCGCCCTCAATCAGCTCCGGCATCTGCCGGTAGAAGAAGGTGAGCAGCAGGGTGCGGATGTGGGCGCCGTCGACGTCGGCGTCGGTCATGATGACGATCTTGTGGTAGCGCAGTTTCTCGATGTTGAATTCATCGCGGCCGATGCCGGTGCCAAGCGCCATCACCAGGTTGCCAATCTCCTGGCTGCCCAGCATCCGGTCAAAGCGCGCGCGCTCTACGTTCAGGATCTTGCCGCGCAGAGGAAGGATCGCCTGGGTCATCCGGTCCCGGCCCGTCTGGGCGGAGCCGCCAGCCGAGTCACCCTCGACCAGGAAGACTTCGGTTTTGGAGGGGTCCTTCTCGGAACAGTCCTTGAGCTTGCCGGCCAGGTAGTTCACGTCCATCGCGGTTTTGCGGCGGGTCAGTTCACGCGCCTTGCGGGCGGCCTCGCGGGCCAGCGCGGCCTCGACGATCTTGCCGACGATCTGCTTGGCTTCGTTGGGGTTTTCCTCGAACCATTCGGCCAGTTTTTCGCCCAACAGGCTTTCGACCACCGGGCGCACCTCGGAGGAGACCAGCTTGTCCTTGGTCTGGCTGGAGAATTTCGGGTCCGGCACCTTGACCGACAGAACACATGTCAGCCCTTCGCGGGCGTCGTCACCGGTGAAAGAGACCTTCTCCTTCTTGGCGATCCCCGACGTCTGCGCGTAGTTGTTGATGGTCCGGGTCAGCGCACCGCGGAAGCCCGCCACATGGGTGCCGCCGTCGCGCTGGGGGATGTTGTTGGTGAAAGGCAGCACGGTCTCGTGGTAGCTGTCATTCCACCACATGGCGATCTCGACGCCGATGTCGTCCTTTTCCCCCACGATATAGACCGGAGCCTCCATCACCGGGGTCTTGTGCCGGTCAAGGTATTTGACGAACTCCTTGACGCCGCCCTCGTAGTAGAGCTCGGCTGTGAGTTTCTCCGCCGGGCGTTCATCCTCCAGAATAATCCGCACGCCCGAATTCAGGAAGGCCAGCTCGCGCAGGCGCTTTTCCAGCGTCTCGAAAGAATACTCCAGGTTCGAGAATGTATCGGTCGACGCCATGAAGCGGACTTCGGTGCCGGTCTGGTCACCGCAATCGCCGACCACCTCCAGATGCTTGACGGTATCGCCGCGCTCAAACCGCGCCACATGCTCCTTGCCGTTGCGCCAAATGCGCAGTTCCAGCCAATCGCTGAGCGCGTTCACAACCGACACGCCCACACCATGCAGACCGCCGGAGACTTTGTAGGAGTTGCTGTCGAACTTACCGCCGGCGTGCAGCTGGGTCATGATGACTTCGGCTGCCGATACGCCTTCCTCGGCGTGGATATCCACCGGAATGCCGCGCCCGTTGTCGCTGACCGAGACACTGGAATCCGCATGAATTTTCACATTTACATGGTCAGCGTGGCCTGCCAGGGCCTCGTCGATGCCGTTGTCCACAACCTCGTACACCATGTGGTGCAGGCCCGAGCCGTCATCTGTGTCCCCAATATACATGCCAGGGCGCTTACGGACCGCCTCCAACCCTTTGAGAACCTTGATGGAATCCGCGCCATATTCTGCGGGGGCCTGCTCGTTTCCGGACATTCACATCTTCCTGTTTTAGCTTCGGGATTTTATACGAAACCTGACCAGGATTGTCACGCGCAAGCCCCCTTTTTTCTTGGCAGAATCAGGCTGCCTTGGCCCCTAACCCGCCAGCCGCAGCCAGCCAGGTTTTGACCTTGGCCTCCGGCGCGTCCGTGGCTGGCGCAAAGGTTGTAAACCGCGTTGGCTTGATGCCGACAAACCCAAGAATTTGACGGCTGATGAACTTCTTCACAGCATTGCCGTAAAACAATCGCAACAGCAGCGCGGGTGTGTCCGCTGTCAGCAGCACCCGGGCAGTCTTGCCAGTCAGCATCGGGGCCGGGAGCCCCACGAAGTTGACGTTGCGGGTATCGAAGGCCCGCCCCGGCAGAAAAGCCCTGTCAAACACTGCCTTCAGCTTGGCTGGGATGGCGCCCCACCAAAGTGGAGAGGCCACAACCACATGCTCTGCCCATTCCAGATCCTCCAAAAAGGCTGCCAGGTCCGGCTCCAAGGGTTTCGGGGCCTTATACCCGCCCTGTCCATAGTCCATGTCGAATTGCATCTGAGAAATGTCATGACAGCGTACCATATGGCCGTTCTCCTCCGCCGCGGCCTGATATGCGGCGCACAGGGATTTCGACAGGGAGGTTTGGCCGGGGTGGCCGTTCAGAATCAGGATTTTCCGGGCAGACATTTGACTCTCCTTTGGATAAGTTGACCGCGGTCACTTTATTGAATCAAAAATGACCAAGGTCAATTACAAAAGTGACCGCGGTCAAAATTACTCGCGAGGCAGAGACATGACACGTGCACCGCAGAAACGGCGGCTGGAAACCCGGGCAAGACTGCTGGAGGTGGCAGCCGCAATCGTGCAGGAACAGGGCTACAGCGGATTGCGGGTGGAGGATGTGGTCGCCCGCGCTGGAGTGGCAAAGGGCACCTTATTCTCTCATTTCAAGGACAAGGACGGGCTGCTGGCCGTGCTGATCGGGGATGAGGTCATGCGCCTGCTGGACGGGATGGAGGCAGGCGGTGCCCCCCAGGATGCGGAAGAGCTGACCGCCCGGCTCGCGCCGCATCTGGACTACGTCGGCCAGGACCGGGTGATCTTTGATCTGCTTCTGCGCTACTCCGGCACCACGGCGGCAGAACCGGATGAGGTGGTCACTGCCGGTTTCATCCGGCAGGTCACGCTGCTGGCACACTGGCTGCAGGTTCTGCAGGAGGCCGGCCAAATTCGCAAGGATCAGCCGCCGGAACTGCTGGCAGAAGGCATTCAGGCCTTCCTGAACCACGTCCTGGGCGTGTGGTTTTGCATGGAACACGACGATGAAACGCCGCCTGCAAAGGCGCTTGAGCCCTACTTGAAAGCCTGGCTGCAGCTCGCCGCTTAGGTGAAGGGGATCACCAGCCCGACGCAGATCAGCAGCCCGCCGGAGACCAGATTGATCCGCCGCCGGATCCGGGTGGAGGTCACCGCACGGCGCACGCGGTGCACCATTCCCGCCAGCGCCAGATTGCCCAAAAGCGGCACCAGGAAGGACAGGGTGACAATCGCGGCGATGTCTGTCCAGGAGATTCCCGAAAGGTCAAAGAAACCGGGCAGCACGCCCATGTAGAACAGGATCGCCTTGGGATTGCCCAGGATCACCGCGATACCGGCCATGAAACCGGCCCAGACGCCAGGGCGCGTCAGGGCGCGGTTTTCCTCCACCGCGTCGCCGGCATGGCGGATCAGCAGATACCCCATGCCCAGGAACATCGCGCAAGCCACCCAGCGCAGCACTGTCATGATGCCCTCGATTTCCGAGACCACCCAAGACATGCCCGCAACCGCAATCAACGGCCAGAAGATGTCTCCGCAGGCGACGCCAACCGCCAACGGCCAGGCCGCTGGGAACCCGCCGGAAACAGAGCGTGCCATCAGCGCCAGCCACACCGGGCCGGGGGTCAGGAACAGGATGAACAATGCACCGGCATAAAGCGCCAGATCCCTGGGCGTGACGGTCATTTCCGGGACACCTCCGACACGCCTTCTTTATCCGTCACTTCAAGCACTTGCGCCCGGCCCTCCAGTTCCGCGAACAGCTCAGGGCCGGTGCCGGTCATCCAGGCCTGGGTTCCCAGGGCGCAGATCTCATCGTACAACGCAGCGCGGCGGGCAGCGTCCAGATGTGCTGCGACCTCATCCAGCAGGAGGATCGGCGGCGCGCCCTCGCGCTCGGCCAGCGCCCGCGCATTGGCCAGAATCAGCGACACCAGCAACGCCTTCTGCTCGCCGGTGGAGCAGTCCTTGGCCGGGATGCCCTTGGCGCGGTAAGTGCCAATCAGATCGGTGCGGTGCGGCCCTACCAAGGTACGGCCTGCGGCCAGATCGCGGAACCGGCTTTCCTCCAGAACCTCTTTGAAATCGGCCTCTGTGGACGGCATGCTGCCCTCCGATTGAATCAATTCCAGTTCCGCAGCGGGAAAAGCGGTTTCCGCCTCGGCCTGTGCCAATTGCAGCAGGTCAACTGCCTGTACCCGGGCGGCATGAATCCGGTGCCCGGCGGCAGCCATGCGGTCTTCCAGCACCTTGTACCAGGCTGCATCCCGGATTTGTTCCTTCAACAACCGGTTGCGCTCGCGCATCGCCTTTTCATAGGCCAGCGACGCCTCAGCATGACCAGGCTCGAAACTGAGCGCGATCCGGTCCAGAAAGCGCCGCCGCCCTTCGGCTGCCTCAATCCACAGCCGGTCCATTGCCGGGATCAGCCAGACCACGCGCGCCACCTGCCCCAGCGCCAGCTGGCTGGCGGACTTGTTGTCGATCTTCACTTGCCGGGCATTGCCGCCCTCGGACCAGGTTTCCACCTCGAAAGTCTGCGACGGTGCCTGCAGCTCGCCTCTCAGTTTCCAGCCCAATGCCTCTGGCTGGCGCGCCATGTCGGCAGCACTGGCCCGGCGCAAACCGCGGCCCGGCGAAAACAGCGACACCGCCTCCAAGATGTTGGTCTTGCCCGCGCCGTTGTTGCCGTGAAGGGCCACCGGACGCCCGTCCAAACGCAAATCCGCCCGCAAATGCGAGCGGAAATGGGAAAGGGTCAATGCGGTCAGAGCCAGCATGAAGCGCGCGCCCTTTTTCTTCTTTGCAAAATTACTCGCGCTGCAGGCATCGCCGTCAGGCGATCAAACCCGCATCGGCATCACGACGTAAACGGCGCTTTCGTCACTGCCTTCGCGCATCAGGGTCGGATCGCCGGAGGAGTTGAACATGAACACGGCGTTTTCGCGGTCCACCTGGTTAGCGATTTCCAGCAGGTATTTGGCGTTAAAGCCGATTTCCAGCCGCTCGTCATTGTAGGCAACGGCCAGCTCTTCCTCCGCCGCACCGCTGTCGGGCGCGTTCACCGACAGGATCAGCCGATCCTCTTCCAACTGCAGCTTCACCGCGCGGGAGCGTTCAGAAGAAACAGTGGCAACCCGGTCAACGGCCTGTGCGAACTCGGCCGCGTCCACCTCCAGGCGGCGGGTGTTTCCGGCCGGGATCACGCGGGTGTAGTCGGGAAAGGTCCCGTCGATCACCTTGGAGGTCAGAGTGATATTCGGGGTGGCAAAGCGCACCTTGGTTTCAGAGACCGAAACCGCGATATCCATGTCGTCATCATCCAGCAGCTTGCGCAGCTCGCCCACGGTTTTGCGCGGCACGATCACGCCGGGCATGTCCTCGGCGCCCAGCGGCAGTTCCGCGTCGATGCGGGCCAGGCGGTGGCCGTCGGTGGCCACGGCGCGCAGAACCTTGCCGCCATCCCCCGACGACACATGCAGGTAGACACCGTTCAGGTAATACCGGGTTTCCTCAGTGGAGATCGCGAATTTCGACTTGTCGAACAGGCGGCGCAGCACCGCGGCCTTGGCAGCGAAGTTCGAGTGATACTCGGAGGAAGCCATCACCGGAAAATCCTCGCGCGGCAGGGTCGCCAGCGAGAAGTTGGAGCGCCCTGCCTCGACGGTCAGGCGGCCGGTTGCGGCGTCGGCGCTCAGAGTGACCAGCGCGCCGTCAGGCAGCTTGCGGACAATCTCGTGCAGGGTGGTGGCGGCGACGGTGGTGGCGCCGGCGCGTTCCACCTGCGCGGGGGCCTTGTCGACCACCTCGATATCCAGGTCGGTTGCACGGAACTGGACACTGTCGCCCTCGGCTTCGATCAGCACATTCGCCAGGATCGGAATGGTGTTGCGGCGCTCGACCACAGACTGCGCTTGGGCCACGGCCTTGAGGAGCGTGCCGCGTTCGATGCTGATCTTCATGTCCCAAATCCTCTTCGTCAGGCCCGTGTCAGTGGCCGGGACAAGCAACCTACCTGTTTACCCCTGCCGCACAAGGCTTTTTATGGATTTCTCCAAGGGATTTCAGGCGGGGTCAAGAGGGGCTGAACGGCTGGGCCGTGAAACCGGGGGGAACGTTGCAGCAGAACCCGCCGCTGTCCCCGCAGGGACAGCAACGAAAAACGCCCCGGCACAAGGCCGGGACGCAAAACGGGCAGGTGAATGCACTGAAGAGGTGCTTAGGCCTTCACCCGCTCCGATTTCGGATCGTACATCGGCTTCAGGGAAGCTTCGGCTTTCACTTTCACGCCGCAGACGTCGATCTCATAGACCGAACCCAGCACATCCGCTGCGCTTTCCCCCTCGCAGGGCACATAGCCCATGCCGATGGCGGCACCCAGCGTGTGGCCGTAGTTACCGGAGCTGAGATAGCCCACGTATTTGCCGTCGCGGATGATCGGCTCGTTGTGGAACAGCAGCGGCTCGGGGTCGGTCAGTTTGAACTGAACCATGCGGTTCTTGGGACCGCTCTCCTTGCGCTCCAGCACCGCGGCCTTGCCGATAAAGTCGTCCTTGCCGACGGCAACCGCAAAGCCGAGCCCTGCATCAATCACATTGTCTTCGCAAGTGATGTCGTGGCCGAAGTGGCGGAACCCCTTCTCGATCCGGCAGCTGTCCATCATGTGCATGCCGCAGAGCTTGAGCCCCATGTCCTGGCCCGCCTCCCAGAGGGTTTCGAAGGCATGGCCGGACATTTCCGCCGGGATGTAGATTTCCCAGCCAAGTTCACCCACGTAGGTCACCCGGTGCACACGGGCGAGCCCCATGCCAAGTTCGATCTCTTGCGCGGTGCCGAAGGGGTTCACCTCATTGGAGAAATCATTGGGCGACACTTTCTGCAGCAGTTCGCGGGAGTTCGGGCCCATGACGGCCAGAACGCCCTCTCCAGCAGTGACGTCTGTCAGTACGACGTTGAAACCGCCCTTGTTGCGCATCATCCAAGTCTGATCGGCGAGGCGGGTCACCGCTGGGGTCACCACCAGATAGACGGTCTCGCTCAGACGGGTGACGGTCACATCCGCCTCTATCCCGCCGCGGCTGTTCAGGAACTGGGTGTAGACGATCTTGCCCGCCGGAACCGAGACATTGGCACCGCAGATGTAGTTCAGGAACTCCTCCGCATCCGGGCCTTCGACGCGGATCTTGCCAAAGGAGGACATGTCGTACATGCCGACGTTTTCACGGACAGCGCGGTGTTCAGCTGCAGAATTTTCGAACCAGTTCTGGCGTTTCCAGCTGTACTGGTACTCGCGCTCCTGGCCTTCGTTCGCAAACCAGTTGGCGCGTTCCCAGCCACCGATTTCGCCGAATACGGCGCCCTGCTCCTTGAGGTGGTAGTGGAACGGGGTGCGGCGCACGCCGCGGGCCGTGGCCTTCTGGCGGTAGGGGAAATGGTCCGCATAGAGCAGGCCGAGGGTCTCTTTTGAACGCTCGAACAGGTAATGCTTGTTGCCCTGGAACGGGTGCATGCGGGAGATGTCCACATCGCCGAGATCAAACGGCTTCTGGCCGTCTTCCATCCACTGCGCCAGCGCCATGCCTGCGCCGCCTGCGGACTGGATGCCGATCGAGTTGAAGCCTGCGGCGACCCAGAAGTTGTCCATCTCCGGCGCCAGGCCGAGGTGGTAAGCGTCGTCCGGGGTAAAGGATTCCGGTCCGTTGAAGAAAGTGTGGATACCGGCCTCCGCCAGCATCGGCATCCGGTTGCAGGCGGCTTCCAGGATTGGTTCAAAGTGGTCGAAGTCCTCAGGCAGCTGGTCGAACTCGAAGCTGTCGGGGATGCCGTTCATCGCCCAGGGCTTGGCGTTGGGTTCGAAGGCACCCAGCAGGATTTTACCTGCATCTTCCTTGTAGTAGGCGCATTCATCCGGCACCCGCAGCACCGGCATCTGGGTCAGGCCTTCGATGCCTTCGGTGACGATGTAGAAGTGCTCGCAGGCGTGCAGCGGCACGTTGACGCCCGCCATGCGACCGACCTCGTGCCCCCACATGCCGGCGCAATTCACCACCATGTCGGCTTCGATGTGGCCCTGGGTTTGGCCATCATCGCTGGCCCAGTCAACACCGGTGACGCGGCGGCCGTTTTTGGAGATACCGGTGACCTTGATGCGCTCCTTGACCAGCGCGCCGCGCTGGCGGGCGCCCTTGGCCAGGGCCAGCGCAATGTTGGCCGGATCCGCCTGCCCGTCGGTCGGCAGCCAGACACCGCCCGTCACGCCGTCCAGATTGATGTGTTCGTAGCGCTCCTTGACCTCCTTGGGCGACAATTCCTCCACCGGCACGCCAAAGGCGCGGGCCATGGCGGCGTTGCGATAGAGCTCTTCAAGCCGCTCGCCGGTCAGCGCCGCGGACACCGAGCCGACCTGGCGCATGCCGGTGGCGACGCCGGTTTCTTCCTCAAGCCCCAGGTAAAGCTCTGCCGAATAGCGCGCGAGCTTGGTCATGTTGGAGGACGCGCGCAGCTGGCCGATCAGGCCCGCGGCGTGCCAGGTGGTGCCGGAGGTCAGCTGCTTGCGCTCCAGCAGCACCACATCCTTCCAGCCGAGCTTGGTCAGGTGATAGGCCACCGAGCAGCCGATCACGCCACCGCCGATAATCACCACGCGGGCCTTGTTGGGAAGATCGCTCATGTCATCGCTCCTGAATGAGGGTTTGCGCCTGATTATCACGAACAGGCGGCGCAAAATGCATCAAAAACGTCAGACTGCCGAGGCTATTCTCCTGCCTTGAGGATTTTTTCTGAACCATCCTCTCCCAGCCGGCGGCGTTTGCGCAGGGCAAAGGGGGTGATGCCGAAGAAGCTCTTGTACAGGCTGGAAAATCCGTTGGGAAAGCCGCAGGCAAGACCGATCTCGCGGACGCTCATAGTGGTATTGAGCAGGAGATTGTTGGCCTTGGAGAGCCGCATTTCCCGGTAGAACCCATTGGGAGTGGTTCCCAGGAAGGTCCGGAACTTGCGCTCCAGAGAGCGGGTGGAAATACCCAGCTCATCGACGATGTCGCTGATCGGCACCGGCTCCTCGATGTTGTCCTGCATGATGCGGATGCAATGATCCAGGTCGCTGTCACCGGTGATCGTCGGCTTGGCGCCGGCAAAGGGCTGCAGCGAGGAGAAGTCGCGCACCTGTTCGTGCAGCATGATGTTGCCCACGGTCATCTGCGCCGCAGCAGAGGTCAGCCTGCCGACCAGCGCCAGGATGATGTCGACAGTAGACCCCATGCCGGCGCAGGTCACAACCGGCCCGTCCTCGCTGGCCAGCGCATGGCTGGAATCATTCAATCCCATCCGCTCGCGCAGCAGGGCAGAATTTTCCCAGTGGGTCGTCAGCCGACCGGCGGCGCCGCCCTGATCGCGGATATAGCGGGCAGCAGCCTCGGCCAGCAGGTAGACCTTGATATCGCGGCAGGTGTAGCTGGAGATCACCCGTCCCAGGCTGAGGCCCGGATGATCCGGGTCCGAGTTGCCAAGGAAGAAGACAAAATCCGCGTCCGGCTTGGCCGCGAAGGGTTCGGTATCCACGCTGAGGCCCGCCCGGCAGCCTACGCGCCCGCCCTGCAGCGAGCGGACGGTCCATTTGAACGGCGGCTGGGCCAGCACACGATTGGCGATCCGCAGCACCTCGAGGATTGCTGACATTTCGATCAACACAAAACCTTCGGTGACGATGATGTCGATGTGCCAGACCCGGGCCGGGTCTGCCGCTTTCAGTTTTTCCGGAGCTGCCATGCTGATCCCCTCCCCTGGTCAGACGATCCGATGCCCGGCCGCGCGCAAGCAGCGGGCCAGTTCGGCAATATGGTCCGGGCCGACTTCGCAGCAGCCGCCGACGATAGTGGCGCCCTGGGCAACCCAGCCCATGGCAAATTCCGCGTAGGCCACGGGCCCCAGATCCTGACGCTGCTCCAGCGCGTCCACGGTTGGCGCATCCTTCAGGAAGCCCTCTGAAATCCGGGTAAAGCCGTTGGCATAGGCCCCGTATGGTTTGCCGAAGGTCTTCACGATTTCCAGGCCAGCACCGATGACCTCCGGACGCGAGCAATTGAGCAGAACCGCCTCCGGCTGGAATTCCTCAACCAGCGGCGCGAGGTCTGCCAGCGGCTCGCCGGAACGCAGCAGCGTTCCGTCTTCATCGCAAACCGAGGCTGCCAGCCACACCGGTTTGACTGTCCCGGCGCAGCCGAGCAAGGCGCCCCTGGCCTGTTTGACAGAGGACACAGTTTCGATCAGGAACAGATCAGCCTGCGACTCCAGCAGCTGAACAAGCTCTGCATAGACCGGTGCGGCCTCCTGGTGCGGCGGGCAGATATCCGGGCGGTAAGAGGCAATCAGCGGACCCAGCGCAGCGGCGACACTGCCCGAGCCGTGGGCGTCCCGTGCAGCGGTTGCCTGTGCAGCGGCCTTGGCCAGCAATTCTTCGAAATGCCCCTCGATCCCGGCACGGGCCAAACGGTCGCGCAGCACCGCATAGGTATTCGTGGTGGCAATTGTGGCCCCGGCAGCAAAGTAATCCGCGTGAATCCCGCCGACCACATCCGGCTTTTCGATCATCACGGAGGTTGACCACAGCGGCGTCGCCCGGTCACCGGACCGTTTGACGACCTCCTGCCCGATCGAGCCGTCAAGAAGGATGATGTCTGTCATGTGGCCTCCTGCGGGGGAATCAGGACCAGTTTGCCCGGAAACGCCTTGCTCATGAAATCGGCTTGCGCCCGAGCGATGTCCTGCAGGGGGTAGGTTGCCGAGACCAAGGGGCGGATAGCGCCGGAATTGATCAGCTCCACCAGTTCGGCAAAGACCGTACGGGGGGAGAAGGTGCAGCCGTGGATAGTAATGTCGCGCAGGTAAATCTCGCGCAGGTCCGCTGTGACGATCGGGCCGGCAATGGCGCCGGAAACCGCGTAGTGCCCGCCGGGCCGCAGCGCCTGTATCAGCGCAGGCCAGGCCGGGCCGCCGACCACGTCGATGACGGCATCGAATCCGCCCGGTTCAGGGGAGTCCTCGCGGCCGATGATGCTGCCCGCCCCCATTGCGGTCACCGCCTCCGCCTTGGCGGGCGATGTCTGGCCGGTCACCTGCGCGCCGAGACGGGCCGCGAGCTGGACCGCAGCCAGCCCGACTCCGCCGGAAGCGCCAGTCACAAACACCCGCTGGCCACCGGAGACACCGGCACGGTGCAGCAGGTTCCAGGCGGTTCCATAGGCACAGGGCATGGCCGCAATCTCGGTATCGGACAGTGGAGAAGCGCTGACGTCGAACAGCTCTGCCGCCTCCATCAGGCAGTATTGCGCGAAAGCGCCATCAAGCTCAGATCCGAGGGCAACAAAAGCCACCGGGTTGTCCGGCTGCGGCCGGGGAATATTGATCTGGCTGGTGACCCGCTGTCCGACGCGGATGGCACCGGTATCGGGTCCGGTCTGAACCACCAGGCCACACAGGTCGCCGCCTTGGATACGGGGAAAACTCAGGGCGCCGCCCCAGCCGCCGGCCTCGACCTCTGCATCATCGCCGACCGCATCCGTGGCTCCCGTCACTTCTGACGAATACCAGCCGATCCGGGTGTTGATGTCGGTGTTGTTGACGCCTGCCGCCAGCACCTTGACCAGCACCTGCCCCGGTCCAGGGACCGGAACAGGAATATCTTCACGCCATTCGAGCGCATCCGGCCCGCCATGCCGGGTCAAACAGACCCCTTTCATCATCTGGGCCATCGCTGAAGCCTCCTGAAACAAGCGTGACGGGCGGACCCTAGCACATCAGGCGCGCAGGCGCTCGTTGGCCGGATCCCACAGCGGTTCGTCTTTCTGAACCACCGCGCGGCACTTCTCACCGTAGATCTCGACCTCCAGCTCGGTGCCTGGCACCGCCAGATCGCTGCGCACCATCCCCAGCGCGATGGAGGCGTTCACACGGTAGCCCCAGTCGCCCGAAGTGGTCTCGCCCACGATCGCGCCATCCTTCCAGATGCAGGACATGTAGGGCGCGTCTGCGTCGCCAGCCTCGACGATCAGGGTCACAAAGGACTTCTTCGCGCCCTGCTGCTTTTCGTTCTGGATGGCAGCCTTGCCCGGGAAGTCCTGAGGCTTGTCCAGTTTGACGAACCGCTCCAGCCCGCCTTCAAGCAGCGAGTAGTCGGTGCTGAGGTCGCCCTTCCAGGTGCGGTAGCCCTTTTCGATGCGCAGGGAGTTCAGCGCATACATGCCGAAAGGCTTGGCGCCGCCTGCCAGCAGAGCGTCGTAGATTGCCGGCTGGTGCTCGTTGGCGCAGTGCACCTCCCAGCCCAGTTCGCCTGCATAGGACACCCGCGCGAGGAAGGCGGGCTTGCCCGATACGGTGGCTTCCTGGTGAGTGAGCCAGCCCAGGGACAGATCGGCCTCGGACAGCGAGGCAAACAACTCCCGCGATTTCGGACCGGTGACAATCATGGTCGCGAACTCGGTGGTATGGTCGGTCAGGGTCAGCCCTGCGGGCAGCGCCTTCTTCAGGATTTCGAAGTCGTGCCACTGGGCCGAACCTGCGGTGATCATGGTGAAGTGGTCTTCGCCATGCCGGACACAGGACATTTCAGTCAGGATGCGGCCGCGGTCGTCCGAGACGTAGACCAGGTTCATTCGGCCCACTTTGGGCAATCCGCCGGTGATTTGGCCGCGCAGGAATTCGGCCGCGCCTTCGCCGCTCAGGTTGAAGCGGGAGAAGCCCGGCAGGTCCAGCACGCCGACGCCGTCGCGGACCGCTTCGCACTCTTCCTTGATGCGCTGCTGCCACGGGCCGGAGCGGCCCCAGGTGTGGGTTGCTTCCTCGGAGGTGTCGTCGCCGTCCTTGGCAAACCAATTGGCACGCTCCCAGCCATTATAGGCGCCCATCACACCGCCCAGCGCCTTGATGCGGCTGTGAACCTGGCTGACTTTCTTGTCGCGTGCAGCCGGCCATTCGTGGTGCGGGAAGTGCATGGCGTATTCGTTGCCGTAGACTTCCATGCCTTTCTGATCACAGTAATCCTGGTCGGTATAGTCGGTGTAGCGGCGCGGATCGACCGCCCACATGTCCCATTCGGTGTGGCCGTCGACGATCCATTCCGCCAGCACCTTGCCGGCGCCGCCGCCCTGGGCGATGCCGAAGGTAAAGACGCAGGCCTCGAACGCGTTGTCCACGCCCGGCATCGGGCCGATCAGCGGCAGGCCGTCGGGGGCGTAGGGGATCGGGCCATTGATCACGCTGGACACGCCGGAGGAGGCCATCAGCGGCACCCGCTCCATCGCGTCGGTCACGATGTCCTCGATCCGGTCCAGGTCGTCCGACCACAGCTGGAACGAGAAGTCGTCCGGCATCTGGTCGTCTTCGGTCAACCAGTGGCCTTTGCAATTCGGCTCGTAGGGGCCGAGGTTGTAGCCGTTCTTCTCCTGGCGCAGGTAATAGGAGACATCCACGTCGCGGATCAGCGGCAGCTTTTTACCGGTTTCCTTGGTGTGCGCTTCGATCTCCGGGATCTGCTCGGTCAGCAGATACTGGTGCGACATCACCATCATTGGCACAGTGCGGCCGCCATAGGGCTTAAACCACTCCCCCACCCGCTGGGCATAATAGCCGGCGGCATTCACCACATAGTCGCATTCGATATCGCCCTTCTCGGTGTGCACGATCCAGGTCTTGCCTTCCTTCTGAGTGACACCGGTTGCCGGGCAGAAACGGATGATCCTTGCGCCCAAATCGCGGGCGCCCTTGGCCAGCGCCTGCGTCACCTGAGCCGGATCGATGTCGCCGTCAGACGGATCCCACAGCACCCCTTCCAGATCGTGGGTCTCGAGGAACGGATAGTTCTCCTTGGCCTGTTCCGGGGTCCAGATTTCCATCCCGATGCCCTGGTAACGGCCCATGGAGCAGGCACGTTCAAATTCCTGCATCCGCTCTTTGGTATGCGCCAGACGGATCGAACCGGTCTGGTGGTAGTTCATCGGATAGTCGACCTCCTCGCCGAGGCGGGAATAAAGTTCGGTCGAGTAGCGCTGCATGTTCATGATCGACCAGGAGGTCGAGAAAGTCGGGACATTGCCTGCCGCGTGCCAGGTCGAGCCGGCCGTCAGCTCGTTTTTCTCCAGCAGAACACAATCGGTCCAGCCCTTCTTGGCCAGATGATAAAGCGACGAGCAGCCGATGACGCCGCCGCCGATGATGACCACGCGGGCCTTAGTTGGAAAATCAGACATGTTCGCTCCCTAGTCTCAGTCTTCTTGCGGCACGCCGTCCGCAATCCGGTAGTAGTCGCCCTTGGAGGCGGTAAAGATGTGCTTTTCGACGCTGAGACCGGTGTTCCCGTCGACAGCGCCCAAAGCGAAACTGGTGCTGTCTTCCCCCGCCGCCTTCCAGAACAGGAAGGAGCCGCAGCGCAGGCAGCTGCCACGTTTGGCCTGCGGCGTTGCCTCGAACCAGCTCACCGGACCGGTGATGGCAATCTCCTCGTCGCGCACCTGCGCAGAGGCCCAGATGCCGCCCGACTGCTTGCGGCACTGGCTGCAATGGCACATCGAGGCATTCTGCGGCTTGGCAGCGGTTTCAAAACGGATGTCGCCGCAAAGACAGGATCCTTTGATCATCGTTTCCTCCTAGTAGACCGGCGGGGCGATCACCCAGACGGCCACTGCGGGCTCGTCGTACGGGTTCGACCATTGATACGGCTCATGCTTGATCCGGAAGCTGTCGCCGGGACCAACGGTGAAGCTTCGGTTGCCGATCAGCAGATCCAGCCTGCCCGAAATCATGTAGCCGACCTCCTGCGTCGGCCGGTTCGCCGGCGTCTGCATCTTCGAACGGGGACGGAAAGTGGAATGCACCATCTCGAAATCGTCGGTCAGGTCGGGGGACAGCAGCTCTTCGATCAGACCCTCCTCGCCGGACCCCATCGGGCGCCGGGAGCCGGCGCGCACAACATAGCCATGCTCTTCCGCCGGGGCGCCGACATTGGCAAACAGCATCGACATCGGCACCCCCAGCGCCTCGGCAATCTGACGCAGGTCGGAAATCGAGGGTTCGGACATGTCGCGCTCAACTTGGCTCAGCCAGCCGACCGAGCGGTTCAGCATCGCGGCAATGTCCGACAGCGTCAGCCCGCGCGCCTTGCGCAAGGCCCTGATGTCCGCCCCCAGTGTCGCCGCTGCCACCGTCTGATCGTTCACCGGCCCTCTCCCCCTTCCATGAAAAAATCTCCTCGTTTTTCACGATGAACCGAGTTCGTGAAATTTCCAAGCATTTTTTCACGAACCGGAAAGATGCCATGAAAAAACCCAGCACCTTCAGGCGCCGGGCGGCATTTTTCTGGTCTGCAGCCCCTTAGGGTAAGGCCCAGAGGCCGGGCGCAAAGCCCCAGGCAGCGAATCAGCCGCGGCTGAACACCTGCCGCAGAATTGCCTCCAGCTGGTCTGCGTCTTCCTGAGTGAAGGCATCCGGCTGGTCGCTGTCGATGTCAAACACCCCGATCAGATCCCCGGCGCCGTTCCAAACCGGGAGCACCAGTTCCGAGCGGGTGGAGGAGGCGCATGCGATATGGCCCGGGAAAGCATCGACATCCGGCACCAGCTGCACCTCCCCGGTACGCGCAGCGGCGCCGCAAACGCCGCGGGAGAACGGGATCTGCAGGCAGCCATGGCCGCCCTGATAAGGCCCGATCTTCAGCAGCTCCGGCGCCACGGCGCGGTAAAAGCCGGTCCAGTTGAATCGGCCGTCCGCGTGGTGGACCTCGCAGGCCACAGTGGCCATCAGCGCCACCTGATCCGTTTCGCCTTCGGTCAGCGCTGCGATGGTCTTTGCCAGGGTTTCGTAATCAACCTGCATGTGCAGCTCTCCTGAAACGTATTGAGGGGGCTGTCTGCCCCCTCTTGACCTCGCGGTCAATTCACCCCCGAGAGTATTTTGCAAAGGTGAAGATCACACCCGCTCGATGGCGATCGCCGTGCCTTCGCCGCCGCCGATGCAAATCGCGGCCACGCCGCGTTTCAGGCCGCGCTTTTCCAGCGCGTTCAGAAGGGTGACCATGATCCGCGCACCGGAGGCGCCGATCGGATGGCCCAGCGCGCAGGCGCCGCCGTTCACGTTCACCTTGTCGCGCGAGATGCCCATTTCATGCATGAAGGCCATCGGCACCACGGCAAAGGCCTCGTTCACTTCCCACAGATCAACATCCCCGACTGTCCAGCCGATGGACTTGAGCAGTTTCCGGGCGGCTGGCACAGGGGCGGTGGTGAACCAGCCCGGCGCCTGGGCGTGGCTGGCGTGGCCCAGGATGCGGGCGCGGACCTTCAGGCCTTTTGTCTCGGCGATTTCAGCAGAGGCCAGCACCAACGCCGCGGCTCCATCGGAAATGGAAGACGCATTGGCCGCGGTCACAGTGCCATCCTTGCGGAAAGCGGGTTTCAGCGTCGGGATCTTTTCCGGGCACGCCGATTTCGGCTGCTCATCCGCATCCGTCACCACTTCGCCCTTGCGGGTCTTCACGGTCACGGGCGCAATTTCACCGTCAAAGGCGCCGCTCTCCTGCGCTTCCAGCGCGTTGGACAACGACTTCAGAGCATATTCATCCTGGGCTTCGCGGGTGAACTGGTACTTTTCGGCGCAGTCCTCGGCAAAGGTGCCCATCAGGCGCCCCTTGTCATAAGCGTCTTCCAGCCCATCCAGGAACATGTGGTCGACCACCTGGCCGTGGCCGATCCGGGCGCCGCCGCGCATTTTGGGCAGTATGTAGGGCGCGTTGGTCATGCTCTCCATACCGCCGGCGACCATCGTCTCCGCATGGCCCAGCGCAATCTGATCGAAGGCGATCATCGCCGCCTTCATGCCGGAACCGCACATCTTGTTCAGCGTGGTGGCCGGAACATCCTCGCCCAGTCCCGCAGCAAATCCCGCCTGCCGTGCAGGCGCCTGACCCTGGCCTGCAGGCAGCACACAGCCCATCAGCACTTCATCCACGGTGGCAGTTCCAGCCCCTTCCAGGGCCGCACGGATCGCAGCACCGCCAAGTTCCGCAGCCGTCACGCCGTCATACATGCCCTGGAACCCGCCCATGGGTGTCCGGGCCGCTCCGGCGATAACAACATCTTTCATGCAATTTTCCTCCAATCGTCGAAATTATACCTACAGAAAAGTAAGCTTTGCGGTCTAGAGTGCTGTCTAATGACGTTACATCCCGGGGGATCAAAATGAGCCTGACGACCACCATGACGGACGGTGCACAGATCGTCAAAGTCAATGCCGAACGCATTGATGCCGCCATGGCTATCCAGTTCAAGGAAGACATGCGCACGGAAACCGAAGCCGGACCAGAGCGCGTCATTCTGGATCTGTCCGAGGTGCAGTTTATTGATTCCAGCGGGCTTGGCGCGATTGTCGCGGCCATGAAACAGCTGGGCGGCAGCCGCAGGCTGGACCTGGCCGGCCTGACCCCAATGGTGGAGAAGGTTTTCCGGCTGACCCGTATGGACACGATCTTCGACCTCTACAGTTCGCTGAGTGAAGCAACCGCCCCTGCCAGCGCAAACTCTTGAAGACGACTGCGCTGGCGGCGCAAAGCGAGAAATTGATGGTAAGAACCTTTGCCTGCTCGTTCACGGCCACTAATCTGGATGCCCGATCCGGCGTCTCATCCGTTGTGGACCGGCTGCGGACCCTGGGAATTCCAGCGGCCCGAGCGGACGAAGTGCAAATCGCGCTGACCGAGGCTGTCAACAACGTGGTCGAGCACGCGTATGCGGAGAATGACCCTGGGGATGTCCGAATACAGGCAAAACTCTCTCCAGAACACTTATGGGTCAGCATTCAGGACGCTGGTGCCCCCTACCCGAACGGAGAACTGCCAGAAGGCAAGCCTGCTGACGTCAATGTTCCTGCCAAAAATTTGCCTGAAGGCGGGTTTGGCTGGTTCCTGATCCGGGAACTCGCGAGTCAGGTTCAATATGAGCGTTCCGAAGGCAGCAACAACCTGACACTCTGTTTTGAGATCCAAGTCACCAGCCCTTCGGCTGAAGCCTGAGACAGATTTGGCGGACATCCCAGCTGAGTAGGCGCAACTTTAACGCTTTGCCACAATCACGCCGCATTCCCGGCCCACCGCAGCCCAATAGATATGCGAAACCTTACCTGTAGCTGAAACGAGCTTCCCCTGGTGCCGTGCGTTCTTGCCCCCACCAGAGCACGGCACCGGGGACACCTCTATACAGCCTTCGCCTCTCCCTTACCTATGTGACGCACCGTCTGCTTTGTGCTGGTTGCAATTTGATTTGCCTTCAGGCGGGTCATCTCTAGGCTTGGCGTGTCAAAACGGAAAGTGAGCCATGCGAGACTTCCATCTGCCCGGCCGTTCGGCTGTTTTTGCAGTTTCCGGAATGTGCGCCACCTCGCATCCGCTGGCGGCGCGGGTTGCTGTGGACATTCTGCAGCGCGGCGGCAATGCCATGGACGGGGCTTTGGCCGGAGCGGTCATGCTCGGCATCTGCGAGCCGCAAATGACGGGTATCGGTGGAGACTGCTTTGTGCTTCATTCAAGACCCGGGCATGGCATCCGGGCATGGAACGGGTCAGGGCGCGCACCTGCAGGTGCCAGTGCTGCGGACCTGCGAGCGCGGGGCCTGGCAGCGGTGCCGTTGACCAGCGCGGACGCAGTTACCATTCCATACTCCATGGATGCGTTTTGCTGTCTTGCGGAAACTGAGGGACGGTTAGGCCTGGACACGCTGCTGCAGCCCGCCATCCATTACGCCGAACATGGCGTTCCAGTTGCTCCCCGCACCGCTTTTGACTGGAAAAACAGTGCTGAAACCCTGCAAGGCGCAGCGCTCAAACATTACCTGAAAGACGGCCGCCCCCTGGGCACTGGAGAGGTGTTCCGCGCGCCGGGTCAAGCCGAAGTGCTGCGCCGGGTCGCTAAGAACGGGCGCGATGCGTTCTACTCTGGGGAAGTGGCTGAAGACATGATCGCTGCATTGTCAGCTTTGGGCGGTGCACACAACATTGGGGACTTTGAATCCGCGGCAAGTTTTGCCACATGTCCGGTTGAAGGCCACTACAAAGACAATTGTCTGGCCGAACACCCGCCCAACGGGCAAGGTGCGGCGGCAATCCTTCTCCTCAATATTCTCAAAAGCTTCGATCTTGGCAGCTTGGATCCTTTTGGGGCTGAGCGCGCGCACCTCGAAGCGGAGGCCGCCAAGCTGGCCTATGACGCACGTAACCGGTTTATTGCCGACGCGGATTACACCGCGCGGCTTGACCACATGCTTTCGGCTGAAACCGCTGCAAATCTTGCAGCTCTGATTGACCCGAAACGCGCGATGCCCGCCGCCGAACCGCTGACCGAAGCCGTGCACAAGGAAACCGTCTATATCACTGTCGTAGACAAAGACCGCATGGCCGTGTCTCTTATTTATTCGATCTTCCACGGGTTCGGCTCTGGTATCGCCTCGGAAAAGTTTGGCATTTTGCTTCAGAACCGCGGTGCCGGCTTTACGCTTGAGGCAGGTCATCCAAACGAATTTGGTCCCGGCAAACGGCCGATGCACACGATCATTCCGGCTATGCTGAAGAAGGGTGAAGACGTGATCATGCCCTTCGGCGTGATGGGCGGCGGATACCAGCCGACCGGCCACGCCAGGCTGGTATCAAACCTTTTGGATTTCGGTATGGACCTGCAAACCGCGATCGATGCCCCGCGGTGCTTCGCCGACAGTGGTATTTTGAAAGTTGAGCGCGGCTATTCTGACGCGGTCCGAAGGCAGCTGAGCGAGTTGGGGCACAAAGTTGAAACGCCGGACACGCCGCTAGGAGGAGCGCAAGCGATCCGCATCAGTGAATCAGGAGTGCTGGAAGGCGGCAGCGATCCGCGCAAGGACGGGTGTGCTTTGGGCTACTGATGCCTGCGGTTCGGCTCGAAAGAGCTGGATAAAGATATCAGTTCAGCTGGTAGTGCAAAGAATAGGCGCCACCGTCAAAATGACCAAACATCTCAGGCACATCGGGATGACCGACAGGCTCACCCGAGTAATCCGCAACAAGGTTCTGTTCGGAAACATAAGCAACATAGTAACTTTGGTCGTTCTCGGCCAAAAGATGATAAAATGGCTGGTCCTTGACTGGCCGGCTGTCTTCCGGGATCGCTTCGTACCATTCTTCGGTATTCGAGAACTCAGGATCCACATCAAAGACGACACCGCGAAAGGGATGCTTCCGGTGGCGGACGACCTGCCCAAGATTGTATTTTGCGCGTGTTCTCATCATGGTCTTTTAGCCCTCGTCCTATCTAAATAGCGCGTCCGTCGGGGAAAAGTCCAACTCTTGAGGCAAATTATCGGGGAAACAAACTGTGGAGACCGCTTTGACAGTAGCAAATGCCCCCTCTCTGACTGTTTCTGCCCCCTGTCTGGCAGAAGGGTGACAGCATGTTCTGGAGCCTCTTCGGATGGTGCGATTACGTTTACGGCAGATGTGCGCTGGGGTGCGAGGTTTTCCCGCAACTGAAGGGGCGACCGTTTCTGGAATTGTGATTTCCTCGCCTGCGGCAATCCGCTAAACTTGCCCCAAAACAAACCCAAAACAAAAATGGGCAGAGGCAATGAGCAGATTCATCAGCGCCCTCGTTCTCCTCATGGCGGTTGCGTCTTGCGGAGGCGGGCACAAAGCGCCACCGCGCGATTTGGATAACGCCTGCAGCATTATCCAGCAGCGCCCTGAATACCTGAAAGCTTTCCGCGCGACCCAGCGCCGCTGGGGTGTGCCGGTGCATGTGCAGATGGCAACTATCTATCACGAAAGCCGTTTCCGCGGCGATGCCAGGACACCGCATCAGTATTTGCTGGGGGTGATCCCGGTCGGGCGTCAGTCCAGCGCGTATGGCTACAGTCAGGCCCTTGACGGCACTTGGGACGATTACCGCAGCGACACCGGCCGGCGGCGCGCAAAACGCGACCGGATCGGTGATGCAGCGGATTTCATGGGCTGGTACATGCGCAAGAGCCTGGAGAAGAACGGCATCCCTCTTTACGATGCGCGGAACCAGTATCTGGCCTACCACGAAGGCCACAGCGGCTATGCCCGCGGCAGTTACCGCTCCAAAGCCTGGCTCATGCGCGTTGCCGGTCAGGTCGAAACGCGTGCCCAAACGTACCAGGCGCAGCTGGCCACCTGCCGCAAGTTCCGCTGAAACACGGCACGCAGGCTCTCTCGCCCGCTTAAGAGGCTTTCTTTATCCAGCCCTCAACCATTGGATCAAGCAGCGCGCAATGCGCGCTGCGGTTCCGCGGTTGTTTGGCCGTTGAAGCAGAGAGAACACAGTTAGGTGCTTGCCGCTGCAACAGAGCCAGCGCAGCGGGCTTCTCTTGGCGGGTGGCCTTGGCTCAGCGAGAGCGGCCGGTGGTCACGAATAGGCTTGAGGACAGCTTAACACCGGTTTCCATCGCGCCCAGGATAACGGTCGTCTGACCTCCGGCGCCGTCATGGATCACCCATTTGCGCAGTTCCACCGGACTGCCGGTGAACATCATTTCAATGCTGCCATAGTCCGGGTTTTCCGGGTCCTGCGCCCGAACAATTGTTGATGTGCCGTCAAAGCTGTGCCCAACCACCATGTTGGCTCGGCCCAGATCCACCCTGCGGTCCAAAATGATCGACAGCGGCGTCCTCTTCAGCGGATAGGTTTCAGGGGGCTGATTCGATTTCGGATCGTGGATCACCACCGCGCCCCCCCCGGCCACAACTGTGCCGCCACCTTTTCCGTCATATTCAAACCGCATCCGCCCGGGCCGGTGCATGTACAGCTTGCCGGTGGACAGGCTGCCGTCGTCATTGATTTGAGTAAAGGGTGACGACGCCGTTGAGATCCCATTCAAGTACCGGGAAATCTCATTGAGGCTTAGTTTCTCTGCCGCCCAGGAGGCCGGGGCCATGAAGGTCAGCGCAAGCGCAAGTGCAATCCGTTTCATGGCCTCAACATAGGTGTGCTGCTGCAGAAGTGAAGATGCCGGAGACACGAAGGCTCCGGCATCGGCAGGAATTCGTCAGCTTACTGTTCGGGAACCAGAATTTCCCGTTTGCCGACGTGGTTGGCGGCTGAGACGACACCTTCGTCCTCCATCTGCTCCACCAAACGCGCGGCCTTGTTGTAGCCGATCGCCAGCTTTCGCTGGATGTAGGAGGTGGAGCACTTGCGGTCTTTGATCACAATGGCAACCGCCGTGTCATAGAGCGCGTCCTCGGTGTCGGTATTGCCGCCGGTGTTCAGCCCCAGCACCGCGTCGATATTGTCGGCTTTGTCCTCATCCGGGCCATCCAGCACACTGCCCACATAATCCGGCGGGCCGAATTGCTTGAGGTGGTTGACCACTTCTTCGACCTCTTCATCCGAACAGAACGGGCCGTGGCAGCGGGTGATCTTAGCACCGCCCGCCATATACAGCATGTCACCCATGCCCAAGAGCTGCTCGGCACCCATCTCACCGAGAATGGTGCGGCTGTCGATCTTGGAGGTCACCTGGAAGGAAATCCGGGTCGGGAAGTTGGCTTTGATGGTGCCGGTGATCACATCGACCGAGGGGCGCTGGGTTGCCATGATCAGGTGGATGCCAGAGGCCCGCGCCATCTGCGCCAGGCGCTGGATGCAGGCCTCGATTTCCTTGCCGGCTACCATCATCAGGTCCGCCATCTCGTCGACGATCACCACGATGTAAGGCAGCGCCTTGGGTTCGAACTCTTCGGTCTCGAACACCGGTTCGCCGGTGTCGTCGTCAAACCCGGTCTGCACCGTGCGTGAGAACAGCTCGCCCTTGGCCAGCGCCTCCTTCACACGGCCGTTGTAGCCGGCGATGTTGCGCACCCCCATCTTGGACATCTTGCGGTAGCGGTCCTCCATCTCGCCCACCACCCACTTGAGGGCAACAACCGCCTTCTTCGGGTCGGTCACAACGGGCGAGAGCAGATGCGGGATGCCGTCATAGACGGACAGTTCCAGCATCTTGGGGTCAATCATGATCAGGCGGCATTCATCGGGCGTCAGCTTGTACAGCAGCGACAGAATCATCGTATTGATCGCCACCGATTTACCGGAGCCGGTGGTGCCTGCAATCAGCAGGTGGGGCATCTTGGCGAGGTTTGCCACCATGGCGTCGCCGCCGATGTCCTTGCCCAATGCCAGCGGCAGCGCGTGGTTGCCGTCACCAAAATCGCGGGAGGAGAGGATTTCGCGCAGGACAACTTTCTCGCGCTTATCATTCGGCAGTTCGATGCCGATCACGGTGCGGCCCGGCACGGTTGAAACCCGGGCCGACAGCGCCGACATCGACCGTGCAATGTCATCGGCCAGGCCGATCACGCGGGAGGCCTTGAGACCCGGCGCGGGCTCCAGCTCATACATGGTGACAACGGGACCCGGGCGAACCGAGACGATCTCGCCTTTCACGCCATAGTCGTCCAGCACCGTCTCCAGCATCCGGGCGTTTTCTTCCAGTGCCTCATCGCTCAGGTGGTGGCGTTCGATGCTGACCGGGTTGGTCAGCAGGCTCAGCGGCGGCAGTTCGAAATCGCTGTCACTGTCGTCGAAGGCCAGGTTGGGCTGGGCTTCCGCCTTGGCCCGCGCGGAGGGCTGCACCGGCTTGCGCGCCGGTTTCTCCACCACCGCCTTGCGCGGCTCTGCCACCGGCAGATCGACGGTCAGCCGCGGCCCGGGGGCCTTGGCCGCCTGGGGGGCATCCTGAACAGGCGCCGCCGCGCCCGGCAGAGACTCGGCCGGCACGTGGTCCGGCGTCAGCATCCGGGGCGTGTCGTCGCCGAAGCCGGCGCGGGCATCCTCTTCCTGCGCGTGCGCTTCCGGTGCGTTCGGAACAAAGGTTTCAGCCTCTGCCGCCTGCCAGGACAGCGGCGGCTCGTCCGGCACCGGCGGCACCGGCATTTGCGCAGCGGTCAGCGGCGGCTCGGCTGGCAGGCTGCCCTGTGCGGCTGCAGGGTTGAAAATCAGAGGCGCGGGACGCTGGCCGCGGCCCTTGGTCAGCGGCAGGTTCGGGTCCAGCTCCGGCGGTGTATCGGCGGCGCGGCGGATCCGCACCGCATTTGCGATTTTCCTGGAAATGCGGTCTTCGCCGCCAATCCCGTCGCTTGTATGCCCCTCTTCGTTCTCAAAATCAGCCGCAGCAGCATATGCGTCTTCCGGAGCTGCGGCAGAAGGCCCTGCCCGGCGGATCAGGCTGGGCACACGCGACAACAAGCCGCCCCTGGCCGGGGCTTCAAGCTCTTCCCCGCTGTCGTCAGCCGAAAAGGCTTCATCGGGATAGTCCTCGAACATGTCTGGATCCGAATCTGCGACTGCATAGACATCCTCATCCCCAGAGCCTGCGCGTTCTGCCCGCTCCCTGCGGTATGTCATTGCAGCTTGCAGCCCGCTGGAAGCACCGCGGCCAAGCAGAGCTGCTATCGCGCCGTATCCAAGAATGAGGCCAATTGTAACCTTGTTCAGTCCTTTTTTGACCTCAGGCCAGGTGAAGCCCAGCACCACGCAGCCAAGCGCCAGCATGCCTGCAGCGCTCAGCAGGGACATGATCTTGACCATGAAGTGCAGGCCTACCGGCAACAGCGCCAGCAGCGCGCCCAGGAAGGTGTAGCCAACCATTCCGCCGAGGCCGAAGTCATAATTCTGCTGCCAGCTGGTGCTGGCATTCAGAGTTTCCATGTGCAGGGACACAACCAGCAGCCAGGGCACCGACAGCAGGAGCGGCCAGACCACGCGGTCCTCGCCCCGGTGCAGCACAAACCGCAGGCCCCAGGCCGCCAGGAACAGCGGCATCGCCCAGCTTGCCTTGCCGAACAGGGTGATCAGGATAAAGGAGACAGAAGCGCCCGGGCGGCCCAGCCAGTTCTGCACTGGCGCGTCTGTGGACACCGTCCAGTTCGGGTCTTCAGGCGTGTACGAGCCGAGCATGGCCGCAACCATCAGCCCCACCAGGATCAGGGCAATCCCGATCAGTTCCTTGCCGCGCTTTTCAATGGCTGCCTGCATATTGCTGTCGAGCAGCGGATCGCGGCTGCGGGTTTGAAATGCCATGCCTACCTCAGTTCCGTTTCATTCGCCCCCGCCCCGCTGTTCACCGCAAGGTCAAAGGCCTGTCCGTTCTTGGTTTTGGCTGCGCGGCCCCCAGCCAAGGGCCGCTCAGCAGAATTCAGTAAAGACAGCCGCGCAGCGTGCTCAGCGCCTCGCGGGTGTCCTCTGCGGGGGCGACCAGCGCCACCCGGATGTATGTCTCGCCCGGGTTCTGGCCCGGTGCACCTTGCGCCAGATAGGCGCCGGGCAGCACCCGCACCCCGGTTTCACTCCACAGCTTCAGCGCGGCCTGCTCGCCGTTTTCCACCGGAAGCCAAAGGAAGAAGCCCGCTTCTGGCGCCATGTAGCCGTTGAGGCCGTCAAAAACCTCATCCGCAATTTTGTACTTTGCCTGATAGAGCGCACGATTCTCTTCCACGTGCGCCTCATCCGCCCAGACCCGGGCGGCGGCGGCCTGCAAGGGCCCCGGCAGCGGCGCACCGGAATAGGCGCGCAGCTGTTTGACCCGCTTGAGGGTCTCCGGCCCGCCGGCAATCAGCCCGGAGCGCAGCCCCGGCAGGTTCGAACGTTTCGAGAGCGAGTTGAACAGCACCACCCGTTCGGGGTCGGCACCCAGTTCCTGCGCAACGGTCAGCGCACCCACGGGGGCCTCATCGCGGTAGATTTCGGAGTAGCATTCGTCCGCGAAGATGCGGAAATCGTATTTTTCCGCCAGCTGGATCAGCCGGGTCCAGTACGCGCGCGAGGCCACAGCGCCCTGCGGGTTTGCGGGCGAACAGATGTAGGCGACCGCCGTGCGGTTCAGAACATCCTCCGGCAGGTTTTCATAGTCCGGCAGATGGCCGGTCGCTGCTGTCGCAGGCACAAACACAGGCTCTGCCCCGACAGAAATCGTCGCCACCATATAGACCTGGTAGAAGGGGTTCGGGATCAGCACCACAGGCTTCTGCCCGTTCTTCTGCTCCGGGCATAGTGCCATCGCGGCATTGTACAGACCCTCGCGGGTGCCGTTCAGCGCCATGATCTGCGTCTCGGGGTCCGTGGTCACACCATAGCGGCGGTGGATCCAGTCCGAAATCGCACCGCGCAGTTCCGGCGTGCCGTCATTGTTGGGGTACTGGTTAAATCCGGCGGCGGTTTCTGCAATGACATCCGTAACCCAGGCCGGAAACGCATGCTTGGGCTCGCCAATGGTCATATGCACCACATCCCCGCCGGGGGTGTGGTGGTCCAACAGCGCTCTCAGGCGCGGAAACGCATAGGCTGGCAGGTTCGAAAACCGCTCAGGAAAATCCATATCTTATGCCTCAGTCACGGGATCATTGGCGCCCCGTTTGCGCATCAGGTTACAGGGGGCGGGCGGACGCGTCCACCCGGTGATGCGGTCGTCGGGCCGAATGTGGCTTTCAGGCCAAGGCAGCCTCGATCGCGGCGCCGATGCGCAGCAGGGCCTCCTCGCAGTCCGGCTGCCCTAGAACCTGCAGCCCGCAGCTGGGGATGCCGGTGGGCAGCGACAGGCCGCACAGCCCCATCAGATTGCCGATCCGGGTGTTGCGCAATGCCATCAGGTTGGAACGGACGTAATAGTCGTGATCGCTTTGCAGCCGGTCCAGGTTGGGCGGCAGGATTGGCGAGACAGGGCTGAGCACTGCGTCAAATCCGGCCACCGCCTGATCCCAGGCCATCCGGCACTGCTCCAGCTTGGCCCAGGCCGCAACATAATCCGGTCCGCCAAACTGCGCACCGGAACGGAAGCGTTCCAGAATCTCAGCGTACATGAGCTGCGGCGCAGCCTCGATCACGTCCTTCCACAGGCCATAGGCCTCTGTGGTGTAAAGAATCGGGCTGAGGCCCATCGCATCGTCCAGCGCAGGCAACTCCAGCGGCACGATCTCTGCCCCAGCATCTTTCAGCCTGTCCATCGCCTCGCGGTGGGCAGCAGCAACGTTCTGATCGAGATCGTTCTGCGCCACGTTCTGCAAATCGGCAAACCGGCAGCCTTTCAGGGAGCCAGGGTTGCGCAGGTCAGGACCCGCAGTCCCTTCCAGTACGCCCAGCAGCAGCCCGGCATCTTCGACTGACCGGGCCAGCGGGCCGACGGTGTCGAACTTCAGGCACAAGGGCACGACGCCCTCCAGCGTGATCCGGCCGGAGGTTGTCTTGAGCCCCACAAGATCGTTCCAGGCCGAGGGAATCCGGACAGAACCGCCCGTGTCAGAGCCGATTCCGCCGGCTGCCAGCCCGTAAGCCACAGAAGCCGCCGCGCCGGAGGATGACCCTCCCGGAGCGGCCTTCTGGTCATTTACGCAGGGCGGTGTTTCCTTGACCGGGTTAAAGCCGAGGCCCGAAAACGCCAGCTCGCTCATGTGGGTTTTACCGAGGCACACCGAGCCCATAAGCGTTGCATTGGACAGCACGGCAGCATCCTGGTCCGGCACCCGCCCCTTGAGCAGGTCCGAACCGGATTCGGTTGCGGTGCCGGCGCTGTCGAACAGGTCCTTCCAGCTAATCGGCACCCCATCCAAGAGCGAGCGGCGCAAGCCCAGACGGGCGCGCTGCTCAGCCGCTTCCGCCTCTGCCATTGCGCGGCAATGGGTCACCTGCGTGTAGATCCGGTCTTTCAGGGGATGCGCGTCGATAGCGTCCAGATAGCAGCGCGTCAGTGCCACCGGGCCGATTTCACCGGCCGCAATCCCGCGTCCCAGGTCGGCGGCAGTCATCGTCAGCCAGTCTTGCATCAGCATCTCTCCCCTTGCCTGCTGCCGGCGACGGTAGCGGCAGCAGGACGCAGGCACAATCCCGCGCTTCCTGCATGGACAATCCCGTCAGCAGGCGCATATTGCGGGGCATGAAAAATGCGTCCGATATCCTGATCGTAGGCGGCGGGCTGAATGGTCCGGCGCTGGCTCTGGCCCTGGCTCAGACCGGCCACAGCGTTACCGTTGTCGACTCGCTGACCCCAGACAGGCTGGCCGACGAGGGTTTCGACGGCCGCGGTTATGCGCTGGCGCTGGCCTCGCAGCGGCTGCTGCAGCAGACCGGCGTCTGGCAGCATGTCGGGGACAACGCGCAGCCCATGCTGGAGATCAAGGTTACAGACGGCCACGCGGGCCACGGGCCCTCGCCGTTTTTCATCCATTTCAACCACGCTGAGCTGGAAGAAGGCCCGATGGGATATATGGTCGAGGACCGCTTCCTGCGCCGCGCATTCCTGCAGGCGATGAAGGACGCCCCAGGCATTACAACGGTATCCGGGCGCACGGTGGTTGCACAGGCACCGGATCAGGCCGGTGTGACAGTCACGCTGGATGACGGCGGCGAACTGCGCGGCCAGGTGCTGGTTGGCTCTGACGGGCGCCGCAGCGGCACTGCGCAACGGGCGGGGATCAAAAGGACCGGCTGGGACTATGGCCAGACCGCGCTGGTCTGCGCCATCGACCACGAAAAGCCGCACCACGGCATTGCCCACCAGTTCTTCTTGCCGCCCGGGCCGCTGGCAATTCTGCCGCTGCCAGGCAACCGGTCGTCTATTGTGTGGAGCGAACGGACCGAGACCGCCAAGGCGATCCACGCGTTGGATGACGCGGAATACATCCAGGCGCTGCGGCCCCGGTTCGGCGATTTCCTGGGGGAGATCTCCCTGGCGGGAAAACGCTTCACCTACCCGTTGAACCTGACCATCGCCAACAGTTTCATCGGCGACCGGATGGCGCTGATCGGCGATGCCGCTCACGGCATGCACCCGATTGCCGGTCAGGGCCTGAACGCGGGTCTGCGCGATGTTGGCGCACTGGCCGAAGTGATCACCGAGGCCACCCGGCGGGGCGAGGACATCGGATCCTCCCTGGTGATGGAACGTTATCAGCAATGGCGCCGTTTCGACACCGCCTCTCTGGCGGCGGCGACTGACGTGTTCAACCGCCTGTTTTCCAATGACAACCCGCTGCTGCGGCTGGGCCGGGACATTGGCATGGGGCTTGCGGGCGCGCTCCCCGGCCTGCGCCGCGGTTTCGTGCGCGAGGCGGCAGGCCTGACCGGCGATCTGCCGCGGCTGCTGAAAGGGCAGGCAATATAAGTGGAATTGGCGGCCCTGGCCCGGATCAGTCCAGCTGGCGCGCCTCGTCCACCAGCATCACCGGGATGCCGTTGCGGATCGGAAAGGCCAGGCTGGCCGCGCGTGAGACCAGCTCTTGCGCTTGGGCGTCGTATTCCAGCACGGTCTGGGTCAGTGGACAGACCAGTGCTTCCAGCATCCGCCGGTCAAAGGCAGGCGCCTGTGTTTCGGTCATTGCAGGGTTTCCTCCTGAGAGCCGCCACGCAGGGCAAACTCGATCAAAGTGACAAGCGTTTCCCGTCTTGTGGCAAGGCAGGGCGCCTCGAGCAAGGCCTGTTTATCCTCGGGATCAAATTCCAGCAGCATCGCCAGTGAATTGATCAGCAACTCGTCATCCGCATCCTTCAGCGCCTCCCAGTCGGTCGACAGGTTGCGGGCAGAAAAGAAACGGTCAAGGAGATCCAGGAAAGAAGGCCGGTCAAGGGTTTCATCCGCCTCGCAGCGGCCCAGATCCCTGTCGAACCCTGCCCAGCTGACATCACAGCGCCGGTAAGGCGTGAATCCGTTTGTCTCACGGGTGATTCTGAACCGGGAGACCCCCGACAGAGTGACAAGGTAGCGGCCGTCTTCTGTTTCAGAGAATTGCGTCACCCGGCCGGCGCAACCGATGCTATGAAGTTCTTCTCCGTTGCCGTGCGGGGGAGGACAAGGCTGCACCATACCGATCAGCCGTTGCCGCGTTTTCAGCGTGTCTTCAAGCAATTGCAAATACCGCGGCTCAAAGATGTGCAAGGGCAAGCGCGACCGGGGCAACAGAAGCGCCCCGGGCAAGGGAAACACGGCGATCGTGTCCGGCAAATCGGCAGGCTGGATCATGGGACAGAGTGTAGTGCTGCCCCGGTCTTAGGCAAATATCATTGAACTGAGCTTGCGGCGCCCGTTCAGCACCACCGGGTCGTTCGGTTTGAGCGCATCGAAGATTGTAAACAGCTGTGTCTTGGCGGCGCCGTCATTCCACTCGCGATCACGGCGGAACAGCTCCAGCAGCTCCGTCACTGCTGCCTCCGCTTCGCCAGCCGCATGCAGCGCCTGCGCCAAGTCAAAACGGGCTTGGTGGTCCTCCGGGCTGGCGTCCACCGCGGCACGCAGTTCAGCAACCGGACCAGCATTTTCCGCCTGCCGCGCAAGCGCGATCTGCGCGTGAACCGCCTCAATCTCAGCCGCGCCGGAAATCTCCGCAGGCGCGCCGTTCAGAACCGCCTCGGCCTGATCCAAGTCTCCCAGCGCGATATGCGCGCGCGCCAGCCCGCCATAGGCGGCAGCATTCTTGTCATCCTCACCCAGGATCGCCGCAAAGGTCTGGGCCGCATCTGCGACCGCGCCTTCGGCCAGCATCTGCTCAGCCGCTTCCAGCGCCTCACCCAGGCCGCCATCGGCAGTACCGCCTGCGGCCTCGATCACCTTCTTAACGAAGGCATCGATTTCGGACGCCGGCAGCGCGCCCTGGAACATGTCGATGGGGCGGCCCTGCACGAAGGCCACAACTGTCGGGATCGACTGCAGCGGCAAGCCCTGCTGAGCCAGCGCCTGGGCCAGGCGCTGGTTCTCATCCACGTTGATCTTGGCCATAGTGGCCGCACCCTTAGCTTTGGCAACTGCAGCCTCCAGCATCGGGCCGAGGGTCTTGCACGGGCCGCACCAGGGCGCCCAGAAATCCACAATCACCGGCGCTTGCATAGATGCATCCACCACATCCTGCATAAATGTGGCTTCGGTCACGTCTTTGATCAGGTCATCCGCCGGTGCGGCGCTGCCAAGAATTTCACTCATCAGATTGTACTCCGCTAGGAACTTGCCCCCTATATGGAATCCTGCGCGCCGGAAACCAAGAGAGGAGTTTGCCAATGGCCCGCCACAGGTTCGATCTCTTCGCTGCGTCAGAGCGGCTGATGAAGATGGACGACGCCGCCTGGGCGCGGCATGCAAACCCGTGGAGCGTCTACAGCCGGATGTCGGTGCTGCCGCTGATGACCCTGGCGATCTGGTCAAGAGTCTGGCTGGACTGGGGAGCCCTGCTGCCGGTTCTGCTGGTGCTGGCATGGACGTGGTGGAACCCGCGCGCCTTTGCGCCGCCTGCCAGCACGGACAATTGGGCCTCGCGCGGCACATTTGGCGAACGGGTTTTTCTGAACCGGGCACAGGTTCCCGTTCCCCGGCATCACGAGATGTGGGCAAAAGGCCTGGCCTGGGTGTCAGGCATCGGCGTTGTCCCCTGGGTTCACGGCCTGTGGGCATTGAACCCGGGCACCGCCCTGGCGGGGCTGATCCTGATGATTGGCGGCAAGCTGTGGTTCGTGGACCGGATGGCCTGGCTGTATCAGGACATGCAGGACAAACACTCCGGCTATGCCCGCTGGCTGCGCTGACAGGGAGCCCTCCCGCCTCCGGCTTCAGGCCCGGCTTTGCCTGCCCCTTGCGGCGTTGGGCCGGGCGCCGCGCTGACGCGCGGCGGCCCTGCACTGCGCGGCAGCGCAGTGCCACGCCCAACTGAGAGGGAACATCACGCGGATGTTCATGATCCGGCGGGAGCGCTCCGCTTAAGGTTACAGGTCGAATGTCGCAAATACCGGCGCGTGGTCGCTGGGCTTCTCCCAGCCGCGGGCATCGCGCAGGACCTTGCTGGAGTGGGCCGCGTTCCGGATGTCCGGCGTCGCCCAGACGTGATCCAGCCGGCGCCCCTTGTCGGCGGCATCCCAATCCCTGGCCCGGTAGCTCCACCAGCTGTAAAGGCGACCATCCGGAATGTCGTTCCTGGTCACATCGGACCAGTTGCCCGCGTCCATCACATCGGCGAAGTGCTCCACCTCGATGGGCGTATGGCTGACGACCTTCAGTAGCTTCTTGTGGTCCCAGACGTCATCCTCCCGCGGGGCGATATTGAGGTCGCCTACCAGGATCGACTTCTCCGGCTTCTCCGCGTGGAACCAGTCCCGCATATCCGTCAGATAGTCCAGCTTCTGGCCGAATTTCTCATTCTGCTCCCTGTCCGGCACATCGCCGCCTGCGGGCACATAGAAATTGTGGATCACAACCCCGTTTTCCAGCCGGCCTGCGACATGCCGTGCATGGCCGAGACCGGCGAAATCCTTGTCGCCGATATCCTCGATCGGCAGCCGCGACAGAATGGCGACACCATTGTATCCCTTCTGGCCGCGACCGATCATGTGGGGGTAGCCAAGTGCGGCAAAGCCCTCCAACGGGATCTTCTCCACCGGGCTCTTGCATTCCTGCAGGCAGAGGATGTCCGGCCCTTCCTCCTGCAACAGCTTCTGCACGATCGGCTCGCGCAGGCGGACAGAGTTGATGTTCCAGGTTGCAAGGGAAAATGGCATCGCGGCCCCCGTGATGTAATCCGTGTTCGGCAGCGATACTGCCTGCGCGGGCGGAGAAGTGCCAGAAGTGTTTTCCCCTCCCGCGTCAGACAGCCGGAACAAAAAATGGCCGGACATAGAGCCCGGCCAAGTCCAACAGGGAGGTGCATATCATCACCCGGATATGCGCGGGAGTAGGACCACTCTAAAGATGAACCTCAGGTCCCTCTTTGATCTGGCTCAACGCCTGCAGCATCAGGCAACCAAGCGGTATCCGCCTGATTCCGTTACCAGCAGGCGTGCGTTCGAGGGATCAGGCTCAATCTTCTGACGCAGGCGGTAGATATGGGTTTCCAGAGTATGGGTGGTCACCCCTGCGTTGTACCCCCAGACCTCATGCAAAAGAACATCACGCGGCACCACTCCGTCGCTGGAGCGGTACAGGAATTTGAGAATATTGGTTTCCTTCTCTGTCAGCCGGATTTTGCGCTCGTCCTCGGTGATCAGCAGTTTCATAGACGGCTTGAAAGTATAGGGCCCAAGCGCAAAGACGGCGTCTTCCGATTGCTCGTGCTGGCGCAACTGGGCACGGATGCGGGCCAGCAGTACGGGAAACTTGAAGGGTTTAGAAACATAGTCATTAGCGCCGGCATCCAGACCCAGAATCGTATCTGCATCGGTGTCGTGGCCAGTCAGCATCAGAATCGGTGACTTCACCCCTTGTTTGCGCATCAGGCGGCACAACTCACGGCCATCGGTGTCAGGCAGACCAACGTCCAGGATTATCAGATCATACAAGGCTTCCTTGGCACGCTCCATCGCGCTTTGACCATTCTCTGCTTCGAACACGTCAAAGTCTTCGGTCATCACCAGCTGTTCGCTCAAGGCCTCGCGCAGGTCCTCGTCATCATCAACCAGCAGAATTTTCTTCAGTTGCGCCATCGGCTCGCCCTCCTGTTCTCCTGACCACACATGCGCATCCCTTGCGCCGGCGGCAAGATTTGCTGCAAAACTCTCACGCCGACGTGTCCATGGCATGGAAATTATTTCACATCCGTTGCATTTAGGCGTAAAGACAGCAAGCTTTGTTACAAAATAACATCGGATGCCCCGCATGAGCCTGATGCCCACAATGATCGAACTGCTGGCCCGCGCCCGGGTCGATCTGCGCATGGGACTGCCGGTTGTGCTGACAGCCGGCAGAGATGCCGCACTGGCAATAGCCGTAGAGACACTTACTGAAGCCCGTCTTTCGGAAATGCACTCCTTGGGGAAGCTGTCCTTGGCTCTGACGGCCCGTCGCGCAGAAACGCTGAAGGCGCGGGTTTATGACGAAGATACCGCCCGTGTGGCAGTGCCCGTGTCCGAAGGCTTGGCTTGGATTCAGGCACTGGCCGACCC
This sequence comes from Leisingera sp. S132, assembly GCF_025144465.1. Classification (NCBI taxonomy): domain Bacteria; kingdom Pseudomonadati; phylum Pseudomonadota; class Alphaproteobacteria; order Rhodobacterales; family Roseobacteraceae; genus Leisingera; species Leisingera sp. S132. The sequence goes on from NZ_CP083553.1 coordinate 3,609,924, forward strand.
GGCAGATGATCTGAACACTCCGATGAAAGGCCCGTTGTCCAGCCTGCGTGAAGGCAATGCGGAATTGCACCGGCTGGCAATTGCCCTGGTGAAATCCGCACGGCTTCTGCCTGCCGCAGCCCTTGTTCCGTTGGACAGCCCGGCCGATTTTGCAATCGGTTACGGGCTAACCACCATTTCCCGAAGTGCTGCCGCTCCGCTGCTCAGCGAAAGTTCGCCGCTGCACCCGGTGGCCGCGGCCCGCCTGCCGATGACGGCCGCCGAGGCTGGGCGGCTCCACATTTTTCGCCCTGAAGATGGCGCCGAAGAGCACTATGCGGTGGAAATCGGCCGCCCCGACCGCAGCAAACCGGTGCTTGCCAGGCTGCATTCGGCGTGTTTCACCGGTGACGTTTTGGGCTCACTGAAATGTGACTGCGGCCCGCAACTGCATGGAGCGCTCACCCAAATGGGAACAGAAGGCGCAGGCGTGCTCCTGTACCTCAATCAAGAAGGCCGCGGCATTGGCCTGGCCAACAAGATGCGGGCCTATTCTCTGCAGGACCAGGGCTTTGACACAGTAGAAGCCAACCACCGGCTCGGCTTTGAAGATGATGAACGGGACTTCCGGCTGGGCGCTGCCATCCTGAAGAAGATGGGCTTTTCGCACGTGCGGCTGCTGACCAACAACCCGAACAAGATCGTTATGATGGAGAAAACGGGTATTCAAGTGGCCGAACGGGTGCCACTGAAAGTTGGGGAAAACGCCCACAATCAGCATTACCTGGCCACCAAGGCCCGCAAGTCCGGGCATATGCTGTAATGACGCCTTCCGACTTGGTTCTGACCCCGGCAGGCGTCCGTTTTATGGGCCGGGCGCTGCCGTGCACAATCGGCAAGGGCGGTTTGTCAGACAGAAAGCGCGAAGGCGATGGTGCGACGCCAATAGGCACTCACAGAGTCGCCGGGATGCTCTACCGGCCGGACCGCTTGCCCCCGCCGGCGCCCTGGGCGAAACCCATCGGTCCCAATGATTTATGGTCTGATGACGTCCGCGATGACTGCTATAACCTTCAGGTTCGGGCCCCCTACGCATTCAGCCACGAAAAACTGCGCCGCTCCGATCCGCTTTACGATTTGGTCTTGATAACCGACTGGAACTGGCCGGACGCCATTCCAGGCAAGGGATCGGCCATTTTCATCCATCAATGGCGGCGTCCCGGTTACCCGACTGAAGGGTGTATCGCTTTTTCCAGGGCGAACCTGCACTGGCTCGCTGCCAGAGTACAGATTGGTACACGGATCATTGTTCCTGACTTGCCGGCGGCCTGACGCTGCAAGGCTATTCAAATAGCCTTGGCAAAAGTTTTCTTTGCACTTTGCGTCTCAGTACGTTCGGTCGCCAAAAATTGCCGATCCGACCCTTACGTGCGTTGCACCAAGGGCAATCGCTTGCTCGAAATCCCCGCTCATACCCATGGACAAGCCCTGCAGGCCGTTGCGCTCTGCAATTTTGGCAAGCAGCGCGAAATGCAGGCTCGGCTCCTCGTCGACCGGCGGGATGCACATCAGGCCCTTCACGGGCAGATCCAGCTTGCGGCACTCGGCAACGAACGCATCCGCATCGGCCGGCATCACGCCTGCTTTCTGCTCCTCTTCGCCAGTGTTCACCTGGATAAACAGGTCCGGGCATTTCCCCAGTTCCTGCGCGAGCCGGGCAATTGTATTGGCCAGTTTGGGACGGTCCACCGAATGGATGCTGTCAAACAGCTCCATTGCCTGGCGCACCTTGTTGGTTTGCAGGGGGCCGATCAAGTGCAGGTCAATGCCGTCAAATTGCTCGGCAAAATCCGGCCATTTGCCGGCCGCTTCCTGCACCTTGTTCTCGCCAAAGCAGCGGTGGCCCTCCTCCAGCACCGCCTGAACCCGCTCATTCGGCTGCACCTTGGACACCGCAATCAGCTGCACGCTGCCCGGTTCACGGCCAGCCTTTGCTTCAGCCTTGGCAATTCTGGATTTGATCTCTGCAAGCGGCATGGGTCCGGCCTCATTACTGTTTGGCCGCAAAAAACACTGTTTGCTCGGAAATGTTAAGGGGCAAAAGAAAAGGGCGGGCCCCGAAGGAACCCGCCCCGAATGTCACGCTAGGCGTGCTTCAGCTTAGAAGCTGAAGTGCAGACCTGCCTGCAGGGAGTTTTCGTTGGTGGCTGCTGCGGTGTTCACATAGCCAGCAACAAAGGTCACGCCGCCGCCGAGGTCATACTCGTAGTTGATGCCGAAGGCGGTGCCGTCGGTGCGGGTCTGACCTGCGGTCACATTGGCGTCGACGTCGGTGGAGTTCACCCAGCCAACGATGGTCGAGGCTGCGCCGATTTCGGCTGAACCTGCCAGAGTCACAGTGTCAGCTTCCTGAGTGGTGCCATAGGACAGGGTCGCACCATACTGGCCAAAGTTACCACCGATGGCGAAGAAGCCGAGCTCGTCACCTTGGCTTTCGACAGCGCCGTTGCTGAAAGTCACGGTGTTCGTGTTGTTGTCTTCGGACTGGTATGCACCGGTCACGAAGTAGTCACCAAAGGAGTAGCTCAGCATGATTGCGGAGCGCTCCAGGCCCTGTGCAGAACCCAGAACAGTGCCGCCGTTCGACTGCGAGTAGGACACGTGACCGGTGAAGCCGCCTGCCGAGTAGATCGCTTCGATGCCGTTACGACCAGCACCTGCGGAGGTGAAGGTGTCCCAAGCGAAGCTGTTGCCGATGGCCAGGGAGTTGAAGCCCATGCCGTCGATGCCGGTGCCAACAGAGGTGGTGTTCAGGTACAGGCCCGGTGCGGAGTCGATCGCGCCCCAGATGTTGCCAACGTTCACACGCAGGCCGCCGTATGCGACGTGGAACTGCGGTGCGGACCATGCTGCGGTGCCCGGGGTGCCGTCACGGCTTTCTGCCTGGGCACGGATACGGCCGCCAACGGTCACGCCGCCGTCGGTTTCGGTCGACGCATCAAAAGTCAGACGAAAACGGCTGGTGAGGTTGGTGTCGGAAGTGCCTGCAACTGCGTCGTTGGCTTCGTTCCAGTCCAGACCAAAGCGGCCATAGCCGGACACTTTCACTTCTGCCGCGGCCATGCCTGCGGTGGCGATCAGCGCGGTGGTCGCGAAGAGAACCTTTTTCATAGTTTTTCCCTCGGTTTCTATTCCACTGCCCAAACCGGGGAATCCGGCGTGGGTATGCCAAGGGGTTTCGCTCTTTCACCCCCATTTTGGCAAGACTTGCGAAAGCCGCACGAAACGATGCGGCCCTGGATGGTGCAGCTTTGCCACAGTCCGCCCCGCCCAGGCACCTGAAACGGCTCCGATCCGCTCCTCTGACGGCACCCAACCGGCGAAATCCTCCACAGGCGCAGAGTCATAGAAGCCAAAGCCCTTGCTCCGCCGGCGCCGCTTGCGTTAGGTGTTCGCGCAGAAAAATGGCTCCGGGAGCGGTTATGAAATACGGAAAGACCCTGCGGGTATCAGTGATGGGCGCGATCTGCCTCAGCCTGGCGGCATGCGGCGGCAACAGAAGCGGCAAGGCACCAGCAAGCACTGCGCGCACAACCAGCCATAAGGAAGAAATTCAGGGCGAAGCGACGAAATCCTCCGTCTTTGATTTCCTGAATGCCAAGCCGGACCAGACAGTTCAGGTGAACCGTTACCTGTGGACCGCCAGCCTGGATGTGCTGAGCTTCCTGCCGGTTCAGTCGGTTGATCCCTTCACCGGGGTGATCGTGACCGGTTACGGCACCCCGCCCGGCGGCGGACGGTCGTACCGTGCCACCATTCACATCAAGGATCCGGCATTGGATGCACGCTCCCTTAATGTGGCACTGCAATCCAAGGGCGGCCCGGTCAGCGCCAGCACCACCCGCGCGGTCGAGGATGCCATTCTGTCCCGCGCGCGCCAGCTGCGCATCGCTGACGGGAAACTCTGACGCGCTACCCTCTGGAAACACCAGCAAAACCCCATTATCAGAAGCGCCGGGCCACCAGCCCGGCGTTTTCATGCAAAGGACCGCTCTGATGCCGCGTTATATAGCTCCTGAAATCGAAGCACGATGGCAGAAGGCCTGGGACGAGGCCGGGATTTTCCAGGCCAAGCGTACCGGCGACAAGCCCAAGTATTATGTGCTGGAGATGTTCCCCTATCCGTCGGGTAAGCTGCACATGGGCCATGTGCGCAACTACACGATGGGCGACGTGATCGCGCGCTACAAACTGTCGACCGGCCATAACGTGCTCCACCCCATGGGTTTTGACGCCTTCGGCATGCCCGCGGAAAATGCCGCAATGGCATCGGGCGGGCACCCCAAGGACTGGACCTATTCGAACATCGACACGATGGTCGAGCAAATGAAGCCGCTGGGCCTGTCGCTGGACTGGAGCCGCATGTTCGCGACCTGCGACCCGGAATATTATGGCCAGCAGCAGGCGCTGTTCCTCGACTTCCTGGAAAAAGGCCTGGTCTACCGCAAGAACGCCGTGGTGAACTGGGACCCCATCGACATGACCGTGCTGGCCAACGAGCAGGTTGAGAACGGCCGCGGCTGGCGGTCGGGCGCGCTGGTGGAGCGGCGCGAGCTGACCCAGTGGTTCTTCAAGATCTCCGATTTCTCCGAAGAGCTGTTGTCGGCACTGGACACTCTTGAAAACTGGCCCGCCAAGGTCCGCCTGATGCAGGAAAACTGGATCGGCAAGTCGCGCGGGCTGCAGTTCTCCTTTGAACGCACCGACGGCGCTGAGCCGATCGAGGTCTACACTACCCGCCCCGACACCTTGATGGGCGCGTCTTTTGTCGGCATCTCCCCCGACCATCCGATTGCCAAGGCGCTGGAAGCCGAATCGGACGAAGTTGCGGCATTTGTCGCCGAATGCCGCAAGGGCGGCACCACCGAGGAAGCCATCGAGACGGCCGAGAAGCTGGGCTATGACACCGGCATCCGTGTCAAACACCCGCTGAACTCGGAGTGGGAGCTGCCGGTCTGGATCGCAAACTTCATCCTGATGGACTACGGCACCGGCGCAATCTTTGCTTGCCCGGCGCATGACCAGCGCGACCTGGACTTCTGCCGCAAATACGATCTGCCGGTCATCGACACTTTCTTTGCGCTGGACAATAACACTCCGGTCGCAAACGAGGCTTTTGTTCCGCCAAAAACCGAGAAAGTCCGCTGGGTCAATCACTTTGCAGGCCTGACCGAAACCACCGGCGAGGAAGCGATCAACGCCACCGTCGATTTTGCCGAAAAGGCCGGCTGGGGCCAGGGCGTCACCAAATACCGCCTGCGTGACTGGGGCCTCTCCCGCCAGCGCTACTGGGGCTGCCCGATTCCGGTTGTCCACTGTGAAGACTGCGGCGTGGTGCCCGAGAAGAAAGAGAACCTGCCGATTGCGCTTCCCTATGATGAAGACGGCAAGGCCATCGACTTCTCGGTTCCAGGCAACCCGCTGGACCGCCACCCAAGCTGGCGAAGCTGTGAATGCCCGTCCTGCGGCAAGCCTGCGCAACGCGAAACAGACACCATGGACACTTTCGTCGATTCGTCCTGGTATTTTGCCCGTTTCACCGCACCGCGCGCCGAAACTCCGACCGACATGGCCGAGGCCGAATACTGGATGAACGTTGACCAGTACATCGGCGGCATCGAGCATGCGATTCTGCACCTGCTCTATTCGCGCTTCTTTGCCCGCGCGATGCAGATCTGCGGCCACCTGCCGGAGAAATCCATCGAGCCGTTCGATGCGCTGTTCACCCAGGGCATGGTGACCCACGCGATCTACAAGTCCACCGGCGGCAACCACCGCCCGGTCTACCATTATCCCGAGGAAGTGGAGCTGCGCGACGGGAAGGGTTTCCTCAAGGACGGCACCGAGGTGGAAATCATCCCCTCTGCCAAGATGTCGAAGTCCAAGAACAATGTGGTGGATCCGCTGCACATCATCTCGTCTTTCGGCGCCGATACCGCACGCTGGTTCGTACTGTCCGATTCACCGCCCGAGCGGGATGTGGAATGGACGGCCTCTGGCGCCGAGGCCGCGCACAAGCATCTGAACCGGGTCTGGAACCTGTGCGACCGGATAGGAGAAATGGACCGAAACGCAGAAGGCGAAGGCGACGAGGACCTGCTGCGCGAGATGCACAAATGCATCCGCGACGTGACCCTGGGCATCGATTCCTTTGGCTTCAACGCCGCAATCGCCAAGCTTTACGCCTTCACTGGCACGCTCAGCAAATCCAAGGCCAGCTACAAGGCGCAGCGCGAAGCAGTGATGACTCTGGCCCAGCTGATGTCGCCAATGACACCGCACTTGGCGGAAGACATCTGGAACCACCAGGGTGGCGAGGGCCTTTGCGCCACGGCACCTTGGCCGGTTGCAGACGAAACGATGCTGATCGAGAACACCGTGACTCTGCCGATCCAGATCAACGGCAAGCGCCGCGGCGAGATTGAGGTCGCCAAGGATTTGGACAAGGCAGAGGTTGAAAAACTCGCGCTGGCGCACGAAGCTGTGCAGAAGGCGCTGAATGGCGGCGCTCCGAAAAAGGTAATCGTGGTTCCGGGCCGTATTGTGAATGTCGTTGCTTGATCGCAGAACCCTGCTGCTGGCCCTGCCCCTGCTGGCTGCGGCCTGCGGCTTTACACCGGTTTACGCTCCAGGCGGAACCGGGTCTGAGCTGCACGGCAGGATCGAAGTACAAGACCCTGAGGAAATCAAGGGCGCCAGCGGAGCTGACGCCTATTTCCTCGTGCAGAACCTTGAGCAGCGCCTGGGCCGGGGCAGCAGCCCTGCATATGCGCTTGATCTGACGCTCAGCACCCGGGAAGAAGGTCAGGCAATTACCGCGGACAACGAAATCACCCGTTATTCTGTCGTCGGGACCGCAAGTTTTTCGCTAACCCGCTTGTCTGACGGTAAGGTTGCTTCCAGTGGAACTGTCCGGAACTTCTCCGGCTACTCTGCTACCGGCACCACAATAGAAACGCTGGCAGGCGAACGGGATGCGCATGAACGGCTGATGGTGGTTCTGGCAGACCAGATCACCGCACAGATTTTGGCAACCGCGGATCTCTCCGCCGCTGCTGAATGAAGCTTTCCCCGCGCGAAGCTGACGGCTATTTCGCCAAGCCCGATCCCGGCAAAAGCGGCATCCTGATCTATGGCGCCGACGCGATGCGCGTGTCCTTGAAGCGGCAGCAGGTGCTGGCTGCCCTGCTTGGCCCCGGCGCCGAGGAAGAAATGCGCCTGACCCGCCTGCCAGGCGGCGACCTGCGCAAGGATCCGGCACAGCTTTTGGATGCGGTCAAGGCGGTCGGGTTCTTTCCCGGTGTCCGGGCGGTGTTTGTCGAAGGTGCCAACGATACCGCCACCCCCGCAATCACCGCAGCATTGGAGGAATGGCAGCCGGGCGATGCCCAGATCGTGGTCACGGCGGGCCAGCTGAAAGCGTCCTCCAAACTGCGCAAGGCGTTTGAAGGCCACAGCAACGCTTATGCGGTTGGCATTTACGACGACCCGCCCTCGCGTGCTGAGATCGAACGCATTCTGGGCGAGGCCGGCATCCGCGACGTGCCCGGCGACAGCATGTCGGCGCTGACCGATATCGCCAATGACATCGGCCCCGGCGACTTTTCCCGCATGATCGAGAAGCTGGCGCTTTACAAGCACGGCGACAGCAGCCCGCTGTCACTGGACGACATCAGCGCCGTCGCCCCGCAGTCGACCGAAGCCGCGCTGGATGACGTGCTGAACGTGGTCGCCGAGGGCCGCAGCCCCGAAATCGGCCCGCTGATCCGCCGCCTGCAGGCGCAGGGCACCAACGCCGTGACCCTCTGCATCGGCGCCACCCGGCATTTCCGCACGCTCTACACCATCGCCTCGGCTCCCGGCGGCCCGGCCCAGGGCATCGGCCAGCTGCGCCCGCCGCTGTACGGCAAACGCCGCGACCGGATGTTGCGGCAGGCCCAGAACTGGGGCGCAAACCGGCTGGAAACTGCGCTGACGATCATCACCGACACAGATCTGGCGCTGCGTTCTGCCGGCCAGACCGCGCCGGCGCTGGCCCTGATGGAGCGGGCTTTGATCCGGCTTGCAATGCTCAGCCGCGCCCGCTGATCCCGAAACGCTCCGTCCTGCTTGATCCGCCTTGCAGCGCCGCCCATCATGGCACGGTAAGAACAGGAGAAAGACGATGTATACGGTCACCGGCATTCCCCTCACCCGCACCTTCCGGGTGCTGTGGGCGCTTGAAGAGCTTGGGCAGCCCTACGAGCTGAATCAGCATGGCCCCCGCAGTCCGGAAGTGCAGGCGCTGAATGTCTCTGGCAAGGTGCCGGTGCTGCAGGCGGAAGGTGAGGTCATCACCGATTCGACTGCTATTCTCACCTACCTGGCTGACAAGCACGGCGCGCTGACGGCCCCCGCAGGAACCATTGCACGCGCCAAGCAGGACGCGATGACCCATCTGCTGCTGGACGAGGTCGATGCCGTCCTTTGGGCCGCGGCCAGGCACAGCTTCATCCTGCCGGAGGAACAACGGGTGCCAGAGGTGAAGGGCAGCCTGAAATGGGAGTTTGCCCACAACCTGTCGCGCCTTGAAAGCAAGATGGAAGGCCCTTTCCTGATGGGAGAGGAGTTCACCATCGCCGACATCATCTGCACCCATTGCCTTAACTGGGCGCGCAGCGCCAAGTTCCCGGTCGAGGGTGAAAAGCTGCAGGATTACGGCAAACGGATGCGGGAACGCCCGGCGTTTCAACAGGTGGCCGCACTCGCCAAGTAACCCGCCGCCGCCTGCCCTGCCCAGCGCCCTGTCGCCAGGCAGGCGGTCAGCAGATAACCGCCCGTCGGGGCTTCCCAATCCAGCATTTCCCCGGCGCAGAAAATTCCGGGGACTTGTCTCAGCATCAGGTTGCCATCCACTGCATCGCGGCAAACACCGCCGGCGGTCGAAATCGCCTCGTCTATCGGGCGCAAACCCGCGTGTTTCACAGGCAGCGCCTTGACCAGCCTTGCCAGGGCTTGCGCCTCCTGCGGCAGCGGGCGCCCGAATTCCTGCAACAGCGCCACCCCAGCCGGTGACAGCTTCAAGGCCTTGCGCAGGTGGTTGGAGAAACTCGCCTTGCCGCGCCCGCGCGACAGGCGGCGGGCAACTTCCGCTTCCTCCAAATTTGGAAGCAGATCCATATGCAATACCGCCCCCTCCCGCACCGCGGCGCAGACGGAATAGATACCTCCGCCCTCCAGCCCGCGCTGCGAAATTACCGCTTCACCGTGCGAAACCAGGTTGCCCGCCCGCAGCGCAATCCCCTTGAGCGGCTGGCCGAATCGCGGTGCCATATGCTTGGACCACTCCACCAGCAGCCCGGCATTGGCAGGCTTGAATGGGGAAACTTCTACCGCTCGTTCCTGCAACAGCGGCCGCCACGCCCCATCCGACCCCAGCCGCGCCCAGCTTGCACCGCCAAGCGCCAGAACGGTGGTGCCTGCCGCAATCCGCACCGAACCGCCCGGCGTTTCAAAAAGAAGAGCCGCGCTGTCCCAGCCTGCCCAGCGCCAGCGGGTGCGGACCTGCACGCCATACCCGTCCAAGCGCCCCAGCCAGGCCCGCAAAAGCGGCGATGCCTTCATCACCTTCGGGAACACCCGGCCTGTGGAGCCCGTGAACAGCTCGCTCCCCAGCCCCTGCGCCCAGGCCTGCACTTCCTGCGCATCAAATACCCGGATCATAGGCGCTAGCCAGTCCGCCGCCTCCCCATAACGGGTGATCAGCTGTTCGAAAGATTCGTCCTTGGTCAGGTTCAGACCGGATTTGCCAGCCATCAGGAACTTGCGGGCAGCTGACGGCTTGGCCTCAGCAACCAGCACCTGGTACCCGGCGCGGCCCAGTTCTTCGGCAGCCATCAGCCCTGCTGGCCCGGCTCCGATCACCACTGCGTCCCGCGCCTCTGTCATGTCGTCCCCTTGCCAGCCCTTGCCGCCGGCGTGTCTAGTGTCCGCACGAAACCAGTTGGGGCCTGTGCATGTCTGATCCGGTCTGCCCGCTGTGCGGCCGCCCAATCCCAGAAGCCGCACCGCAAAGCCAGCACCATCTGATCCCAAAACTGAAAGGAGGCAAGGGCGGACCAACCGTTCTGCTGCATGACATCTGCCACCGCGAGATTCACGCCACGCTGACAGAAGCGGAACTGGCCCGCGACTTCAACACGCCGGAAGCGCTGCAAGCCCATCCGCGGCTGGCAAAGTTCATCACCTGGATCCAGAAACGCCCACCTGAGTTCCGCTCCCGGGTTCCTGGCAAGCGGCGCAAGCGCTAACTGATCTCAAGCCCCTTGAAGGCCGGGCTGCCGCGCAACTGCATCCCGGGAATATGCTGAAATTCCAGCGTTGTGTAAGGCCGCCGCCACAGCCATTCCCGGTTCGCCACCGACTGCAAATCCGGGTCCGGTGGCGTCTCTTCGGTAAAGGCGAGGAAATGCAAATCGAATCCGAACTCCGCCACGCCCTGAACTGACAGCAGCTTCATGTCGCTATGAAGAGCTAGATCAGCCGCGATGTCGCCGGTCCGCAACGTGATCTGCCCGACATGCGCGCCGCCGCCCAGCGGCAGTGCAGGATCAGCTGAGCCATCTGGCCGGTTGCCCAGAAAATCATGCTGCAAAAGCTCTATGGTAAAGCCTCCGGGATCGTGCAGATGCGCCATATAGCCGATATCGCGGAACTGGTGCGGCGCAGAAACCTCCACGCCCTTCTGCCGCAAATGTTCACAGGCGATGTCCAGATCGGGCAGGCAAATGCCGATCTTCCAATAACGTTCATCGCGTGAATGCGGCGCTCGGCTGCCGCCGGGCAGAAGGATCACGTCCGCATCCCCGCCGGCATAACCGGCGCGCCAGGCTTCACCCTCAGCCCGTGCCTCCATGCCGAGCACATCCGCGTAAAACTCCGCCAATTGTTCTGGGTCTTCGACCTGCAACCGAAGGCCGGAAAGCCGCTTCACCGGCACATCCTCAGGATCCCGGCAGCAATTTCCGGTTTGGCTTCCAGCGCATGGGCCAGCAAGTCCTCCGCCGTTGCCAGCAAGGCCTCAGGCTCCACAACCCGGTCCACGAGACCGTAGCCGAATGCCTCCTGCGCGGTGATCTTCTGCCCGGCCGCCAGGATCATCTTGGTGCGGGCAGGCCCGATCAGTGCTGCCATCCGGCCTGCATCCGAAGGCTGCGGCAAATAGCCAAGCTTCATCACCGGGTAGAAGAATTTGGCCGATGGCACCGCAATGCGAATGTCGCAGGCTAGCACCATTCCATTGGCACCGCCCGCCAAAGTGCCGTTCAGCGCAGCCACCTTGAGGCAGGGGGTAGCGGCCATTGCCGCAGACAGCCGCTCCCACACCGGCGAGGTCGCCAGGCCCGCACGCGCCTCATCCAGATCGGCACCGGCGCTGAACACCTTGCCGGTTCCGGTCAGAATCAGCCCGCGGGCCTCCTGCGCGCGCTCGGCGATCTCTGCCAGTTCCGTCAGCATCGACTCTGTCAAAGAGTTCGCCTTGTCCGGCCGGTTGATGGTGATGGTCCACAGACCGTTTTCCGCGATTTCCAGTCCGATCATACCAGGCCCACCCGTTTGCGGATGCTGTCCTCGCGCAAGGAAACCTCCTGGCCTACATTATCCTCTGCGTCGCTAGTACACATCCACATCAGCGTCCGGGCCGGCCATTCGGCCGGAATATGGTCTTCCCAGTCCAGCTCGCTCACCGGGTTGATGCCGCTGGCCTTGATCTCCCGCTGCATCTGGGTCGCAACTGTCCCTGGCGACAGACCCATAGCGCGAATGCCATTGCCGCGTTCTTCCAAGTCGAGCGCTGAAGTCAGCATCGCCGCGCCTGCCTTCGACGCACAATAGGCACTCCACCCCTCCAAAGGCCGGTGCGCGGCACCCGAGCTAACGGTAATTATGGTGCCGCCCCCCGATGGCTTCATCAGCGGCAGCGCAGCCCGCATCCCGTTGAACACGCCTTTCAGGTTGATGTCGATCAGCTTGCTCCAGCCCTCCGGCGAGGCGTCCTCCAGCCGGGAAATCGGCTCGATCACCCCGGCATTGTTGATCAGAACGTCCAGGCTGCCGAATTTCTGGTGCGCCTTGGCCAGCGCGCTCTCAATGGAAGCGTAGTCAGACACGTCGCAAGCAAATGTCAGCACATTATTGCCGATCTCACCCGCAAGGTCCTGCAGTGCATCCGCACTCCTTGCCAGCAAGACCAAATTGGCTCCGGCAGCGGCAAATACACGGGCGGCATCCGCGCCGATCCCGCGGCTGGCTCCTGTAATCGCAACTGTTTTTCCGTTGAATTCCATGCCCGAAACCTCCAAGTGACTGATAACCCAAGTGGTAAAGCTGTTAGGGGGAACGGTCCAGCCCAAGGCCCCCTTGACGGCACCGCCCACCGGGCCGACGATGTTTTCAATTATCTCTCAGAGAAAGGTTCTCTAATGTCCGTTATTCTTGCGCGCGGCGGTGCCGCAGCGGCAATTTTGGTTGTTTCCGCTCAAGGCGCCCTCGCCGACCTCAGCGCCCAGGAAGTCTGGGCCGACTGGAAGGCGTATCTGACCAGCACTGGCTACGCCGTGTCCGGAACTGAAGCAGTTTCAGGCAACACCCTGACCGTTTCCGATGTCTCCATGGCCATGCCGATCCCCGAAGAAGACGGCTCCGGCACCATCAGCTTCCCCGAAGTCCAGTTTATTGAGAACGGCGATGGCACCGTCAATGTGCTGCTGCCTGCCGAATTCCCGATGGGCTTTGAGTTCTCCGGCGATGGCGAGACCTTTTCAGGCAAACTGATCTATTCCCACGATGGCTCGCCGATGAAAGTTGCAGGCGATGCCGGAAACATGAGCTACGACTACAGCTCCTCGAAGGTGACCATGACGCTGGACGAACTGTCAGCGGACGGTGAGCCAGTGCCCGCAGAGGTGGCAAAGGTTCAGGTCGAGATGAACGATGTTGTCACCAAAAGCACCATGAAGGTTGCCGAAGGGCGCAGCTACGATCAGACCATGACCGCCTCCAGCCTCAGCTATGACATGGGCTTCAATGATCCCGAAGGCGACGGCACCGGCGCATTCAAGGGCGCGCTGCAGGGCCTGAGCTTCACCGGTACCGGCACCGTACCCGAAGGACTGGAAAGCCCGGACATGGCCGCAATGCTTGAAGCCGGCTTTGCCTTTGACGGCACCTTCACCTTTACCGGCGGCAATGGCTCTATCTCCGGTGTGGATGGCAGCGAAAGCTTCGCCATGGAAAGCAACTCCCAAGGCGGCGCATTCACTGTTTCGATGGATAAGCAGCACCTGACCTACGATGTGTCGCAAGTTGCTACCAATGTGAACATCTCCGGCTCCGAGATTCCGTTCCCGCTGGCTCTGAGCATGGCGGAGACCGGCTTCAAACTGATGATGCCGCTGGCAAAATCCGAAGAAGAGCAGGACTTTGCCCTGGGCGTCACGCTGCGCGACTTTGCCGTTCCGGAAATGCTGTGGGGCATGGTCGACCCGACCGGCCAGCTGCCGCATGACCCGGCAACCGTCATCCTGGACCTGGCCGGCAAGGGCAAGGTTCTGTTTGACCTGTTCGATCCGGAAGCCATGGAAGCCGTGGAAATGGGTGAGGAGCAGCCCGGTGAGCTGAACGCGCTGACCGTGAAGCAGCTGCAAGTCTCTGCTGCAGGCGCCGAGCTGACCGGCACCGGCGACTTCACCTTCAACAATGATGACCTGACCAGCTTTGACGGCATGCCGGCACCGGCAGGCGAGGCCAACCTCAAACTGGTCGGTGCAAACACCCTGATCGACAAGCTGATCGGCATGGGCCTGATGTCCGACAGCGATGCCATGGGCGCACGCATGATGATGGGCATGCTGGCGGTCCCGGGCGAAGGTGAGGACACCCTGACCTCCAAGATCGAAGTCACCGAAGACGGCCAGGTGCTCGCAAACGGCCAGCGCATCAAGTAACCGTCAAATCCCGAACAGGAACTGGAAAGGGGCTGCAGCACGCAGCCCCTTTTTTGCACCCTGCACTTGCGGCATGGCGCTGCACTGGATAGCTCTTTTAAAGAGCAGAACAGAAGGTGCCCATGACCCAGTCCCCCGAAGCGCTTTGCCACGCCCTGATCGACGCCGCCCGCAAAGCCGGCGCAGATGCCGCCGACGCCATGGCCGCTGAGGGCAGTTCTCTCAGCATCGAAGTCCGCGAGGGCAAGCTGGAACATGCAGAACGCTCAGAAGGCACTGATCTGGGTCTTCGGGTGTTTGTCGGCAAGCGCCAGGCGCTGGTCTCCTCCTCCGACATGCGGCCGGAAACCATCGCGGCGATGGCCGAACGCGCTGTTGCCATGGCAAGGGAAGCGCCGGAAGACCCCTATGCCGGCCTGGCCGATCCGTCTCAGTTGGCCCGGGACTGGGATGTGGCTGCGCTGGAGCTGGAAGACCCGTGCAGCGAACCAGAGCCGGCAGCCCTGCAAGCGGATGCCCTGGCGGCCGAGGCCGTCTGCCAAAAGATTGAGGGCATTACCCAGGTGCAATCCGCAGCGGCGGGCTATGGCCGCCATGCTGTGCATCTGGCCGCGACCAACGGTTTCTCCGGCGGCTACCAGCGCACGGGCCGGTCTCTGTCCTGTACCGGGATCGCGGGGACAGGAACTGGAATGGAGCGTGACCACGACGGCGATTCCCGCACCTTTCAGTCTGATCTGCGCAGCGCGGAGGAGATTGGCCGCACTGCGGGCGAGCGCGCAGTCGCCCGCCTCGGTGCCCGAAAACCCAAGACCGGCAGCTTCCCTGTCCTGTTCGACGAACGCATCTCCTCCTCTTTGATCGGCCATCTGATGTCTGCCGCCAATGGCGCCGCAATCGCCCGCGGATCCTCCTGGCTGAAGGATTCGCTCGGCCAGCAGGTGCTGCCTGAGGCGCTCTCTGTGATTGAGGACCCGCACCGTCCGCGCATTTCCGGCTCCCGCCCGTTTGACGGCGAGGGGCTGGCGACCCGCACACGTACCGTGGTGGACAAAGGCGTGCTGACCGGCTGGACGCTGGACCTCGCCTCCGCCCGCAAGCTGGGGCTGGAAAGCACCGGCAACGCCGCCCGCGGCATCGGCGGGGTGCCCTCTCCCTCGACCTGGAACATTGCGCTGACCCAAGGGCAAGACAGCCGCGCGGATCTGATCGCGCAGATGGGAACCGGCCTGCTGGTCACGTCGATGATCGGCTCCACCATCAATCCGAACACTGGCGACTATTCCCGCGGCGCATCCGGTTTCTGGGTGGAAGACGGCGAGATTGCCTATCCGGTCAACGAATGCACCATCGCGGGCAACCTGCACGATATGCTGCGCCGGATTATCCCGGCCAATGACGCGCGCACGCATCTGTCCACAGTGGTGCCATCACTGCTGGTCGAAGGAATGACCCTTGCCGGCAACTGACCTATCCCTGCTTGTAAAAGCGGCGGAACAGGCCGGAGACATTGCGTGCCGCTACACTGGTCCCGACGCCAAGCGCTGGGACAAACCTGGCGGTGCGGGCCCGGTGACCGAAGCCGATCTGGCCGTAAACACCATGCTCGAGGACATGTTGCAGCAAGCGCGGCCCGGCTACGGCTGGCTGTCGGAGGAGACCGAAGATAGCCCTGCCCGCCTGACTCGCGAGAAGGTTTTCATCATAGACCCGATCGACGGCACCCGCAGCTTTGCCGAAGGTTCCCGCACCTGGGCGCATTCCATCGCTGTTGCGGAACACGGCGAAGTCACAGCCGCGGTGATCTATTTGCCCCAGCGGGCACTTATGTACACCGCCGCCAAGGGAAAGGGCGCAGCCTGCAACGGCAGCCCGATCAGGATCTCGGCTGCGGCAGAACTTACAGACACAGAGGTTCTAGCCGCAAAGCCAAACCTGCAACCACACCACTGGCAGGGCGGCACACCGCCTGCGTTCATCCGCAGCTACCGTCCCTCACTGGCCTACCGCCTTGCCAAGGTGGCCGACGGCCGGTTCGGCGCCATGCTGACGCTGCGCCCGAGCTGGGAATGGGATATCGCCGCCGGCGATTTGCTGGTGCGCGAGGCAGGCGGCACCATCTCGGACAGGTCAGGCAAGCTTCTGCGCTTCAATAACCCGCATCCCCGCCTGAACGGAGTGGTTGCCGGGAATACGTCTCTGCACACAGCGCTTATCGCAGCGCTGGACCCGGCTGGCCCTGGCATCGCTGGACATTGAACCAGCCCCGGCTTAAGCGGTCTCAGCTGTCCTGCAATGGCTGGACATAATTCTTTCACAGACAAACCCGCATGTTGCAGCTACCTTTGGCCGGAAAAATCAAATCGAAACAGATGCAACGGCGAAGCACAAACTCCAGCCGCTCTGCGGTGCTGCAACCCCGTCCAAAGGGTGAGGTGCTCTGGGTGCACGCGACAACACCAGAGCGCTACCTCGCGCTCTGCGACATCGGCCGCCGTCTCAAGACCCTGCGCCCGGACCTCTCTGTTCTGGCCAGCTGGGAGCCGGATCTGCGACTGACCGGCACTGTCGGTTGCGACATTCCAGTTGGCCCGCTGGCAGAAGACACATTGGCGGAAGCCCGCGAGTTCGTGGCGCACTGGCGGCCCGATGCCTGCATCTGGACAGGCGCCCCAGCCCGGCGGACCATACTGCGCCATCTGCGTGAACGGGGAACTGGTGTTCTTCTGGCCGATCTTCTTGACGCTGAAATGCCTCACCGTACCAGCCGCTGGTTGCCGGATCAGCGCCGCAGGATGCTGGAAGGGCTGACATGTATCCTGACGCCGTCCAAAACTGTGCGGGACCGGCTGATCAGGCTGGGCTTTCCGGCCGAACGGTTGGAAGTGGCTGGCAAGCTGCGCGTGTCCGCCATTCCGCCCGGCTGCAACGATGATGAGCTGGCCGCCATGCAGCAAACCCTAGGCAGCCGCCCGGTCTGGCTGGCGGCCCACGTTAAACTGGAAGAGCTGCCCCGCATTCTGGATGCCCACCGGAACGCTTTGCGGTTGCTCCACCGCCTTCTTCTGGTGGTTGCGCTGGACAATACCCCGGATCTGGAAGCGGCCCGTGGCCTGGTGCAAAACAGCGGGCTTTCCTTTGCCGATTGGGAAGCCGGCAGCGAGCCGGAAGACTACAACCAGGTTCTTCTCACCGCCGGTGAGGACCTTGGCCTCTGGTACCGCTTGTCGCCGGTTGCCCTGATCGCCAGCAGCCTGGACCCGGCAGCACAAGGCCAGTCGCCGCTCGATGCCGCCGCCCTGGGGTCTGCGCTGCTTCATGGTCCGGGCATCCACGCCCACCGGGAGCTTTACGACAGGCTGACCATGGCCGGCGCCGCAGTGCAAGTTCAGACGCAAGGCGAAATGTCAGACACTGTTGTGGCCCTGTCAGCACCGGACAAGGCCGCCGAGATGGCCCTGGCCGGCTGGCAAAGCGTTACCGAAAGTGCGGCCACAACAGACACACTTCTGGAAAAGGTCCAGGCCCTTTTGGATCAGCGCGAGGACAGCAATGCGGGCACCTGATTTCTGGCACAAGCCGCCGGGGGAATTCGATCTGCGGTCAACTCTGCTGGCGCCGCTGGGCTGGGCCTATGCGCGCGCCACCGCATCCCGGCTGGCCAAGGGCGATCCGGTTGCACCCGGTGTGCCGGTGATTTGCGTGGGCAACCTGAATGCTGGCGGCACAGGTAAGACGCCGACTGTAATCTGGCTGCTGGAGACCCTGCGCAGCCTCGGACATGAACCGCATGTGGTGAGCCGCGGCTATGGCGGCACGCTGGACGGGCCGGTTCAGGTCATCCCCGGCCAGCACAAGGCAGCGCAGACGGGAGATGAGCCGCTGCTGCTGGCTGCCTTTGGCGAAGTGTGGGTAGCCAAGGACCGTGCGGCAGGCGCCCGTGCTGCAACAGAGGCAGGGGCAACGGTCATCGTTTTGGATGACGGGTTTCAGAACCCGGCAGTCGCCAAGGACCTGTCACTTATCGTGGTCGATGCCCAGCACGGTTTCGGCAACGGGCGCTGCCTGCCCGCAGGCCCCTTGCGCGAACCAGTTGCCACCGGGCTGAAACGCGCCAACGCAGTTCTGTCCTTGGGCGCGGAGCCGGCTCAGGAAGCTTTCACCGCGGTTTGGAGCGGCCAGATTCAAGGACTCCCGCATTTCACTGGCGCATTGGAGCCCCTGCAGACCGGCATGCCCTGGCACGGCACCCGGGTGCTGGCCTTTGCCGGTATCGGCCATCCTCAGAAATTTTTCAGCACTCTGCGCGACCTTGGAGCCGATATTTCCAGGTCTGAGGCACTGGACGATCATCAGCCGCTGACCCCGGCATTGATGAACCGTCTGGAAAACGAGGCGAAACTGCTAAACGCGCAGCTGGTCACGACCGAAAAGGACGCCGTGCGGCTGCCGGACAGTTTTCGCTCCAAGGTGATTACCCTGCCTGTCCGCCTGCGTATTGCCGGAGATGAGGGCCTGAAAGACATGTTGAAAACAGCCGCGCCTGCACCCTGACCTGACATAGCGCCGCAAAGAGAAAGCCCGGGCACCTGGCCCGGGCTTTTATCGTTCTGCTTACTCGCGCTTAGCTTTCGAGTTCAGCATCCAGCAGTTTCTTGAAGTCTTCGTAAGACTGGTTCGACACCTTTTCGCCGTTCAAAATGAAGGACGGGGTGGATTCGATCCCATGCTCAGTTGCATTTTCCTGATACCAGGTCACCAGAGTCTGCGCCTTCTCGCCGTCCTGCAGACAGGCCTCCAGCTGGTCGTTTTCGATGCCTGCCAAACGGCCGATCTTGCGCAGTTCGTCAATGATCTCCGGCGCGCCGCCGGCCCGCGCCCATTCCGACTGCCCCTTGTAGATCAGGTCGGAAATGCCAAAGAACTTCTCCGGCCCGCTGCAGCGCGCAATCATCGAGGCCCACAGCCCGTAGCGGTCAAAATAAACCTCGCGGTAGATGAACTTCACCTTGCCGGTATCGATGTAATCCGCCTTCAGCTGCTTGAAGGTGTTATTATGAAAATTCGCGCAGTGCGGGCAGGTATAGGAGGCATATTCGATCAGCGTGACCGGCGCATCCTCGGCGCCCAAAGTCATCTCAGTGATGGTCGAGGTGTCCACTTCGGCTTCTTGCGCGATTGCCGCGCCGACCAGCGGATTTGACGGCAGATTGCTCTGGCTGCCCAAACCCGACAGGGCATAACCGCCCGCAACCACCGCAACCGCGGCCAAGACACCAGACATCAAACGGGTCATTTGAACCCCTTTCCTTGCGTTTTCTGTTTTGTCAGCACATTGCGCCCCAGGCGTTCCAGGGCGGCGCGCAAATCGTCATTTTCCACCCCGGCGGCTGCCTTGCTGGCCTCAGCCGCATCCCGCGGGTCCGGCTGCAGCGGCGCTTGCACCTTGGGGGCATACTTGAATTCCACGCGTCCGTCGGAAAATCCCGTCGGTGCCGTTTGCGTGATCCGCACCTTGGAAATGGCGTTAAAGCCATAGACCGCATTCACCCGTTCGCGCAGGCGTTCCTTTTGCATTTCCAGCATCGGCGCGTTGGCCCCGGTGGTCAGAACCGTCAGCGTGGCGCCAAAGGAGCCCCGCCCGTAGCCGATGTTCACCGGACGGGCCATGGCAGCGATATCCGGCCCGGCGATCTCCTCCCAATGGGTGAGCAGCCGGGACACCGCGAATCCGCGGCTTTCGCCCGCTTTGCGGATCTGCTCGCTTAGGAGCTTGGAGGTCCGGGAGAACCCGCGTGTGGTGCTGCGCCTGAATGCCATGATGTAGGTTTTGCTCGACTGCCCGCCCTATTGTAAAGAGCGGTTATGCAGGCGCTAGCCAAACCGCCGCCCAAGGAATAACGAATGCGTGACTTAAAGAGCAATTCCGCTGCGATGAGCGAAGAACTGCTCGCGTGGTATGACGTGCATGCCCGCGAGATGCCCTGGCGAGTAGGTCCTGCAAGCCGCGCTGCAGGCATCCGCCCCGACCCTTACAGGGTCTGGCTCAGCGAGGTAATGCTGCAGCAAACCACTGTGGCCGCAGTGCGCGAGTATTTCCTGCGCTTCACCAGCCGCTGGCCATCGGTTCTGGATCTGGCCGCCGCAGAAGACGCAGACGTGATGAGCGAATGGGCCGGCCTCGGCTACTACGCCCGCGCCCGCAACCTGCTGAAATGCGCCCGCGCGGTGGCTCAGGATCACGGCGGCAGCTTCCCGGACAGCTACGAGGGCCTGCTCAAGCTGCCCGGCATCGGCCCCTACACCGCAGCAGCCATCGCCTCCATAGCCTTTGACCGGCCTGAAACAGTACTGGATGGCAATGTCGAGCGGGTGATGGCCCGCATTCACGACATCCACGACCCGCTCCCGGGCACCAAGCCGGTGCTGAAAGACCGCGCTGCGGAGCTCACCCCGGCGCTGCGGCCCGGCGACTACGCTCAGGCGGTCATGGACTTGGGCGCCACCATCTGCACCCCCCGCAATCCGGCCTGCGGCATCTGCCCTTGGCGCACGCCCTGTACGGCCCGCATTGCTGGAACTGCGCCCAACTTACCCAAGAAAGCGCCAAAGAAGCCAAAACCAACCAGGTATGGCATTGTTTACCTTGCAGAATCCGCCGATGGCACCTGGCTGCTGGAGCGGCGACCGGACAAGGGGCTTTTAGGCGGCATGCTGGGCTGGCCCGGATCAGACTGGAGTGATACCGCCACACCGACCCCGCCTTTTGAAGCCGAATGGCAGGAGCTGGCTGGCGAGGTGCGGCACACGTTCACCCATTTTCACCTCATTCTGCGTGTCATGACCGCTGAACTCCCCATCGGTTTCAATCACAGTGCAGATCAAGAGATGATCACGCGTCACGATTTCACCCCTTCCAGCCTGCCAACGGTGATGCGCAAAGCCTTCGATCTTTATAAAGGCCGCTAGGTTACCCTGCGCCCCTATTGGGTTTTGAAATGTCAGGGCATAGGGTTTCCCCAAACGCGCGCTGACTGATTTGGGAGACTTGGCATGATTGCCCCGGATACTCTTTCCCGCTGGCAAAGCGCCCTGCCGTTCTGGATGTCATTTCTGCTGCTGCCGCTGGTTTGGATCGCGGCACTGCAGGGCGGCTGGGCGCTGCTGCTGCCGCCACTTGTGACATGGCACCTGTTTGCGGTGCTGGACGGGATGTTCGGGCTCAATCTGGAAAACGCCGACCCGGAAACACCGGACAACGATCTAAAGTGGTACAAGGCACTGACCGCGGCTTGGGTTCCGCTGCAGTTCCTCACTCTGTTTACGCTGATCTGGTACGTCAGCAGCGCAGAACACCTAAGCGCATTCGAGAAATTCGCAGCCTTCTTCGGCGTCGGCGTTGTGACCGGCGCCGTCGGAATCAACTACAGTCACGAGCTGATGCACCAGTCCAGCAGGATGGAACGCTGGCTGGGGGACATTCTGCTGGCGATGGTGCTGTACTCGCATTTCCGGTCTGAGCATCTGCTGGTGCACCACCGTTATGTCGGCACGCCCCGCGATCCGGTCACGGCGCGCTATAACGAAGGTTTCCATCGTTTCTACCCGCGTGTTCTGCGCCAATGCTGGCACTCCGCCTTCCGTGCCGAGAAAGAAAAACTGGCCAAGAAGAACCGACACTGGACCGACCGCTCTAACCCATTCTTCCGCTACTGGGCGTTGCAGGCGGCCATGCTGCTCCTGGCGCTGATGCTGGGCGGGCTGACCGGCGTTCTCCTGTTCCTGGTTCAGGCCGGCACCGCGATCTGGCAGCTGGAAGTGGTCAACTACGTCGAGCACTACGGGCTGACCCGCAAACACCTGGGCGACGGCAAATACGAGCCGGTCCAGCCGCGCCATTCCTGGAACGCGGCGCACAAGGCATCGAACTGGCTGCTGATCAACCTGCAGCGCCATTCGGACCACCACTACAAGCCGAACCGCCGCTTTCCGCTGCTGCAGAACTACACTGAGGCTGACGCGCCACAGCTGCCATACGGCTATCCGGTAATGACCATTGCAGCGATGATCCCGCCTCTGTGGCGGCGGGTGATGAACCCGCGGGTGCGCCGCTGGCGGCAGACGTATTATCCCGAAATCACCGACTGGCACGCCTATAACAAGGCGCAGAACCCGATGCCGCGCTAGGCGTCAATCCCAAGCCAAGACCGTCATCGGCTGATCCAGCCCGCGCACTTCCTGATCCGCATGGCGGGATGCGCCAGCCAGCAGGTCCAGCCCGGCCAGCTCCGCCTTAACCTGCGCAGCCATTGCTTCGCTGACGACAATACTGCCCTGCAGCCTGCGCGTCAGGTTCTCCAGCCGCGCGGCGATGTTCACCGTCATGCCTAGGACCGCATATTCCAGCCGGTTGGCACCGATATCGCCCAGCAGCGCCTCGCCATAGTGAATACCGATCCCGGCCCGTATTTCGGGCTTGCCCTGTTTTGCACGGTCCCGGTTCCATCTCGCAAGCGAAGCCCGCATCGCATGCGCGCAAGCCAGCGCATTCGTGGCGTCCTGCTTTCCCGCCACCGGCGTGCCAAAGGTCGCCATCAGCCCGTCCCCCAGATACTTGTCCAGCGTGCCGTGATGGCGGAACACCTCCCGCTCCATCCGGCCATGGAATTCCCGCAAGAGATCAATCACCGCATGCGGATTCATACCTGCTGACAGCCGGGTAAAGCCGATGATGTCTATGAACAGAACCGCCACGTTCTCGCTGCGCACCTGCTTCAGCGGCTCATCGTTCTGGGACAGCTGTTCCACCACGTTGGGCGAAAAGTAGCGTGACAGGTTCGCCCGCTCCCGTTCCAGGCTGGCATTGCTGCGCAAAAGCCCGTTGAACCGGCGCACCGAGAAACCCAGCGTCACAGCCACCAGGACAAAGACAAGCGCTTCCTGCACCCGCAATTTGACCACAAAGCTGTTCGGGTCAAAGAACTGTGCCAGTTCCGGCTCGAACCCGAGGGCGGCGCCAACGGCTTCAGTCAGCCCGGGAACCGGGCTGGAGAACCACCAGACCAGCCCCAACGCGCTCAGCCACATCATCGCGGTCCAAGTTCCGATCGCAATCACCGTGCGCCAAGAATAGGCCATAGTGCCCGCGGCAAGAATGATGAAGAAGTACTGGAAGTTATCGAATCTGTAATGCATCGCTGCAGGAATTTCGCGGGGATCAAATGGGTTGGGCACAACCAGCGCAAAGGTCATGACCGCAAGGTCAAGGAAGATCAGGAACAGTTCCAGCCGCGATTTGCCAACCTTCCCGGCCCGGCTGATGAACCAGCCGTTCAGGCACAGAACCGCAAGAAGCCCATGGTAATACAGAACGCTCCAGACAGGGTTCAGAAAAACAATGAAGACCGCAACAATCGGCAGCGCAATCCACCGCGCGCGAACAGCCAGCTGCAGCCCGCGCCGCTTGTGCGCGTCCAACGCAGCCTCCGCAAACCTGCCTTCCGCAGCAGAGAGCTCCTGGCTGCTTGCTTCTGCTGCTCTGGCAGCTCCGGTTCCGGTTGCAAACGCCGTATCGGTCATTGGGTCTCCCTCTTCCCGCTGGCTGCAGAAGCATTCCTGCTTCAGATAGTTACCTCGCCTCAAACTGTGAATAGCTCATCAGGCCGCAAACATGCAAAAAACCCCGCCTGATCCAGGCGGGGCAAGGTGTGCGCCTGCGCAAATTGCACAGGCACCTGCAATCGACTGATATCTTCTGAATAGTTCCGGTTGCGTCAGTTCTGCATTTCGGCGCGGATCTGCTGGCGCAGCACGTCGATAGGCACCGTCTTGCCATCGCGTTTGAAGCACCAATAGGTCCAGCCGTTGCAGGACGGAGCATTCTCCAGATGCGCACCGACCTGATGGATGGACCCCTTGATGTTGTCGCCGATCAGGGTGCCGTCAGCCCGCACCTTCGCCTTGTGGCGGCGGTTCATCGAGTACAGCTCCTCGCCCGGGCGCAGCATGCCGCGCTCAACCAGCTGGCCGAAGGGCACCCGCGGCGCTGCGCGCTTGCTGGCGGAAACCTCCAGCGCCTCGCGGTCGAACTTGCGCACTGCCTTGATCCGCTTCTCCGCCACTTTGCGGTAGGCTTCCTCGCGCTCGATCCCGATGAACTCGCGCCCCAGCATCTTGGCTACAGCTCCGGTGGTGCCGGTGCCAAAGAACGGATCCAGCACCACGTCGCCCGGGTTGGTCGCACCCACCAGGATCCGGTGCAGCAGCGATTCCGGCTTTTGTGTCGGGTGCGCCTTGTCGCCGTTTTCGTCTTTCAGCCGCTCGTGGCCTGTGCAGATTGGCAGCACCCAGTCGCTGCGCATCTGAATGCCCTCGTTCAGTGCCTTCAGCGCTTCATAGTTGAAAGTGTACTTCGCGCCTTCGGACTTGGACGCCCAGATCATCGTCTCATGCGCGTTGGTGAACCGCTTGCCGCGGAAGTTCGGCATCGGATTCGACTTGCGCCAGATGACGTCATTCAGAACCCAGTAACCTTCGTCCTGCAGCACGGCGCCGACACGGAAGATGTTGTGGTAGGAGCCGATCACCCAGATCGAGCCGTTCGGCTTCAGAACCCGGCGCGCCGCCTTCAGCCACTCGCGGGTGAACTGGTCATAGGCCGCAAAGCTGGAAAACTGGTCCCAGTGATCATCCACGGCGTCGACTTTGGAATTGTCGGGGCGGTGCAGCTGGCCTTTCAGCTGCAGGTTATACGGCGGATCCGCAAAGATCAGATCGACCGAATTGGCCGGCAGACTGTTCATCGCCTCGACGCAGTCACCGCCAATAATCGTGTTTAAAGGGAGCGCTGCCGCGCCCTTTGTCATGGTTTTATTCATTGCTCTGCCTCATAACCGCGGCGCATTTTTGCGCTCATTAGGTTGTCCACAGGATGAGTCATCGCGGATTCGAGGTCAATTTGTTTATTATAACAACGCCCTACGGTTCACTCTTGATACAAGATATTGTGTACCGGCTTAAAGGAACGCCGATGATGTGGGGTCACCCCCAGCTGAACTAGCGCTTCACGGTGCTGTTTCGAGGGATAGCCTGCGTTTTTCTTCCAGCCATAGCCCGGGAACTGTTGCGCCAAATCCACCATGATCCTGTCACGCGCCAGTTTTGCCAAAATCGAGGCCGCCGCGATCGACACCGATTTGGCATCGCCCTTGACCACCGCATCAGCCGGCAGTGCCAGCCCTCTGGGAATCAGATTGCCATCAATCAGCAAGTAGTCCGGCGGCGGGTTTAACGCCGCCACCGCACGTTCCATTGCCAAGTGCGACGCGCGCAAAATGTTCAGGGAATCAATCTCTTCCACCGTCGCATGGGCAATAGCGGTTTGGGCCGACGACAGAATCTCCCCCTCCAGTGCCTCCCGTTTTTTCAGGCTGAGCTTTTTGGAGTCGTTGAGTCCATCGGGGATCGCGCTGGCATCCAGAACCACCGCAGCGGCCGTGACCGGACCAGCCAGCGGACCGCGGCCGACCTCATCAACCCCTGCAATTCTAAGAAACCCGTTTTCGCGGGCGGCGGCTTCAAGACTGAAATCTGGCTGTGTCATGCTTCTGACAAAACCAATTCCTGAGCGTGATGCAAGCGGACAAAAAAAAGGGGGGCCGCAGCCCCCCAGTTTACTGCTGCCCGAACCTGTACTCCGGCTTACCGGTTCACCATCCGGTAGCCATGTTTCTTCAGGCACCCGGGCTTGTACCCGGTACGGTTGCGCTGGCCGTTCCAGAACGTCACCTTGCAGACCTGCGGCAGTTTGTGCGTGTAGCCGTAATTGCGGTCCAGGCAGCCCTTGGCCGCCAGCGGATAATTGGTGCTGTAGCGTGGAAAATAGCGGACGCAATGCGCCGGCAGATCATAACGGCGCACGGACTGCGGCAGCGGTTTGACGTGGCCGTCGTGACGGTTGCGGCCCTGGTGCCTGTGTCTGTTATGGCTGTGGTTCTGCGGCGGGTTATACGTGCGTGTCACGGCGTGATCATCTTTATCTCTGGAATGCTTGATGGCCGCTCCAAGAATACCAAGCAGCGCCAGGCCGCCCAGAATTTTTGCAACATCATTGTCCGCACGGGCGGGGGCTGCCGAGAAGCCGGTAATCGCAATGGAGGCTGCAACGATCAAGGCTATGAATTTGCGGTGCGGCTGCGGGCGGCTTGTCTGGGTCATATCTGAACCTTTCAATGGAATGAGCGGAACGCAAAATGCGTTTGATGCGCTCACCCTGCTTCCGCCCCCTTCAGACAGGCAATATCGGCCGCTTGTTATCGGATATCAGCCATACCAACCCCCTGCGGTTATTGAATTTCAATCAGCCCCGACGCAGGATGGCCCCATGAAACAAACCCTTCTGATCCCCGCCTTTGCAGCCGCCCTGCTGGCGCTTTCCGCGCCCGCGCAGGCCGCTGAGTGCTATGCCGACTACAAGGCCAAGCAAGACAATCCGTTGCGCCTGCATTACGGTGTTGTTCAACTGTCCGGCGCCTGCAACAAACAGGCTGCCCGCAGTGAAATTCAGGCCCGCATAGCCCCGGCCGGGTGGACGCTGTTGAATGTCCTCTCTGTCTTTGGCCCCGAAGGCCTGCAGCAAAGGAAGGCTGATGCCGGACCCTACTATCTCAGTTTCTGACGCCCGTGCCGCCGGCAGCAGGGTCATCACTCTAGGGATCGCCGCCATCGTCGCCGTTCTGATCATTGCAGGCACGGTTCTACTTCTGGCCCTGCCTGACGCGAACGCTTTCAACGCCCGGGTTGAGCAGCTGTTTGTGGAAAACGATCTGACAACCCAGGCCGAAATCAAGCTGCTGGAAATCCTGGCCCAGTCTGGCACCGCCTTTGCCGACACGCTGACCAGCTACCGGATGGTGATCTTTGTTCTGCTGGTTTTTGCCACCGCAATGATGGTGGCGGCGCTTGCGGTGCTGGGTATGCTGGTGATGCTGAACCGCCGTATGGCGCAAATCGAACGTTCAGGCATCCAGGTGAACGAATTGCTGATCAGCCGCGATGAGAACACCGTCTACCTCAACAGCATGGGGTTCAAGCTGACTCCAGCTGCGATGGAAACCCTCTCGGTTCTGGCCGAGGCCCGGCTGGACGGCGACGTGCTGTCCGGCACCGAGATCGAGGCGGTGATTTCCGGCCGCGCCTCCGCCGATTGCGAGGAAGCCGCCGGCGCCACCCGGATCAAGCGCCTGCGGGACACCCTGGGAAACCAGATGGTTAGCGAACTCTTGGTCAAGAATATCGCCAAGCGCGGCTATGTGCTGGCAATCAGCAAGGACGTGATCCGCATGGTCTGACCCTTCGGCTCCGTTATGCTCAATATCCTGTGTTCCGGTCTGGATTTTCCCGGCAAAGTTCCCAGATAGTTCAGAACCGGCCCGCGCCGGCCGGTCCTGTTTCCACCGGCTGCCCGGCAAAAAACAAGGATCTCTGGGATGGACACGCAGGTTCAGACCCGCAACCGGGGCTACGGTATTGTTGTCGAACCGCTGCAAGGCCTGGTCACCGCCCGGCGCGGCGGCACCGTTCTGGCGCAAAGCACCCGGGCCAAGGTGATGTACGAAACCCGCCTCCCGCCAGCGGTCTATTTCCCTGCGGACGACGTTACTGCTCCACTGTCAGACCATACTCCCCTTCAAACCTTCTGCCCCTTTAAGGGCACCGCCAGCTACCGCGATGTCCTGTTGCCGGACGGCGCCGTGCAGAACGGTGTCTGGGCCTACGAGGACGCCTTGCCCGAAGCCGCTGCCATTTCCGGCCATATCGGCTTCATGCCCAGCGCAAAAGTTGAGTTCGATTTCGGCACTAACACCGTGGAGATGCCTGATTACGGTAATATCTCCGGCCCGGTGATCGACTGGCTGCTGCGCGACGCCTCGATGGTGGCAACCCCGGAAGAGCTGACCGCCGCGCTGGCAGAGAAATTCGTGGAACAGGGCATCTACCTGTCCCGCCTCTCGGTCATGGCCTGGTCGCTGCACCCGCTGATCGCGGGCAAGAACTACATCTGGCAGAAGAAAACCGGTGAGGTCACGACCTACGCCCCGTCGTATGAAATCCACGACCATCCCGCTTACCAGAACAGCCCGCTGCGCCACGTTTCCAACGGGCTGGGCGGGGTGCGGCACCGGCTGGACGCCTGCTGCACCGATGATGCCTTTCCCATTCTTGAGGATTTGCGCAAGGAAGGTGCCACCGACTATGTCGCAATGCCGCTGCGGTTCTCGGACGGGCGGATCAATGTGCTGACGCTAACCAGCGATCACCCCAAGGGTTTCTCCACCGCCAACCTGGGCCTGATCTTCGAATGCTCCGGAGTTATCGCGCGTTACTACGAGATCTTTATGCAGCGCGAAAACGCCCAGGCATTGCTGGAAACCTATGTCGGAAAACGCACCGGCGCCCGGGTGCTGGGCGGTGAGATCCGCCGCGGCGACGGCGACGAGATTGACGCTGCCATCATGTTCTGCGACCTGCGCGGCTCCACCCGGCTGGAAGAGCAGCTGGGCCGCCGGGACTATATCGCGCTGCTGAACCAGTTCTTCGAGACCGCCTCAACCATCGTGCATGATCACGGCGGCGAAGTGCTGAAATTCATCGGCGACGCTGTGCTGGCCGTATTCCCGGCCGGCAGCGACCCAGACAAAGCCCGGACCCAGGCCCTGGACAGCGCCCGCGCCATCGTTGCCCGGCTGGAAGAAATTGCCCGGGAAGAAGACGGCCACCGCTGCGAGGCCGCCATCGGCATCGCCTATGGCCGCGTGACCTATGGCAACATCGGCTCGCGGGAGCGGCTGGATTTCACGGTGATCGGCCAAGCCGCCAATATCGCCGCCCGGCTGGGCGACTACGGCAAGACCGCGGATCACGCGATTGTCGTCAGCCATGACATCCTGGGCGACACCTCGCAAGGCATCTCGCTCGGCGCAGTCAGCCTGCACAACGTCTCCCAGCCCGTCAGCTGCTTTGCAATTCAAGCTGGCGGGAATTCCCAGGCTGCTGCAGAGTAACCCTGCCACAGACAGCCTTCCCGGCAGTCAATCAACTGGTGGCCAAGGAGCGCTGCCCCGCATCGCCCATCGAGACCAGCAGCGGCGCCTCGGCCTGCCGCGCCTTGAAGGCCTCCTTCCCGGTCATCCCCTGCCAACCCGCCTGCACCAGAGATTGCGCCACCGCGCCGCCCAGCGTGGTGCCCGGACCGGTTACGATGAACAGATCCGGCGCAAACTCATAAGCCGCATTCTGCACAGCAAGCGTGAAATCATAGGGTTCCACCACCTGATGACCCAAAGTGTAATCCCACAGGGCCTGCGTATCCGTGGCACCGGGCCACCAAATCTGCCCGCGCCCGTCGATCAGCGGCAGCTCCGGCTGGGTGAACACCCCTGCCACCAACCGCTTGCGCCCCTCCGCCGCCACCGGCGCCTGCAGCGCAGTGTGGAAAGCCGCATGATTGGCCAGACGCATCGGGAAACGCTCCTCGACCACTGGCACCGCGCGCTCAAACGCTGCCAGCCCGGCCTCATTTCCGGCCAGCACCAGCATTCCGCCCAGATCAATCGACAGCGCCAGATCATGCCCCTCGCGGTCATTTATCTCTGCCGCCAGCGCCAGAAGCTCAGCCTTGCGCGCGGGGCCGTTCTGCCAATCCGGCCCGGCAAAGGGATAGACCAGCTGGCCGCCGATCAGCTGCTCTTGCATCAGCGTGCCCATCGTGTTCACCACCTCGAACCCATCCGCCGCGCTCAGCGCCCCACCCGCTGCCAGCGCGATGTACCAGCCCATAGAGTTGCCGGTGACCGCAACCACCTCGATGTCCTCCGCCAAGGACTGCGCATCCGCCAATGCGGACGCATAGATCAGCGGCGAGGCAATATCCCCGCGCGAATACTTCGACACGGAATACCGCGTGGCTCCGTCCAGCGCGGTGATCGCTTCCTGTCCGGCGTCCTGGCGCTGTGCATCAAAGCCCGCAAAAAGCGCAGCCTTGTCCGCATGGTGGCGGTGCAGATACCCCAGCTCCGGCTTGTTATAGGTGCCCCGGCCCGGGCAGATCAGAACAGCGGTACGGGTCATTTCCGGCCTCCTGCCAGCTTCAACGCGGCCTCAACGATGCTATCCTTCGACGGCAGCGTGGCGCCATAAGCAGGCCCGGTTGCGATAAAGCAATCGCTGGCCGCGATCCGGGCCGTGGGGATATCGCTTTGCTCCGCAAACAGCGCCATCAGCGCTTCAGACTGGCTGCCGGTGATGCGGCATTCGTCGACGATCAGCACGTGCTTGCAGCCTTCGACGGCCTCCAGCAGCGCCGCCTCCGGCAAGGGCGCCAGCCAGCGCAAATCCACAATCCGCGCCTGCACGCCCTGCGCCGCCAGCTCTGCCTGCGCCTGGGTGGAAAGGTAGCGTCCGTTGCCATAGGTCACGATGGCCAGATCGCTGCCGTCCCCATGCATGCCAACCTCGCCCAAACCGATCCGCCGCTCCGGCGACGGGTAGGTCCGCATCCAGCCGCCATCTTTCGCCTCATGCAGATCCCGCATCGGATAGAGCGCAATTGGTTCGACAAAGACCACCACCCGCTGCTCCTCGCGCGCCAGCCGCACCGCCTCACGCATCATCATCGCAGCCTCCGCCCCGTCCGACGGGCAGGCAATCACCAAGCCCGGAATATCGCGCAGCACCGCCAGCGAGTTGTCGTTGTGGAAATGGCCGCCAAAACCTTTCTGGTACCCCAGACCGGCAATCCGCAGCACCATCGGGTTGGAAAACTGCCCGTTGGAGAAAAACGGCAATGTCGCCGCCTCGCCGCGCAGCTGGTCCTCGGCGTTGTGAAGATAAGCGAGGAACTGGATTTCCGGGATCGGCAGGAATCCATTGTGCCCCATGCCGATCGCGAGGCCGAGGATCGATTGCTCATCCAGCAGAGTGTCGGTCACACGGTCCGGCCCGAACCGCTGCTGCAGCTTCTGGCTGACGCCGTAGACCCCGCCCTTGCGGCCCACGTCTTCGCCCATCATGACGATTTCACCGTGCTCCAGCATCAGGTCGGTCAGCGCCCAATTAATCAGGCGCGACATCGGCTGCGGCTCCTCCATCGCCCGCATGTCGCTGCCAAAGGCCGCGGCGCGCGCTTCGGCACTGGGGCCATTGGTGGGCGCACATACCCGCTTGGGCGGGATCAGGCTGGCGGCGACATCCGCGGCGGTTTTCAAATGCGGCCGTGTCACTGCCTCAGCCCGGATCCGCTCCACACGCGCGCAGGTATCCGTGTAGATCTTCAGCGCATCCTCGGGACGCAGCGCCCCCGCCTCATCCATCAGCCGCACCGAATGCAGCAGCGGATCGTTGGCCTCATCCGCCTCCACTTCAGTTTTGGCCATATAGGTAGTCGGCACATCCGCCCCGGCATGGCCATAAAGTCGCACAGTGCGCAGGTGAAGAAACGCGGGCTTCTTACGCGTCCGCACATATTCCGCCGCCTCCTGCGCCACCTGAAAGGCGTTGTAGATATCCAGCCCGTCCGCCTTGAAATACCGGATGCCCGGCCGATGGGCCATCGAGGACTCGATCCACCCTTTCGGCGTCTTGGTCGAAATGCCGATACCATTGTCCTCGCAGACAAACAGCAAGGGCAGCGGCGTCGACTGCACCGAGGTCCAGCCCGCGGTGTTGATCGCCCCCTGCGCCGTCGAGTGGTTGGCAGATGCGTCGCCGAAGGAACACATCACAATCGCATCCTCCGGCAGCAGCTGATGCTCCGGCTGGTGCCGCTTGGCAGCACCGATGGAATAGGCTGCGCCCACCGCCTTCGGCAGATGCGATGCAATGGTCGAGGTCTGCGGCGGGATCATCAGCGCCTTGGACCCCAGCACCTTATGCCGCCCGCCGGAGGTCGGATCTTCGCTGGAACAGGCAAAGGACAGCAGCATGTCCCAGGCAATCCGCTGTCCCGGCACCTGATCGGCACGGGCAATCTGGAACGCCGCATCCCGGTAATGAAGGAACGCCATATCAGTGGGGCGCAGGGCGCGGGCCACCGCCGCCATCCCCTCATGCCCGGAGGAGCCGATGGTATAAAACCCCTGCCCCGCTTTCTGCATGTCGCGGCTTGTCAGGTCCAGCGCCCGGCTCAGCACTTGCGCACGGAAGGTGGAAACGGCCGCGGACGCGGCCAGAGGACCTGCAGGCGCAGCGCCTGCGGGAAGTTTTCCGGCCTGAACCCGGTCCAGGAAGTTCTGATGCACGATCTGGGCGCGGTCCATGCGGCCTCCCTACGCTGACTGACCATGTCTTTATCCGCGAATCCGGAACTTGAAGCCAATGAGTTTGCGTACTGGCTTCATTCCAAAACGGAATGCAAAACCCGCCAATCAGTCGGGATTGTCACATAAAGGCTGGAAGCCCCGCGCTTGCGGCTAAGGCCGCATTCCAATGCGCGCGCCGCCGTCAGCTTGGCCCGCGATTTCCGTTTGACGGCCCCTGAAAACCATCTTATACGCCGGTTTCACGACACCTGCCCAGGTGGCGGAATTGGTAGACGCGCTAGCTTCAGGTGCTAGTGTCCGTATGGACGTGGAGGTTCGAGTCCTCTCCTGGGCACCATCTTCCTCAACATTCTGTTTCCCCTTGCGAACCAATGAGCGCAAGCATTTGTTTTCAGGTGCTTTCTGCGTCATTTGCAAACGGTTCACGCAACGTTTTCGCGGCTATCCCTCGAAAGTGAAGCAAGCGAGGCTTTCAGCGGCTCTTAAAAAATGATTAAAGCGCAAAGATTGCAGGCGGAAATCAGCCGCCACCAAGAGCTGTTTCAACAGTTATTCGTTTTCCAGCACGCTACGAAGGTCAACAGGAAGATATTTCATGTGTTTAGATTGCATTGAACGTGCCGCGTCCGATGGTCAAGACAATGTCAGCTCTGCCAGAATTGTTGAAATCTCCGACGCAGGGCATGGAACCTGGACCTCATACCGCATGTCCGCCGGCGATACGTTCCAAGGCACCCTTTCCACCAACGGAGACAGGGACTGGGTCGCCATCACGCTGACCGAGGGCGAAACCTACGAATTTGAACTGAGCGGCGCGGCCAGCGGCGGCGGCACTTTGAGCGACCCTTACTTGCGGCTTTACAACAGCCAAGGCAGCCTTATCCGCAGCGATGATGACGGCGGTCCAGGTTATGATTCCGCTATTACATTTACAGCATCCTCCACCGGAACATACTACATCAGTGCCGGTGCATACTCAGACGGCTACACTGGCAGCTACACGATCTCAACCGATGTAAATGAACCGGCACAGCTCGGGTCTCTGAATGACTTGGCCGGCTATCTGACTGATGGCTACTGGGAGGACAGCGGCCGGACGGGCAGAAGCTTCGACACTTCTGGCAGCAATGTCATTACCGTAAACCTTACCGGGCTGACCGCAGAAGGCCAGCAGCTTGCACGCTGGGCCCTGCAGGCCTGGGAGATGGTGGCAAATATCGAGTTTTCCGAGACCACCAGCGACAGCGCGGGTATCACTTTCATTGATCACGAGGCAGGTGCGTATTCGACCTCTCAGGTGTCAAGTGGCGACATCACCTCATCTCTTGTGAATGTTTCCCTGCAATGGCTGAACACCTACGGCACCAGCATCGACAGCTATTCGCTGCAGACTTACATTCACGAAGTTGGACATGCGCTCGGCCTGGGACACCAGGGCGACTACAACGGCACCGCGACCTACGGGTCCAGCGAGGAATTCTCAAATGACAGCTGGCAGCTGTCTATCATGTCCTATTTCAGCCAGACAGATAACACTAGCGTGGACGCAAGCCACGCTTATCTGCTGACCCCGATGATGGCGGACATCATTGCCATTCAGAATCTGTACGGCGCGCCGGGAAGCGGCGGCACAACGGCGGGTGACACCGTCTGGGGGCCAGGATCCTCTCTGCCCGGCACCCTCGGCGATCTGTTTGGCGACCAGAACAGCATCCAAGGCAACGCCGTTGCGTTCACTATCTACGATCAAGGCGGCACAGACACACTGGACGTCAGCGGCTATGATGAGCAAAGCCGTATTGACATGCGGCAAACGCAGTTTTCCGATGTTGGCGGCCTCACTGGGAATGTTGGCATTGCCCGCGGCACCATTGTCGAAAACCTGATCACAGGCTCCGGCAACGATACCGTCATCGGCAACGATGTCTCCAACATTATCCACACCCATAACGGCAATGACATTGTCCGGGGCAGGATCGGCCACGACAGGATCTATGGCGGCAATGGCAACGACAGCCTGTATGGCGATCTGGGCTGGGACAGGCTGTTCGGCGGCAGCGGCAACGACCGGCTGACCGGCGGCGATGGCGGCGACCGCCTGTACGGCGGCAATGAATACGACTTTCTGTCAGGCGGCGAGGGCACCGACTGGCTGTACGGCGGCAACAACGATGACCGCATGTACGGCGGCGGCGGGAATGACCAATTGTACGGCGGCTGGGGCCGGGATCAACTGTACGGCGGCAACGGCGATGACCTCTTGAACGGCGGTTTCGGCAGGGACGTCATGGCCGGCGGTTTCGGCCACGACACCTTTGTTTTCGCCAGCAACCACGGCCATGACCGCATCCTCGACTTCAGCACAAACTCGAGCGCAGAACGTATCGACCTGTCCCGTATTTCACAGATCGAAGACTTCGATGATGTGCTGGCCAACGCCGCAGCAACTTCGGACGGTGTGCTGATCACAACAGGCGCGAACAGCAGCATCCTGCTAGAAGGTTTGCAGATCAGCAGTCTTGCTGCGGATGACTTCATCTTCTGACCGGCGGCTGGCAAAACTGCCGCACGGCACAGGCCTGTCTGTGCCGTGCAACTTTCTTCAGGGATTCTTAAGAGCCTTTTGCCGTTTTTTAGGGCGCAGTTGAGTTTGCGGTCCAAAGCGCCTATTTCCACTGCAACAGCCCCGGTGCGGTGAATATCAAAAGGGAATTCCAGTGGCCAATTACCTGTACAAGAACGACCTGCCCGACGGGCTGGATCTTGGTCCCGTTGTCGCCATTGACTGCGAGACCATGGGTCTGAACCCCCACCGCGACCGTCTCTGCGTGATCCAGATGTCCGGCGGCGACGGCAATGCCCATATTGTTCAGGTTGAAATAGGCCAGACCGCAGCGCCCAATCTTTGCCGGATGCTGGAAGATCCGAATGTGCTGAAGCTGTTTCATTTCGGCCGCTTCGACATCGCCGCGATGTACCACGCATTCGGCGCGTTGGCAGCTCCGGTCTACTGCACCAAGATCGCCAGCCGCCTGGTGCGCACCTACACCGACCGTCACGGTCTCAAGAACCTGACCCAGGAACTGCTGGGAATCGATATCTCCAAGCAGCAGCAGATGAGCGATTGGGGCGCAGAGGAACTGACCGATGCGCAGCTCGACTATGCGGCCTCCGACGTCCTGCACCTGCACAAACTGCGCGACGCGCTGGAGAAGCGCCTGGCCCGCGAGGACCGCACCGAAATGGCCCAGGCGTGCTTCGGCTTCCTTCCCATGCGCGCCAAGCTGGACCTGGCTGGCTGGCCCGAAATCGACATCTTTGCCCACTCATGACCGATACAGAAAAATTCCTCGTCACTGCCCGGCAGGTGATCACTGATGAGGCCAAGGCGCTGGACGCATTGGCCGAAGGTCTGGATGAACGCTTTGCCGAAGCTGTGCAGCTGATCCTGCAGGCAAAGGGCCGCATCATCGTCAGCGGAATCGGCAAGTCAGGCCACATTGGCCACAAGATTGCCGCAACACTGGCCTCCACCGGCACGCCCGCCTATTTCGTGCACCCGGCTGAGGCCAGCCACGGCGACCTCGGCATGCTGTCCGAAGGCGATGTGGTTCTGGCGATCTCAAACTCGGGCGAGGCGCCGGAACTGGCCAACCTGCTGGCCTTCACCCGCCGCTTCGCTATCCCGCTGATCGGCCTGTCCAGCAAGATGGACAGCACCCTGATGAAACAGGCTGACGTGCACCTGCAAATCCCCTCGATGGGCGAGGCCTGCGGCTTTGGCATGGTGCCCTCGATCTCCACCACGCTGACGCTTGCGATGGGTGATGCATTGGCGATCGCGCTGATGAAGCACCGCGATTTCCGCCCGGAAAACTTCCGCGACTTCCACCCCGGCGGCAAGCTCGGTGCCCAGCTCAGCAAGGTGCGCGACCTGATGCATGCGGACGGCGCGCTGCCGCTTGTCTTGGAAACCACCCCGATGGCAGACGCACTGATCGAAATCAGCCAGAAAGGATTCGGCGTCGCTGGCGTTGCCGCCGCCGATGGCGCGCTGGCCGGCATCATCACCGACGGCGACCTGCGCCGTCACATGGACGGGCTGCTGAACAAGACCGCGGCTGAGGTGATGACCGCGGACCCGGCTACCATTGCTCCCGGTGCCATGGCGCAGGAGGCGGTAGCAGTGATGAACCAGCGCAAGATCACCTGCCTGTTTGTGGTCGACCCGGAGACCGGCAGAAAGGCCGAAGGCCTGCTGCACATCCACGACTGCCTGCGCGCAGGGCTGGGCTGACACGGGGTCCGGGAACGCATCATGGACAGCCACTCAAGAGCCGTCGCATATCTCAAGGTGCTGCTGCCGCTGGCGGCACTGGTTCTGCTGTCGACACTGTTCCTGATCTCGCGCGGGGTGAACACGGATGCGGTGATCCCCTTTGCGCAAAAGGAAATCGAAGACCGGATGAGAGGCCAGCTGGTCACCGCGCCCTTCTTCTCCGGCACCACCGCTAAAGGCGATGAGATCAAGGTGACAGCCTCTACGGCCCGCCCGGGCCGGAACGGCGCGCCTGCGATAGCCAGCGATATGTCCGCGGAAATCAACCTTGCGGAAGGCGGCAAGATCACGCTTGCCTCCGAAACCGGGGCGATCAACCCGGCCCAGGATACCGCCCGTTTTACCGGAAATGTTGTGATCACTTCGGCCGATGGCCTGGTCGTTGAAACGGAAGAACTCCATTCCATTCTCAGCGGTTTGTCAGCCAGCAGCCCGGGACCGGTCCGCGCGACCGGCGACATCGGCGTGCTGACGGCAGGCAACATGCAGATCGAAGCAAAAACCGGCGGCGGCCCGGTTCATATGCTGTTCAAAAACGGGGTGAAGCTGTTATATCAACCCCAGCAACCGGAAAGATAACCTGTGTCTTATTTGCGCGCATTGATTTTCAGCCTGCCTCTCGCGGTGTTTCCCGGTCTCGCACTGGCACAAGCCGCCTCCGTTGCTTTCGGCGCGGTCAAGGCCGACCCAAGCCTGCCGGTTGAAGTCACCGCCGACAATCTTGCCGTGAACCAGGCCGACGGTTCGGCTGAGTTCACCGGCAATGTCCTGATCGTGCAGGGCGTCATGCGGCTGTCCGCCGACACGGTTCTGGTCATCTACAAGACGGCAGAACAAAGCGGCGGCGAAGGCGGTATCGAACGGCTGGAGGCGACGGGCAATGTGGTTCTGGTCAGCGGCCCGGACGCAGCCGAGTCTCAATACGCGGAGTACACCATTGACCGCGGAACGGTCGTGATGACCGGCAACGTGCTGCTCAATCAGGAAAACGGGACCCTTGCCTCAAACCGGCTGGAGGTGAACCTTACCTCCGGCACCGCTCAGATGGCCGGCCGCGTGAAAACCATCCTCAACCCGAACGGCGGCAGCAACTGATGGCGAAACCAGACCTGAAAGTCACGGAAGGCTCCTCCGGGCTGCGCATCGAACGGCTGCGCAAATCTTACCGCAAGAAGGTGGTGATCCGGGACGTTTCCCTGTCTTTGAACCGGGGTGAGGTGGTGGCCCTGCTTGGCCCCAACGGCTCCGGCAAGACCACCAGCTTCTACACGATTGCAGGTCTGGTATTTCCTGAAGCCGGCACCGTCACCATTGACGGCCAGAACGTGACCGGCCTGCCGATGTACCGCCGCGCGCGCCTGGGCATCGGCTACTTGCCGCAGGAAATGTCGATCTTCCGCGGATTGTCGGTGGAGGACAACATCTCTGCCGTTCTGGACATTTCGCAAAAGCACGAGCACAAACGCCGCGAGCGGCTGGAAGAACTGCTGTCGGATTTCTCGATCGAGCACCTGCGCCGCGCGCCTGCGCTGGCGCTGTCGGGCGGTGAGCGCCGCCGCGTCGAAATCGCCCGCTGCCTGGCCGCCAACCCGAAATACCTGCTGCTCGATGAGCCTTTCGCCGGCGTCGACCCGATTTCCGTCGGCGACATCCGCCACCTGGTCGCCGACCTCAAGAAACGCGGCATCGGGGTGCTGATCACCGATCACAACGTGCGCGAGACGCTGGAGATTGTCGACCGCGCCTATATCCTGCACGACGGCCAGGTGCTGATGTCGGGAAGCCCCGAAGAGGTGGTGGAAAACGAGAATGTCCGCCGTGTTTATCTGGGCGATAACTTCCGTATTTCCTGACCCTTTCCGCACCTCCGCGGCAGCAAATAACCGCTGAAAACCCGGACTTCTTTTTTCGCGTTATCCATTGACTCTCCCGCTGTCTTGCCGTGGAATTGACCCATGGCATACGCGCAGTCCGATGCAGTCCGAACAACAGCCTTGGCGACAAGGCCCGGATGGATGCAACCGGACGGCTGGCCTGCCCCCCGGTTCCGGACCTGATGTGACACCGCCAAGGATTGCCTTGGCGGCGGGCCCGGCCGCAATAAATTGTGAAGGAGATCACATGCGTTACAAAATCAGCGGCAAACAGATCGACATCGGCGACGCTCTGCAGGTTCATGTGCAGAACGAGCTGGGTTCGGCCGTACAAAAATACGCCGAGCGCCCAACCGACGCGACTGTGGTCTTTTCCCGTTCGGCGCATGAATATGTGTGTGAAGCCACCGTCCATCTGTCGACCGGGCTGAGCGCGCAGGCAAAAGCCCACGAAACCGAGATTTATGCCGCTTTCGACGCGTGCTGCGAGAAAATGGAGAAACAGCTGCGCCGCTACAAGCGCCGCCTGAAGGATCACCACAAGGACCGCACCGAGCCGGTTGAACATCTGGGCGCCAACTCGTATATCCTCGCCTCTGAGGAAGCGGATTCCGAACCGGACTCGCTGCAGCCGATCATCGTCGCCGAGATGGAGACCCGTATCCCCTCCCTGTCTGTCGGGGAAGCGGTGATGCAGATGGAGCTGGCAGGCGCACCGGTGCTGGTTTTCCGCAACGAAGGCAAAGACGGATTGAATGTGGTCTACCGCCGCGACGACGGCAACATCGGCTGGATCGATCCGTAAACACACCCAAGGCATCGGCGCCCCCGGACGGGGCGCCGGAACGGAGCAGACACATGCAGATTTCCAGCATCCTCAAGCCAGAGGCCGTCCGGGTTATCGGCGCGGTCTCCAGCAAGAAGCGCTTGTTCCAGGAAATCGCGGATGTCGCTCAGGCCGCCTACGGGCTGGACGCGCAGCCCACGGTCGAGGCTCTGCTGGACCGGGAGAGCCTCGGCCCCACCGGGGTCGGCCATGGCGTCGCCCTGCCGCATGCCCGGCTCGAGTCCATCAGCGAGGTCTGCGGCACCTTCCTGATTCTGGAAAAACCGCTGGAGTTCGGTGCGGTTGACCGCCAGCCGGTCGATATTGCCTTTGCCCTGTTCGCCCCCGAAGATGCCGGGGTCGAGCACCTGAAAGCACTGGCGCTGGTGTCGCGCACCTTGCGCGAGCAGAGCTTCTGCACCAAGCTGCGTGCCAACCACGACCCGGCAACGCTCTACACTATCCTCACCGAAGGCCAGTCCGTCCAAGCCGCCTGAGGCGCCGGGCATCTCCGGCCGATAGTCCCGCCTCCCGCAAGCACCTGAGGTCTGCAGTTTCGGCGACTCTCCCGCCCGTCATCGGCAGCCTGCCGGCAGCGCTCTTCCCGTTGGGCCGGGCACGGGCCGCGGCCTGCGGCCCCGCCCCGTGCGGAGGCATACGTACAGACTGTGTTTCCAACAACCGGAAGGTGGCGCCAGGCACCGCGCCGCACCCCGTGCGGCGCCCGGCCCAAGGCCGTTCCAGGAGTTCAGCCATGCTGAACTCCTGGCGGGCGCGGGAGCCCCGCCTTTGCAACGGAACCAGAGGTTTCAGCCCTGCCGCCAGGGCCCAAAGCCAAAAGCCAGGTAATCGCGCTGATAAACAGAAGAGACCAGCGCCTCCAGCTCCTCGTCATAGATATCCGCCAGCGTGAAAGGCGTCTCCGGCTCGGCTTCCGGTACCGCCTCCGGCTCCATCCGGCCCAGCTTGCGGGCCAGCGCAGGCAGGTCTTCGCCCATCTCCTCCTCGCGGATCAGCAGATCCGGCGGGCCCAGTTCGGCGAACCCGGACAGTGCCTGGGCTTGCGTTGCCCACTCCGCATCCACCCGCACGGGGGTCTGCCCGGCCAGGCTGGTGCGCACAAACTCCAGAAACCCGGCAAAGGCATCACGGTGCTGCGCCCGCGAATAGCCGGCATCTGGCCCGGCCTCCGGAATGGGCAGTTTGAACTGCCGCCGCAGCGTGCTGCGGATCTGCCCGTAACTGCCCGCGCCTGCGTTCAGGATCCGCCGGCAGAACACGGCATGCGCCCGCGCCGCCGGATGGCGGAGAACCGTAAAGCTGCGGAACCCCTTATTGCGCCGTTTCCACTGGCGCAGCTGCTTCTGGTTCATGCCCTGGATCAGGCTTTCCGGCGCCGCCTGGTCCAGTCCGGCCATCCATTGCACCACGCCTGCCTCCGGCCCACCCTTCACCGGCAGATACAAGAGCGGCGTCACCGCCCCCGCCACGTAGCCCGGCACCGCCGGCCCGCGGCGCGGTTCGAAATTCGGGGTCCGCGTCAGGTTGAACCGGTCCATACCGGCCAGCGCTTCCTCCATCTCGTCAGGATTGGCCACCTTGGCCAGCACCGGCGCCGGGTTCTGCCGCTTGAGACTGCCGTCGAGCGCCTCCAGCTGCTGCGGAACGCCCAGCCAGCGGGCCAACCCGTTCATCACTTCAAGGCTCTGCAAGTCTTCGTAGGCCACGTAAAAGGCCGTTTGCCCCAAGGTCTGCAGCCGGTTCAGGAGGCGGACCTGGAACTCCTGCAGCGCCGCCACGTGGGCCGCGAACTCCGCCGCGTCAAACCGCGCCTTGGCGTCCTTGCGCCGCTTCACATCGGTCAGTTTCCACTGGCCGGTTTCCTGCGCGATCTTCCAGGACACATAGCTGTCGAGCGGGTTGCGGGTCAGGATGATCTTGGCACAGCGCGGATCCTCCAGCATCAGGTCCAGCACCCGCGGATCGTGATCGTGAAAGTACCGGAAGCCCCCCAGAACACCCGGCTCTGCCTTGATCTCCTGGATCAGCCGTGCCGGATCGGCGTCCCGCATCGCCTGGGTCACACTCAGAATTTCGGTGCTGTTCGGGTAGCCTATGAAATGCGGATTGAACGCCTCCCCGTGGCATGTCAGCCGGTCAAAGGCATTCAGGTTGCTTTCCAGGAAATTGGAGCCCGTCCGCATTTCAGCGAAGACGGCGAAGTAATCAAAGGAGGGTTCAGACATAATGGATTATCGCACCAGATAAGGTTTGCGCTGCGGCTTGGACGGGCTGGCAGGGCTGTGCTCGACCGGAAAGTCGCCCATCAGATAGGGATGCATGCCCTGGTTCTTCAAATTCTGCAGAAACTGCCCGAAACCTTCAAGATCCGCCATTCTGGGGGCTTCGCCCAAATGCCGTGCAGACAGCGGCCCGATCTCGTCGATGATGGTCTGCAAGGGTTCCATCGGCGCTTCGACAAACTCCGCCATGGTCCAGATCCGCACCCGCGCCTTGGTCCATTGGGAGCGCAGGATCTGCAATTGCTCCGCCTCTCGCTGCTGCAGCCTCGCCGCTTCCTGGCGCAGCTCCGCAAAACTGCGGCTGGACTTGAACAGAGGAATTGCCCAGGCGCCGCTGATGACTGAGACCTGCGCGTTGGTATCCCGCGCCACAAGCCAGTTCACCGCCTGATTGCTGCGCGGCCCGAACTGAAAGCACTGCCGCTCGCCGCGGGTGTTCCAGATCAGGCTGGTCAGAAAACTTTCGGGGTTATAGTCGCGCAATCCGGCACTGCCGTTCAGGCAGCCGTTGATCAGGCTCTGCCCTTCACAGAACTCTGCCCCCTCCGGTGCAAAGATATGCCCGTGCACCTTGCTGCCGGTTGTGCGTGCAAGCCAGGTTTCGAAATCTTCAAACAGCTCGGAAAAGCCCTGAAACACCGAATAAGGGCTGGAGGTGACGCCGTTCTCGGAGCCATGGCCGGGAAACCGGCTCTGCATATAGAGACCGGGCCGTCCGCGGGTGCGCCGCTCCACCGCCTTGGCAAAGATCCGGTCGATCTTGCCGGGGTTCGGTTCCGTCCGCTTCATTGCCCCGGCCTGATCGCTCAGGAAGGCCTGATACAGCCGGTCGGCATGCGGCCAGATCTTGCGCGCGACAAAGCAGTCAGACCGGCGCAAGAGCTGCAGATGGTCGTCATAGAAAATATGCGGCTTGCCCTGGAAATCGAACTTGCTCAGCGTCAGAGAGCGGCTTTCGATGTTGCTGGAGTGCAGCCGTGCCAGGGTCTGGAAGTAGCTTTCATCCGGGATCCAGACCTTGCGGAAATAGTTGTCATAGGCCGGGCGTTCCGGGTCCTGCAGGATCGCCGCCAGCGTCTTGCGCGTCAGGCACCACCACTGGCTGCCCATATGCGGCACCAGCCCGGACGGAATCCGCCGCCTCATCCGCAATTTGCGCTGCAGGCTGACATAGCGGTCGAACAGGTAGCGGTGCTTTTTCCAGGAGAACGGGAACCGCAGCGTGAACCGCTCATGGCTGAGCCCCCCCACGATCCAGGGCACATCCGCGGTGGT
This sequence comes from Leisingera sp. S132, assembly GCF_025144465.1. Taxonomy (NCBI): domain Bacteria; kingdom Pseudomonadati; phylum Pseudomonadota; class Alphaproteobacteria; order Rhodobacterales; family Roseobacteraceae; genus Leisingera; species Leisingera sp. S132. The sequence continues at coordinate 3,652,882 of NZ_CP083553.1, forward strand.
GGCGCTTTCGATGAAATCAGTGTCCGGGCGCGCAGCCAGGTAATCGGCCAGTTCCTGCACCGGCCTCAGCGGCAGGCAGGAGCCGGAGGCCAGATAGACATGGCGCACCTCCGGAAACTCCGCCAGCATCACCTCCGACGCCGACTGCGAGGCCGCGACGATGCCCCAGGTGCCCCATTCGCAGCGGTGGCGGGCCGAGAACCGTACCAGCGGATTGCCATCCAGCGATTGGCGGAAACGGTCAAACACCGCCCGGCTGACATTGCGGTCCACGTGCAGCACCACCGGGCAGCCTGCTGCGGTCCAGTGGCGCACCACCTGCGCCGCGCGGTCCAGCGCCGTGTGCACCAGCATGACCACACCGGCCGAAGTCATGCCCAGTTCCCCTTGGACATCAGCCCCAGGATCTCAAGCTGGCGCCAATTGATGTATTTCTCGCTCCATTTGCACCACAGCTCCGGCTGCTCCGCCAGTTTTGCGGCATAGGCCTTGTACTCCGCCGATCCGCCGTAATGCTGGCCGCGCACCAGTTCCTCCTCGGCCTTGGCAGTGAAGGTGTCCAGGAACTTGGCGTGCAGCAGCATGCCGCTGGCCTTTTCGCCGCCATCGGTCTCATACACCTGGTTCAATCCGCGCGGCAGCAGGGAATGGGTGGAACTGGCATAGGCATAGCGCCGGTGCCATTTGACCAGCGGGATCTTGTTGAGCGCAGGCGCCCTGCCGGGTTGATCAGCAAAGAACACCCGCGCCCGCGGCCCGCCCTGAATCCACAGATTGCCGTACTCGGGGTTGCGGCTGATGGTATAATTGCCGCTGTCGAACCACTGGGCGATCTCCAGCGGGTTCTGTCCGGGCTGATACGGCACATCACCGATCCGGCCCTTGGGGTACACATCCAAGAGCATCGCCGAAAAACTGCGGATTGCTGAATTGTCCAGCCAGTCCGTCAGCGCCCGGATCGGCCGTGTATCGCAGAACGGGTAGATGAAGAACTCATCCGGATCGACCACCAGCACCCAGTGGCCGTGCGCGTACTTGCGCTTCAAATAGTTCATCCAGTCGATACCGAAGCCCGCGCGCTTGTAGCTTGCAGCGGTGTGCCACAGCGAGACATCCTCCATTCCGCGCAGGTAATCCGCCGTGCCATCGGTCGAGTCATTGTCCACAAACAGGAAATGATCGATTCCCATGCTGCGGTAGTACTGCAGGAAATAGGGCAGCCGGATCTGCTCATTTCGCATGGTGCAGACCAGCAGGATATCCCTTGGCCGGATCGCCCGGGTGTGGTCTTGCAGCGCGGTCAGCTCACCGGATTTGCGCACCGCACGGACCAGCCGGCGTTTGCGCCGCAACCGCATCCGGTAAGAATCCCAAAGCCCCACGTTTACTCCAAACCATTTTCCAAGGAGCGCACCCGCCTGCCACAGCCTTCTGGCCATTGGCAACTTTCCGCTCAATATGTCACGCGGCCAGTGTATTAACAACGGATTTAGAAACGGTTACGCAGGCGCACGGCGCAGCTGCAACAGTCTGGAATTCCTGTCCCTCGCGTCACCAGTCAATTGGCGCCATCAGCCCCAGCGCGGCCAGCTGGTCCGGCCCCCGATACCGCACCGCCCCGGCGTGCCACATATCCGGGGCCCCGGTGATCCGGTCATAGTAGCCGTCAAACAGATGCGGCGTATGGAAATGCTGCTGCCGCTGCTTTTCCGTTGCCGATTTGGAAACAATCTCCGGCAGGAACTTCGTGTGCAGCAGCACCCCGGAAGGCGCCGTGCCGCCAGGCCCGGCGTACAGCGCATTCATCTGCGGCGGCAGCATGGAATGGGTCGAATTGACATATGCATAGCGCCGGTTCCAGTGCACCAGAGGCAGCTTGTTCAATGTCGGTGAGTGGTCCGGCTGATCGCGGAAAAACACTCTTTCACGCGCCCCGCCCTGAACCCACAGGTTGCCCTTTGGCTGCTGCCGCACCGCCCGGTAGGGGCCGTCATCGAACCATTGCAGCACCGCGCAAGGGTCCTGACCCGGGGCATAGGTCTGGCCGTCCAGCGGCCCCTTGGGATACAGGTCCAGCATCAATGCGCCGAACCCCTCACGGCCGTCCCGCTCAAGCCGCTGCGCCAGGCCGCCTAGGCCGTGCGCCTCCATCCCGGAATAGACCAGCAGCTCATCCGCATCCACGGTCAGGCACCAGCGCCGGTGGCCGTGGCGGATCAGCAGCCAGCCTAGCCAGTCCAGGCCAAAACGCGTGTCCCGGTAGCTGGCCTCGGTTTGCCACAGGGAAACATCCGGCTGCGCCGCCAGCAGCTCTGCACTGCCGTCATCACTGCCATTGTCGACCATCAGGAAATGCGCCGCGCCCAGCCGCCGGTAGTGTTCCAGGAAATAGGGCAGCCGGGTGCTCTCATTGCGCAGCACGGTAAAGACCAGAACACCCTGTCCGGGGATCTCCCGGGTGCGGTCTGCCGCTTTCTGCAACTGATGGCGCGCGCGCAGGGCCCGCCAAAGCAGCCGCCGCCGCTTCCACCGCAGCCTGTAGGCCCCGGCAAGGCCCAGCGGCGGCAGATCAGGGGCGGCGGTCTGTGCCATTCTCAGCTCTCGTAATGGCCTGTCTTATGCCATTTCCAGGCGTCGGCAATCATCACCTCCAAGGTAGAGCGGCACGGCTCCCAGCCCAGATCGGTCACCGCACGGGTGGATCCGGACACGAGCTTGGTGCAATCGCCCGCCCGGCGCGGGCCGGTGGTGCATGGCACCGTCTGGCCGGTCACAGCCTCCGCCTTATCCATCACCTCGCGCACCGAGAACCCGCTGCCGGTGCCCAGGTTGAACACCCGGCTGCCCTTGCCGTCCTCCAGCCACTTCAGGCCCAGCACATGCGCGTCCACCAGATCGCAGACATGCACATAATCGCGGATGCAGGTGCCATCCGGGGTGTCATAGTCGGTGCCAAAGATGGTCAGCGCGTCGCGCTTGCCCGCAACCGCATCCAGCACCAGCGGCACCAGATGGGTCTCCGGGCGGTGGAACTCGCCCACCTCCGCGTCGGGGTCGGCGCCCGCCACGTTGAAATAGCGGAAAATCACCGACCGCAGCCCATGCGCGGCGCCGAAATCCTTCAGGATATCCTCCACTGCGCGCTTGGACGCGCCATAGGCATTGAGCGGCAGCTGCGGGGTGTTTTCATCCAGCACCACATTGTCATGCTCGCCATAGGTGGCACAGGTGGAGGAGAACACGAAATCCAGGCACCCGGCAGCCACCGCTGCCTCGATCAGGTTGAGCGATCCGCCGGTGTTGTTGGCCCAGTAGCGGCCCGGCTCGCTCATCGCCTCACCCACCTGGCTCAGCGCGGCGAAATGCATCACTGCAGCCGGCTGGTACTTGGCAAACACCTCGTCCAGCCGCGCCCGGTCGCTCAGGTCGCCCTTTTCGAACGGACCGAATTTGACCGCGTCCTGCCAGCCGGTTACCAGATTGTCATAAGTCACAGGTGTATAGCCCGCCGCCTTCAGCGCCTTGCAGGCATGCGAGCCGATATATCCGGCGCCGCCGGTCACGAGAATATTGGTCACTGTCTCTGCCCCATGCAAACAAAGCCGCCCCGAAGGGCGGCCCGTGAGGTTACTGCGCGGCCTTGCCGACCTGCGCTATCTCGGTGATGTAGTTCATCAGATCGTCCCGCAGCTCATCGCGCGCCAGCGCAAAAGCCACGGTAGCCTGCAAAAAGCCCGCCTTGGAGCCGCAGTCGAAGCGCTGGCCGCGGAAGCGGTAGCCGTAGACCGGCACATCCTGGGCAATGTCTTCGGCAATGGCGTCGGTCAGCTGGATCTCGCCGCCTGCGCCCTGCTTCATCTTGTTGAGGTTCTTCAGAACCGACGGCGCCAGGATATAGCGGCCGATCACCGCCAGGTTGGACGGCGCATCTTCCATCTTGGGCTTCTCGACCATGCCGTTGGCGGCAACCACCTGGCCCATGTCGTCCTTCACGTCGAGCACCCCGTAGGACGAGGTCTTCTCCGGCGGAACCTCCATCGCGGCAACCATGTTGCCACCGGTTTCCTCATAGGCCTCGACCATCTGCTGCAGGCAGGGCTTCTCTGCCGCGATCACGTCATCCGGCAGGATCACCGCAAAGGGCTCATTGGCGATCAGGCGGCGGGCGCACCAGACCGCATGGCCCAGGCCCAGCGCCTTGTGCTGGCGGATATAGGCAATCGCACCGGATTCCATGTCGGTGCTCTTGAGGATTTCCAGCAGGTCATCCTTGCCCTTCTTGCGCAGTTCCTGTTCCAGAACCGGCGAGTGGTCAAAGTAGTCCTCCAGCGCGCCCTTGCCGCGCGAGGTGACAAAGATGAACTCCTTGATCCCGGCAGCGCGCGCCTCGTCGATGGCATATTGCACCAGCGGCCGGTCGACCAGTGTCATGATCTCCTTGGGAACGGATTTGGTTGCAGGCAGGAATCTGGTGCCCAGGCCCGCAACCGGAAAAATCGCCTTGGTTACTTTTTTACGCATGATGTTCTCTCTATACTCAAATTCCGGACTGGACGCCTGCGCCTGCATCAGACGCAGCAAAGCTGACGCGCATCATACCCGGCTGTCTCCAAAATAATGTAAAGCAACTGCCCGCTGCCCCTTGCTGCCGTTCCGGGGCAGCGTTGCGTTTGTTCCGTTTCTCATTACCATTCAGCACTCACTCGAGCCCCATCTTCTTCATCATGGCTTCCAGCCGCGGCACATCTTCCGGGTTGTTCAGTTCCCAGAACTCGCGGCCGCGCGCCTCCACCTCAACACACAGCACCTTGCGCCCGTTCTCCAGAAACCGCAGCTGCTCCAGCCCTTCGAGCCGTTCCAGCGGCCCTGTTTCCCAATCAGGATACGCCGCCAAGGCATCCGGACGGTAGGCATAGACGCCGACATGGTGAAAGACCGGCGTATTTTCGCCATCGCCATATGTCTGACCGCAATAAGGCACCACCTCCTTGGAGAAATAGAGCGCACTATGGTCCGCGGCAAATACTGACGTGGTGCCGCCGACGCGGCCGGCCTTGCGGTCGGCCAGCAGGCTGTTCAGCGTCTCACCGTTGCAGCGCAGCACCGGTGTGGCCAGACCCATGCCCGGAGCCGCCCGAAGCCCGGCCACCAGATCCTCGACAAACCAATGCGGGGTCAGCGGCGCGTCCCCTTGCAGATTCACCACAATCTCATAACCGCCGCCCAGCGCTGCATGCGCCTCGGCGCAGCGTTCAGTGCCATTGCCGCAGGTCTCCGAAGTCATCACCACTTCGGCGCCAAAGGCTTCGGCTGCCTGCCTGATGCGATCATCATCAGTCGCCACCACCACCCGGTCCACGCCTTGCACCGAACAGGCCGCCCGCCAGGAGCGTTCCACCAGCGTGCGGGCCTCACCGGTGGCACCGGTCAGCGGCACCAGCGGCTTGCCGGGATAGCGGGTGGAGGCGTAGCGGGCGGGGATGACGATCAGAACGGACATCAGGCTTCCTTCAGTTCCACAGCTGGTGCATAGGCGATGAAGAACGGGTTCGCATAGCCCTCTTTACCGTATTTCAGCGGGGAATGATCGTCAAAACGCACCACCCTGCCGCCCGCACCCGCCAGCACCGCATGGCCCGCGGCAGTGTCCCACTCCATGGTGCGGCCGACGCGCGGGTAGATGTCCGCCTCGCCGGTGGCCACCAGGCAGAACTTCAGCGAGGAACCGGCGCTTTTGCTGTCCTTCACATTGTACTTGCCGATGTAGTCATCCGTAGCCTGATCGCGGTGCGACTTTGATGCCACCACCATCAGCGCCGAATTGTCGCTGTCGGCGACCCGGATGGGGCGGGTTTCGCCAATCGTCTCCGGATCAAAGGCGCCGGTCTCCTCGACCGCGCCGCCATCGGCCAGAGTGAAGAACATCCGCTGCCGTGCCGGCGCATAGACCACGCCACGGGTCGGCACGCCCTGTTCCACCAGCGCGATGTTGACGGTGAAATCGCCGCGGCGGTGGATGAATTCCTTGGTGCCGTCCAGCGGATCGACGATCAGGAAGGTATCGCCGCGCTCCTTGTGCGAGGCCGCCTGCTCCTCGGTGACCAGCATCATGTCCGGAAACGCTGCCCGCAGCCCTTCCGAGATCAGTGCATCCGCTGCCTCATCCGCTTCGGTCACGGGGCTGTCGTCGGATTTCACCTTCACGTCGAAATCGTCGGAATTGTAGATCTCCATGATCTTCGCACCGGCCTCGATGGCCAGCTTGCGGATCACGGGCACCAGGTCTTCATAGGTCACGCGGGTCTCCCTGATACGGGTTTAATTGAAAATTTGCCTCTTGCCCCTTATGATCCGCAGACAGCAGAACGGCAAGCAGCCGCATCAGATAAGAGCAGAGAACGCAGGTTCATGTTTCAGCAGCGCACACAGCCTTCCTGGATGTCCGGCTTCTTCGCCTTGTGCGAGGTGGTGTTTCATTCCATCGTGCGCAGTGTCCGCTCCAAGCACAACAATGCTTTCATCGCGCTTGGCCTGAACCTGCTGCAGACGATTTTGTTCGTGCTGGCCTTCTATGTCATGTTTGCAGTTCTGGGCCTGAGGGGCGCGGCCATCCGCGGCGATTTCCTGCTCTATGTGATGTCTGGCGTCTATCTGTTCATGGTCCACACCAAGACTGTCAGCGCCGTTGCCGGCGCCGAGGGCCCCAGCAGCCCGATGATGCAGCACGCGCCGATGAACACGATGGTGGCCCTGCTGTCCGCCGCCATTGGCGCGCTATATATTCAGGTTCTTTCGCTGATCATCATCCTGTTTGCCTACCACGTCGCCTACACGCCCGTGCACATCGAGGAACCCATTCCTGCATTCGGCATGGTGCTGCTGTCCTGGATCACCGGGTTCAGCGTCGGGCTGGTGTTTCTGGTGCTGAAACCCTGGGCGCCAAGCTTTGTCAGCATCCTGATGATGATCTACCAGCGCGCCAACATGATTGCCTCGGGCAAGATGTTCCTCGCCAACACGCTGCCCAGCTTCATGCTGGCGATGTTCGACTGGAACCCGCTGTTTCACTGCATTGACCAGGCCCGCGGCTTTGTTTTCATCAACTACAACCCGCATTTCAGCTCCTGGCAGTATGCGGCCTGGGTGGCGCTGGTACTGATCGTGATCGGCCTGATGGGCGAATTCTATACCCGCCGCCATGTCTCCCTCAGCTGGAACGCGCGGCGGTGACGGGGCTGCGCGCCGCAGCCGTCCTCTGCCTGGCACTCCTGGCTCTGCCCGCCGCTGCGCAGCAGTATCCCGCGCTCCACAGTGTCACCGGTGTTGCAGCTGATGATGTGCTGAACATCCGCAGCGCCCCCTCTGCCAGCGCTGCAATCATCGGAACCCTGGCGCCGGATCAAACCGGGGTGGAAGTGATCCTGGCGGACGGCAGCGGCAAATGGGGCCTGATCAACAGCAGCGAGCAATCCGGCTGGGCCGCCCTGCGGTATCTGGACCGTGTCTCTACCAGCAATTGGCACGAGCAGCCGGACCAGGCTCTGGAATGCTTCGGCACCGAGCCCTTCTGGTCCCTGTCCCTGGATGAGGCATCTTATCTGAGGACACAGGACGAGCCTGCCATCCCCTTTGTGCTCATGGCGCGGCAACCGGCAGCAGGCCACCGCGGCAAATCCGGCTTCCATGCAGTCAGCCGGATAGACAGCGCCTTATCCATTCCAGACATCCGCAGCCTTTCCGGCACGCTCACTGGCCAGCTCTGCACGGACGGCATGTCAGACAGGGCCTACGGCATCTCCATCGACTTGCTTCAGTTTCGAAAGGCCGGTCAGCTGGACGTCCTGACCGGCTGCTGCTCGCTGGCGCCCTAGCCGCCACCCCCAAGACTTTTCAGAAAAAGTCTTGGCAAAAGTTTTTTCTCAAAACTTTTGCGCTCCGCCGGCCTCACGTCACCACCCTGAGGGTCAGGTTGATCCGCCCGCCCTTGGGCAAGAGCCGCGACGACTTGAACCGGATCCGGTCCACACCGTGATAGGCCAGCCGCGCCTCGCCCCCCATCACAACCACATCGCCCGAGCTCAGCCAGAGTGATTCCGTCTTGCCGCCCCGCGTCCGGTTGCCGATCCGGAACAGCCCGTCATCGCCCAGGGAAATTGAGACAACCGGAAAGGAGAAATCCGCTTCATCCCTGTCCTGGTGCAGCCCCATCCGGGCTCCCTCTCCATAGTAGTTCAGCAGGCAGCATTCCGGCTGCCGCTCCAGCCTGGTCAGCTCTGCCCAGATCTGCAGCACCTCCGCCGGGACTGCCGGCCAGCCGCGCCCCGCCGGGTGCTGTTCCGCATAGCGGTACCCCTTGGCATCCGAATACCACCCGAACCGCCCGGCCGAGGTCATCCGCACCGACATCTGCCCGCCGCCGGGCACCGTGGGGGAAAACAAGGGCGCCGCCTTCAGCACCGGCCGCAGCGCCTCAATCAGCGCCGCCTGCCGCGACGGGCTCAAAAACCCCTTGTGAACATCAAATCCGCGCACCCGCAGCAGGGTCATTGCCGTTCATCCATCCTTAACCATGACCCGTGCAAAAAACCGCATTGATTCACGCCTCCAGGCGTGCACTGGCGCTTGCAGGGCCGTTTTCACGCCCCTATATACGCCGGGACGCGGCAAGGTGCAGACCAAACCGCAACTTCCATCGGGGCCAGGATGCCGCAACGGGTTCAGGCCTCGGGTAATCGCCTTGAGTAGTAAAAAGGGATCGCAAATGAGCAAAGTTATCGGCATCGACCTGGGTACCACCAACTCCTGCGTGGCCATCATGGATGGCTCCCAGCCCCGCGTGATTGAAAACGCCGAGGGCGCGCGCACCACCCCGTCGATTGTTGCCTTCACCGACGACGAGCGCCTGGTCGGCCAGCCGGCCAAACGCCAGGCCGTCACCAACCCCGACAACACCGTGTTCGGCGTCAAGCGCCTGATCGGCCGCCGGTTCGACGACCCCGCCGTCGAAAAAGACAAGAAAATGGTGCCGTTCTCCATCGTCAACGGCGGCAACGGCGACGCTTGGGTCGAAGCCAAGGGTGAGAAATACTCCCCGTCGCAAATCTCCGCCTTCACCCTGGGCAAGATGAAGGAAACCGCGGAATCCTACCTGGGCGAGGAAGTCACCCAGGCGGTGATCACCGTGCCCGCCTACTTCAACGACGCCCAGCGTCAGGCCACCAAAGACGCCGGCAAGATCGCGGGCCTCGAAGTGCTGCGCATCATCAACGAGCCGACCGCGGCTGCGCTGGCCTACGGCCTGGACAAGGAAAACACCCAGACCATCGCCGTCTATGACCTCGGCGGCGGCACCTTCGACGTCACCATCCTGGAAATCGACGACGGCCTGTTCGAAGTGAAGTCGACCAACGGCGACACCTTCCTGGGCGGCGAAGACTTCGATATGCGCATCGTCAACTACCTGGCGGATGAGTTCAAAAAGGAAAACGGCGTCGATCTGTCCAAGGACAAGATGGCCCTGCAGCGCCTGAAAGAAGCCGCTGAAAAAGCCAAGATCGAACTGTCCTCCACCTCGCAGACCGAGATCAACCAGCCGTTCATCTCGATGGACCCCTCCTCGGGCCAGCCGCTGCACCTGGTGATGAAGCTGACCCGCGCCAAGCTGGAAAGCCTGGTCAACGACCTGATCAAGCGTTCGATGGATCCGTGCAAGGCGGCCCTCAAGGACGCAGGCCTGTCCGCCTCCGACATTGACGAGGTGGTTCTGGTCGGCGGGATGACCCGGATGCCGAAAGTCATCGAAGAGGTCTCCAAGTTCTTCGGCAAGGAGCCGCACAAGGGCGTGAACCCGGATGAAGTGGTTGCCATGGGTGCTGCCATCCAGGCGGGCGTTCTGCAGGGCGACGTCAAGGACGTGGTGCTGCTCGACGTGACCCCGCTGAGCTTGGGCATCGAAACCCTGGGCGGTGTCTTCACCCGCCTGATCGACCGCAACACCACCATCCCGACCAAAAAGTCGCAGGTGTTCTCGACCGCGGAAGACAACCAGAACGCCGTGACCATCCGCGTGTTCCAGGGTGAGCGTGAAATGGCGGCCGACAACAAGATGCTCGGCCAGTTCAACCTCGAGGAAATCCCGCCGGCACCGCGCGGCATGCCGCAGATTGAGGTGACCTTTGACATCGACGCCAACGGCATCGTGTCGGTTGGCGCCAAGGACAAGGCGACCGGCAAGGAACAGCAGATCACCATCCAGGCATCCGGCGGCCTGTCCGACGACGACATCGAAAAGATGGTCAAGGACGCCGAGGAGAACGCCGAGGCGGACAAGGAGCGCCGCGAGCTGATCGAAGCCAAGAACCAGGCCGAATCGCTGATCCACTCGACCGAGAAATCGGTGGAAGAGCATGGCGACAAGGTCGATCCCTCCACCGTCGAAGTGATCGAGCTGGCCGTGGCCGCGCTGAAGGACGATCTGGAAAACGAGAAATCGACCGCCGAGAAGATCAAATCCGGCATCCAGAACGTCACTGAGGCCGCGATGAAACTGGGCGAGGCGATCTACAAGGCGCAGGCCGAAGAATCCGACGACGAGCCGGCAGCCGCTGACCAAGCCGCAGGCCCCGGTGACGACGACATCGTCGATGCCGAATTCGAAGACCTGGACAACGACAAGCGCTAACGCCTGACCACTCAGGCCAAGGCGGGCCGGTCCGACCCCGGACCGGCCCATTTTCGTTGAGGCAGATGGGGTAACCGATGTCAAAACGTGACTATTACGACGTTCTGGGCGTCGCCAAAGGCGCCACCGCAGACGAAATCAAAAAAGGCTTTCGCAAGAAGGCCAAGGAACTGCACCCCGACCGGAATTCCGACAATCCGGACGCCGAGGCGCAGTTCAAGGAAGCCAACGAGGCTTACGACGTCCTCAAGGACGCCGAGAAAAAGGCGGCCTATGACCGCTTTGGCCATGCCGCCTTTGAAAACGGCATGGGCGGCGGCCAGCGCGGCGGCGGCGGCCAGGGCTTTGGCGGCGGCGATTTCTCCTCCGCCTTCTCCGACGTGTTCGACGACCTGTTCGGCGATTTCATGGGCGGCCAGCGCGGCGGCGGCGGCGGACGCCAGCGTGCATCGCGCGGCGCAGACCTGCGCTACAACCTGCGCGTCTCGCTGGAGGAAGCCTTTGCTGGCCTGCACAAGACCATCAAAGTCCCGGCCTCCGTTTCCTGCACCTCCTGCGAGGGCACCGGGGCCGAAGGCGGCGTCGAGCCCACCACCTGCCCGACCTGCTCCGGCATGGGCAAGGTCCGCGCGCAGCAGGGCTTCTTCACCGTTGAACGCACCTGCCCGACCTGCTCGGGCTTGGGCCAGATCATCAAGAACCCGTGCAAGTCCTGCCACGGCCACGGCCGCGTCGAAAAGGACCGCTCGCTGTCGGTGAACATCCCGGCAGGCGTCGAAACCGGCACCCGCATCCGCCTCGCGGGCGAAGGCGAAGCCGGCCTGCGCGGCGGCCCTCCGGGCGATCTCTACATCTTTGTCGAGGTTGGCCCGCACAAGCTGTTTGAGCGTGACGGCAACAACCTCTACTGCCGGGTGCCGGTCAGCATGGCCAAGGCTGCGCTTGGCGGCTCCATCGAGGTGCCGACCATCGACGGCGGCCGCGGCCGGGTGCAGATCCCCGAGGGCAGCCAGTCCGGCCGCCAGATGCGCCTGCGCGGCAAGGGCATGCCGGCCCTTCGCGGCGGCGCCACCGGCGACATGTTCATCGAGCTGGCGGTGGAAACCCCGATGAACCTCACTGCCCGCCAGAAGGAGCTTCTGCGCGAGTTCGAGGACATCTCCGAGGAAAACACCAACCCCGAATCCCGCAGCTTCTTCTCTTCGGTGAAAAGCTTCTGGGATGGCATGAAGGGGTGAGGTCCGTCTAGGAAACCGTCCGGTGGACGATTTCAGGGCTGAACGGGCGGAGCCCCGGCCACCAGCCGCAAACGACGCCACAGAAAGCGCCCCCAATCCGGGGCGCTTTTCTTTTGCGCATCCTCTACGCAACTCCAAGCCCCGGACGCCCCACGCCGCACCGCGGCGGTGCACAGGGGGTGTACAGGGGGTGCACGCCTGTCACCCCCCTGCTGCCGCCCCTCCGCCGCTCTCGCACGGCGCCCATTAACACTTCCTCAACCATGATGGCCGCACCATGGCGCCATGGCACAGGACCCCGCATTCGAGGACGTCTCCCTGCCGCTGTTTCCCGGCAGCGAGGAGGCCCCTGCGGCCCCGCTCTCCCCCGGCCGTCTGCCCTCCTACATCAAAGATCACCGCGCCCGCCTGAGGGAGCGTTTCATGACCGGAGGCGCTGCGGCGGTGCCCGATTACGAGCTGCTGGAGCTGGTCCTGTTCCGCTCCATCCCGCGCCGCGACGTGAAACCCTTGGCGCGGCAACTGCTTGATACCTTTGGCGATTTCAACCGCGTGGTGACGGCCCCGCCGGAACGGCTGGCGCAAGTGAAGGGCATCGGCGATGCGGTCATCACCGACCTCAAGGTGCTGGAGGCCGCCGCCCACCGCATGGCCCGCGCCCGGGTGATGCAACGCCAGGTGATCTCCAGCTGGGACGCTCTTTTGGATTATTGCCACACCACCATGGCGCACCGCGAAACCGAACAGTTCCGCATCCTGTTCCTGGACCGCAAGAACGTGCTGATCGCCGACGAGGAGCAGGCCCGCGGCACCGTCGACCACGTGCCCGTATATCCCCGCGAGGTCGCCAAACGCGCCCTGGAACTGAACGCCAGCGCCTTGATTCTGGTGCATAATCACCCATCCGGCGACCCCACCCCCTCGGACAGCGATATCGGCATGACCGACCAGATCCAGGCCGCCCTGACGGCGCTGGGAATCACCCTGCACGATCATCTGATCATCGGAAAATCCGCCGAACTCAGCTTCCGCGCCCAGGGCTACCTGTAGCGGTTGATTTGTTCAGTCATCAGCGGTTTAGGGAGGAAGTGGTGAGCCGTGCAGGATTCGAACCTGCGACCCACTGATTAAAAGTCAGTTGCTCTACCAACTGAGCTAACGGCCCACTTCTTCGTCGCGGTCTAAGTGTTTTTCCCAAAAGGTTCAAGCACTTATTTCGCTTTGGTCCGGCGTGGCGGTGTGTGTCACGCTGTCCCGATAGGCGGCGTATCTAGGGCCAGTGCGGCGGGGGGTCAACCCCTTTTTTCAACTTTTCTCACCGAAGGCTGGATTCATCTCCGCGCCGGGTCTATATGCCCGCCATGAGCACCTCGGCAGACACAAATCTCCCCTTCATGAAGATGCACGGGCTGGGCAACGACTTCGTCGTCGTCGACGCGCGCGCGCATGACTTCGTCATTACGCCGGCTATGGCCAAGGGAATAGCGCACCGCCAGTTCGGTGCCGGCTTCGACCAGCTGACGGTGATCTCCAGCGGGCCGGGCGACGCGCATCTGACCTTCTACAATGCCGACGGCTCCACCTCCGCGGCCTGCGGCAACGCCACCCGCTGCATTGCCCGCCACCTGATCCTGGAAACCGGCAAGCCGGAGCTGCACCTGACCACCGACCGCGGCGACCTTTACGCCCGCGACGCCGGCAACGGCCTCACCTCCGTCAACATGGGGGCGCCGCAGCTGGACTGGCAGGATATTCCCCTGGCCGAGGAAGCGGACACGCTGGAGCTGCCGATCGAGGGCGGCCCCACGGCCACCGGCATGGGCAATCCGCACTGCACCTTCTTTGTCGAGGACGCAGAGGTCATCCCGCTGGCGGAGTTTGGCCCCCGCTACGAGCACCACCCGCTTTACCCGCAGCGCACCAACGTGCAGGTTGCCCAGGTGACCGGCCCCGACCGCATCCGCATGCGCGTCTGGGAGCGCGGCGTGGGGGTTACACTGGCTTCCGGCTCCTCCTCCTGCGCGACAGCCGTTGCAGCCGCACGGCGCGGGCTGACGGGCCGCAAGGTGCAGATCGACCTGGACGGCGGCACCCTGTGGATCGACTGGGCCGAGGACGGCGTCTGGATGACCGGCCCGACCATGCATGTGTTCGACGGAACCTTCACCCGCGAATTCCTGGAGAGCCTGGCATGAGCGTGCCCAAGTTCACCACCCTCGGCTGCCGCCTGAATGCCTATGAGACCGAGGCGATGAAGGAGCTGAGCCAGCAGGCGGGCCTGGAGAACGCCGTGGTGGTGAACACCTGCGCCGTGACCGCCGAGGCCGTGCGAAAGGCGCGCCAGGAAATCCGCCGCTTGCGCCGGGATAACCCGGAGGCGCCAATCATCGTGACCGGCTGCGCGGCCCAGACAGAACCGGAAACCTTTGCCGCTATGGAAGAGGTCACCCGAGTCATCGGCAACACCGAGAAGATGCAGCCCGAAACCTGGCAGCAGATCGCCAAGGGCCCGGATTTCATCGGCACCACGGAAAAGGTCCAGGTTGACGACATCATGTCGGTGACGGAGACCGCAGGCCACCTGATCGACGGTTTCGGCACCCGCTCCCGGGCCTATGTTCAGGTGCAGAACGGCTGCGACCACCGCTGCACCTTCTGCATCATTCCTTATGGCCGCGGCAACTCCCGCTCGGTCCCTGCCGGTGTGGTGATCGACCAGATCAAACGGCTGGTGGACAGAGGCTATAACGAGGTGGTTCTGACCGGCGTGGACCTCACCTCCTGGGGGGCTGACCTGCCCGCACAGCCCCGTCTGGGCGATCTGGTGATGCGGATCCTGAAGCTGGTGCCGGACCTGCCGCGGCTGCGCATTTCCTCGATCGATTCGATCGAGGCGGACGAGAACCTGATGCAGGCGATTGCCACCGAACCGCGGCTGATGCCGCATCTGCACCTGTCGCTGCAGCATGGCGACGACCTGATCCTCAAACGTATGGCTCGCCGCCACCTGCGCGACGACGCCATCGCGTTTTGCGAGGAGGCCCGCCGCCTGCGCCCGGAGATGACCTTCGGCGCCGACATCATCGCTGGTTTTCCGACCGAGTCCGATGCGCATTTCGAGAACTCGCTGAAACTGGTCACCGACTGCGATCTGACCTGGCTGCATGTCTTTCCCTATTCCAAACGCGAAGGCACCCCGGCAGCGAAGATCCCGAACCAGGTGAACGGCACCGTGATCAAGGACCGCGCCGCCCGGCTGCGCGCCGCAGGCGATGCGCAGGTGCAGCGCCACCTGGCGGAGCAGATCGGCAAGACCCACCGCATCCTGATGGAAAACCCGCATATGGGCCGCACCGAGCAGTTCACCGAGGTGGCATTTGCGATCCCTCAGGAAGAAGGCCAGATCGTCACCGCCGCCATTACCGGTGCGGCAGGCAGCCAACTGGTGGCCTGAACATGGGGGGAATTGCTTTCCCCGCTCCTACCCGTTAAATCTCACAGCACAGGTCCCGGATACCTGCCGCTCGCGGCCTCTGGCCATGGTGAAATCCGGACAAGGTTTATCCTGACGCCTGGGTGCACGCCCGGACAGCAACGCGAGCCCTGTCTGCAACGGCACATGCACCCTTTTGCGAAAGGTACATCCATGCAGACCAACTCTGCCCTTCCTTCTGTTGCGCAGCTCAAGGCCGAAGCCCGGCTCTTGCGCAAGCATTCCAAGTCCCAGAGCCAGCCCATCCCCCACAGCACCGCCCTGGAGCGTATCGCCCAGTATTACGGTTTCCGCGACTGGAACACGCTGCACGCCCGCGCCTCCAACGCGCCGGAGCTGCAGGTGGGGATGCGGGTCGAGGGGCGCTATCTGGGCCAGCCGTTCACCGGCTATGTCCACGGGCTGGCGGCCTGCGGCAGCAATGGCCACCGGCGGATTACGCTGCAGTTCGACGCGCCGGTGGACGTGGTCCGGTTCGACAGCTTCTCGTCCTGGCGCCAGCGGGTGTCCGCGGTGATCAATGCTGACGACCGCTCGCCGCAGAAAACCTCCAACGGCCTCCCGCATCTGACGGTCAGCCCGCTGGCATAACCCCGCAATAACGAGAAACCCCCGCAAGCATCACTTGCGGGGGTTTGATGTTTCCAAGCTTTGGTCAGCCGCCAGGGATCAGTGCTTGCCCTTATGCGGCGCCCACAGGCGCTTGTTGGTCAGGTACAGCATCACCGACAGCAGGGTCAGGAACAGCACGCCGACAAAACCGGCCTGCTTGCGCGCCATCATCTTGGGCTCTGCGGTCCACATCAGGAAGGCCGCGACGTCTTGCGACATGGCGTCCACATCGTTGGCGTGGCCGTCGGCGAATTCCACCTGCTCATCCGACAGCGGCGGCGCCATCGAGATCCAGCCGCCCGGGAAGGCGGTGTTTTCATAGAAGGTGGTGCCTGCTTCTTCCTTGGACTCACCGGTGTAGCCAGCCAGCAGCGAGGCGATGTACTCGGCACCGCCCATGCCTTTGAACAGCTGGTTGATGCCCAGGCCATAGGGGCCGTGGAAGCCCGCACGCGCCTTGGCCATCATGCTGAGGTCCGGAGCGCCTGCGTTGTTGTTTTCCGGGAAGAAGTCGACCGGTTTGGCCGGGCGGTCCTCATCCAGTTCCGGATCGTAGACACTGAAGTTGTCAGCTGCATAGGCACGCACCTGATCTTCCGGCATCTGCGGGCCGCCCTCGTCGGACAGGGTGCGGATCGGCACCAGCTTCAGCCCGTGGCAGGCTGCGCAGACTTCGGTGTAGATCTGCAGGCCGCGCTGCAGCTGATTGCGGTCGTAGGTGCCGAAGGGACCCTCAAACGAGAAGTCGTAATCTTCGACATGGCCTGCCCCGCCTGCTGCGAAAGACGCAGCAGGGATCAGGGCCAGAGCGAAGGCGGCACCGGTTGCCAGTTTCTTGAACATTGCTAGGTGTTCCTTCTTCTTACTCGGCAGGAGTGGCGTCTGCAGAAGATTTCTTGCCGTAGTGGGCGTCGAAATCCTCTTCGATGGTTGCAGGCTGAGCCAGCGGCTTCTCGATCACACCCAGCAGCGGCAGGATCACGAAGAAGTAGCCGAACCAGTAGGCCGATGCGATCAGCGAGAACGATGCATAGGGCTCTTCCGCCGGCATCGCGCCCAGCCACATCAGGGCAAAGAAGTCGACAACCAGCAGCGCAAACCACCATTTGAACATCGGGCGGTAACGGCCCGAACGCACGTTGGAGGTGTCCAGCCAGGGTGCCAGCGCCATGGCCAGGATCGCGCCGAACATGGCGATCACGCCGAAGAACTTCGCATCCACGATGCCGCCGGTCACGAAGGACGCGAACTGCACCACCCAGACCTCGGAGGTGAAGGCACGCAGGATCGCGTAGAACGGCAGGAAGTACCATTCCGGAACGATGTGCGCGGGCGTCACCAGCGGGTTGGCTTCAATGTAGTTGTCCGGGTGGCCCAGGTAGTTCGGCATGAAGCCGACGATGGCCCAGAAGATCACCAGCACAACGGCCAGGCCCAGGAAGTCCTTGATCACGAAGTACGGCCAGAACGGCAGGGTGTCTTTCTCGGCTTCCGCCTTGGACCCTTTGCGGACATCAACACCGGTCGGGTTGTTGTTGCCGGTGGTGTGGAAGGCCCAGATGTGCACGATGACCAGCGCTGCGATCACGAAGGGCAGCAGGTAGTGCAGCGAGAAGAAGCGGTTCAGGGTGGCGTTGTCCACCGCCGGTCCGCCCAGCAGCCATGTCTGGATCGCTTCGCCGATGAACGGGATCGCGCCGAACAGGCCGGTGATAACGGTGGCCCCCCAGAAGGACATCTGGCCCCAGGGCAGCACGTAGCCCATGAAGGCGGTGCCCATCATCATCAGATAGATCAGCATGCCGACGATCCAGGTGACTTCGCGGGGCGCCTTGTAGGAGCCATAGTACAGGCCGCGGAAGATGTGGATGTAGACGGCAACAAAGAACAGCGAGGCGCCGTTCATGTGCAGATACCGCAGCATATGGCCGCCGTTCACGTCGCGCATGATATGTTCGACAGAGGCGAACGCCAAGTCAACGTGCGGGGTGTAATGCATCACCAGGACGATACCGGTGACGATTTGCAGCGCCAGGCAGAACGCCAGGACGATGCCCCAGATCCACCACCAGTTCAGGTTCTTGGGGGTGGGGATCATGATGGTGTCATAGATCAGGCCGACGATGGGCAGGCGGCTGTGCAGCCACTTTTCTGCGCCTGTCTTCGGCTCGTAATGGTCGTGCGGAATACCGGACATGAGCGCGTTTCCTTATCCCAGCTTGATGGTGTTGGCGTCGGTGAACTCAGCCACCGGCACGTGCAGGTTCTCCGGCGCCGGGCCTTTGCGGATGCGGCCTGCGGTGTCGTAGTGCGAGCCGTGGCAGGGGCAGAACCAGCCGTTGAATTCGCCGGCACCGTCGCCCAGCGGCACACAGCCGAGGTGGGTGCAAACACCCATCATCACCAGCCATTCACCGGCGTCGTCCATGGTACGGTTCACGTCAGCCGCGTCGGTGCCCGGCTTGTTGGCGTTTTCCGACCGCGGGTCGATCAGTTCGGACAGCTCCACGGCACGGGCGGCCTCGATCTCTTCCTGGGTGCGGCGGCGGATGAACACCGGCTTGCCAAGGAACATGACCGAGATTTGCGTGCCAACTTCCACGCCGCTGACATCGACCAGGATCGAGGACAGCGCTTTCACGTCGGCGGAGGGGTTCATCTGGTTGACCAGGGGCCATACGGCGGCACCCGCGGTCACTGCCCCGGCGCCGGCAGTGGCGTAGTAGAGGAAATCTCTCCGGGTTCCTTCGTGGTCTTCTGCGTGGGACACGAGGTTTTCTCCAATTCCAGCGCCCGTTTAGGGCAAACATGCGCATGCACCGCGATTGCTCGCAGTGACTCAGGCGCGTGTCTAGCGGGGAGAAGCCGCTTCGTCCAGCGGTCATAGGCGCGCAGAAAGCCGCAGACGGCAATTCTGTCACGCCTGAGTGACAGTGCCGCACCCATATCTGTGCGGCACATGCATGTTTCAAGGGCCGGTGCTCAGGCCGCGGGCGGTTTTGTCGCCTGCATCGCCGGGCGCGATTCGAAATCAGCGAACCAGTCCGCCAGCGCCTCATTGCCCTGGCGCCAGTTGGTTTCGGGGTGGCGGAAATCCACATAGGCCAGTGCGCAGGCCACCGCGATCTGGCCGATATCCAGCGGCCCCTGCAGATGGCTCATCCAGCGCGCATTCAGCGCTGCGCAGCCGCCCAGCACCTTGCCCTGCTGCGCCTCCAGCCAGTTGTCCCATTGTTTTTCTTCGGGACGCAGCCGTTTTTCATAAGACATCAGCACCGCCGCATCCATGATTCCGTCTGCAGTGGCCTCCAGCACCTTGCTGTCCCAGCCGCGGCCATACAGCCTGCCGCCCGCGCGGTCGTCCAGATAGGCGCAAATCACCCGGCTGTCATAGAGCGCCGGCCCGTCGTTGCGTTCCAGCGCCGGGATTTTGGCCAGCGGGTTGCTGGCCTTCACATCCGGGCTGGGCTTCAGGGGCGTGGTGGTGACGTCGAGGATCTCGACATCTTCCAGCTGCCCGGTTTCATGCAGCAGCACCACAACCTTGCGCGCAAAGGGGGATGATTGGGAATATGTGAGCTTCATTGGAAATCCTCCGCTGTTTGGCCGCAGCCTACTGCAAGCGGGCCTGAGGGGAAGGGGCAATTGCAGCCCTGCAGGCCATGACAGCACGCTAGGACCTGACCGGCCCCTGCCGCATCAGCCCTGCCAGCTCCTCCAGCTCTGCACCCATGCCGCCGGCTATGGCCTCTGCCGCTGCGGCGCGCGCAGCATCCGGCTTGTTCTGGCTCAGCTTCCAGGTGCCATCGGTACCCGTGATCCGCATCCGGGCGGGCACAATCATCCGCATCATCCGCGCCAGCGCCTCCGCGTCCATCTTGGCCGTTGTCCAGGGCGGCTTCGGCGCCAGCCGCGCCTCATAAAACGCCGACTGCCGGTCCAGCAGGCCGCGCAGTTCCCCCTCCGGGCGCAGCTCCAGCACGCCGGTCAGATGCACCGCGACATAGTTCCAGGTCGGCACCTGATCCGGCACCCCGTACCAGTCCGGCGAGACATAGCCATCCGGCCCGCTGACGGCGATCCTGGCCGGGCGCGCTTCCTTCAGCAACCGCACAATCGGATTGGAGCGCACCAGATGCAGATCCGCCCATTCCCCGTCGTCGGACATCAGGAACGGCACATGACTGATCAGCGGCGCCTCCTTCGTGGACACGGCCAGCACGCCAAAGGCCCGCGTACGGGCATACGCCAGGTTCTGCGCCGTCGCAGCGTCATGGAAAACCGGATTGGGATGCATGCTCTTTCTCCTGTGCCTGCCCGTCCCGCACACCATGGAACCCGGCTTTGCAATTTGAAAGCGCCACTTCCCTGCTCGGGAACAATACCAATTTCACGTCCCGGCCGCGCGTCTGGCGTTCCGATCTTGAAATCGGCTGCGCCGCTTGGCAATGTCCGCGTGTTCTCAGGGCGGGGCGGAATTCCCCACCGGCGGTAAGCGGGCCAGTCCCGTAAGCCCGCGAGCGGCTTCCGAGGTTTTGGAAGTGTCAGCAGATCTGGTGCGACTCCAGAGCCGACGGTCACAGTCCGGATGGAAGAGAACGTGCATACGAGCCACGGACGACGTGCGCCCGTCTGCTCGTGATCGCCTTGGGTGACGTGTCAGAAGCACAAGGAGATTACGATATGACACACACCCGCTATGCCTTCATCAAGGCGCAATGGCATGCCGATATTGTCGACCGCGCGCTGGAAGGCTTCCTGCAGCTGATCCCGGCGGAGCAGGTCGACGTGTTCGACGTGCCCGGCGCCTTTGAAATGCCGCTCTTGGCGCAGGAGCTGGCAAAAACCGGAAAATACGCTGCCGTGGCCTGCGCCGCGCTGGTTGTGGATGGCGGTATCTACCGGCATGATTTCGTGGCCCAGGCCGTGGTCGACGGGCTGATGCGCGCCGGCATGGACACCGGGGTGCCGGTGCTGTCGGTCTCGCTGACCCCGCATCATTTCCAGGAAACCGAGCACCACATGGCCATCTACCGCGCGCACTTCGTGCAAAAAGGCAACGAAGCCGCCAGTGCAGCCCTGATGATCACCAAGACGCGGGAGGCCGCACTGGCCGCATAATCGCAGCACTTACAGTGCATTACACCATACACCAGCCCGCCGCACCCGCGGCGGGTATCCAGGACGAAGCTCTGCACAGTGAATTAACCATCTGTTTATAATAGAGGTTTCGCAGCGAAACCCCTTTTCACCTGCACCCCGCCGCATCCGCCCTCGGCAGCGGATCAGGCAGATCCCAAATACGCCTTCAAGGCAGGCGGCGGGTTGTCCAGAAGCTCCGCCGTTGCCTGCGGCTCATGCGCCCTGCCGTCCGCCACCAGCACCACCTGGTCCGCGATCCGGCGGGCGTCGTTCGGATCATGGCTGACCATCAGCACCGTGGCACCGCTTTCGCGCGCCAATTCCGCCACCAGATCCAGCATCTCTGCCTTCAGCGCCGGGCCAAGCGCGGCAAAGGGCTCATCCAGCAGCAGAATGTCGCGCCCCTGCACCAGCACCCGCGCCAGCGCCACCCGGCTTTGCTGCCCGCCCGACAGCGCAGCGGGCTTGCGTGCATCCATACCGCCAAGGCCAACCCGCTCCAGCGCGGCCTCAACCTGGCGCCACTCCGCCGCGCTTAGCCGCAGGTTTGCTTGCAGCCCCAGCGCCACGTTCTGCGCCACGGTCAGATGCGGGAACAGGTTACCGTCCTGAAACAGCATCGCCACCGGCCGCTTTCCCGGCGCCTGGCGGGTCAGCTCCGCGCCCTTCCATCGGATGCGCCCGCGGGTCACCGGCAGGAAGCCCGCAATCGCCTCAACCAGTGTGGATTTCCCGGCCCCGGACGGGCCGATCACTGCCACGCAGGCACCGGACGCGATCTCCAGGTCCGCCTCCACCGCATAATCGCCGTTCATGATCCGGCAATTCTCAAGCCTCAGCATGCCAGCGCCCCCCGCGGTCCAAAATCCAGAATGCGCCCATCGACAGCATCAGCAGAAGCAGCGCCGCACCCGCCGCCGCCTCCATCCGGTAGGCCCCCATCAGCCGGTAGATCTGCAAGGGCAGCGTTGCGAAATCCGGATCGGCAAACAGCGCCACCACGCCAAGGTCGCCCATCGACAAGGCGACCGCCAGTCCTGCAGCAAACCCCGTCTGCGCCCGCATCCGCGGCAGGTAAACCCGGCGCACAAAGGCCCAGCCCTGCATGTCCAGCGACAGCGACAGGCGGCCATAGCGCCCCAGCACCTCCCGCGCCCGCGGCACCAGGATGCGCATGGCAAAGGGCAGCGCCATCACCGCATTGACCAGCGCCGTCACCGGCAGCGCCAGGGCAAACGGGTCCGCGATCGGGTAGATCAAAATGAACAGCCCGGTGCCGATTACCAGCGGCGAGGCCGCAAGGCCGAGGATACCCGACAGTTCGGTGATGCCGCTGCGTCCGGCAGCCGCCGCAGCGGCCATCGGCAGGGCCAGCATCAGCAGGATCACCGTGCTGAGCATCGCCACCAGAATGGAGTTCCCTGCCGCCTGCCAGACGGAGCCCTTCAAACCCGCCAGACCCGGCAGACCCGCCAGCACAATCGCCGCCAAAGGCAGCAGCAGAAACGCGGCGGACAGGACAATCCAGACCCCGTCCAATCCGCGCGCCAGGGCAGTCCGCCCGTCCCAGCGCTGCACAGCGCGGTCGAGGCCTGCACCAAAGCCCTCCCCCGCCGACACCCGCAGCGCCACCAGCGCGGCGGCACCGGTCAGCACCAGTTGCAGGCCGGACAGCAGCGCCGCACGGCCCAGGTCGAAATCAAACCGGAACGCCTGATAGATGGCGAGTTCAATGGTCGTCGCCCGCGGCCCTCCGCCCAGGGTCAGCGCCACCGCAAAGCTTGACAGGCAAATGGCGAAAACAACCGCCAGCGCGCCGGGCGCCACCCGCCGCAGCATCGGCCCTTCCAAGAGCCGCCACATCGCCAGCGGCCCGGCATCCAGCTGCGCCGCCAGGCGGAAGCGTTCGGCGGGAATCTCCTGCCAGCCCTGCAGGATCAGACGCGTCGCCAGCGGCAGGTTGAAGAAGACATGGGCCAGCACCACCCCGTGCAGTCCGTAAATCTGCACCGGCTCCAGCCCGAACAGCGACAGCAGACTGCTCAGCCACCCGGCGCGGCCGAAAACCGCCAGCAAGCCAAGGATGGCCACAATGACAGGAAGGATGAAGGGCGCGCCCAAAAGCGCAATCAGCAGGCTCCGCCCCGGAAACCGCCGCCGGGCCAGCGCGCGTGCTACCGGCACCGCCAGGCCGACGCTCAGCAGCGCCGACAGGCTTGCCTGGGTCAGCGTGAACCGCAGCGCAGCCCA
This sequence comes from Leisingera sp. S132, assembly GCF_025144465.1. Classification (NCBI taxonomy): domain Bacteria; kingdom Pseudomonadati; phylum Pseudomonadota; class Alphaproteobacteria; order Rhodobacterales; family Roseobacteraceae; genus Leisingera; species Leisingera sp. S132. The sequence continues at coordinate 3,676,298 of NZ_CP083553.1, forward strand.
GTCGCTGGCGCCAAACCCGGTGCCGGCCTCGGCCCTGAGGGCCACAGCCCCCAGCGTCCCCAGAATCAGCGCCGCCACCAAAAGGGCCGCGCTGATACCGGGGTAAGCGCTTACTGGCTGAGCGCGTCCAGCCATTCGCCCAGCGCCGCATCGCGCACCTCTGCGGCCTCAGTCTCGCTTAGCAGCAGCGATTTCTCCGGCGCGATCAGGGTGCCGAACCCTTCCGGCAAGCCTGCCGCCGGGGTCACCGCCGGATACATCCAGTTGGTGGTCGGAATGATCGACTGGAACGCATCCGACACCATGAAGGCCAGGAACTGGTCCGCCAGTTCTGGCTGATCGGTGTTTGCCAGCTTGCCGGCAACTTCCACCTGCATGTAATGCCCCTCGTCAAAGGCCGCTGCCGCCTTGGAGCCGTCCTCCTCGGCAATCAGGTGATAGGCAGGCGAGGTGGTGTAGGAAAGCACCATATCGGCCTCGCCTTCCAGGAACATGCCATAGGCCTCGGACCAGCCCTTGGTCACCGTGACCACGTTGTCTGAAAGGCCTTTCCAGATTTCCGGCGCCTCGTCGCCATAGGCGGCCTTGACCCACAAGAGCAATCCCAGACCGGGGGTCGAGGACCGCGGGTCCTGAATCACAATCTTCTTGTCGCTGGCGGCCAGCGCCTTGAAATCCGCAGGTGCCGCAGCATCGGCGTTGTGGACAAAGGCGAAGTAGCCCCAGTCATAGGGCACAAAGGTTGCGTCGTCCCATGCAACCGGCAGCGCATAGTCGGCGCTCACGGAATGGTCTGCAAACAACCCGGTTTCCTTGGCCGCCGCGGTCAGGTTGGTGTCGAGGCCCAGCACCACGTCCGCGTCCGAGCGTTCGCCCTCCAGCTTGACCCGCGCCAAGAGCGCCGCGCCGTCGCCAGCACCCACCAGTTTCAGGTCGCAGCCGCAGACCTCTTCAAACGCCTTTTCCACCGCCGGGCCGGGGCCCCAGTCGGACACAAAGCTGTCATAGGTATAAACGGTGAGTTCGGGCGTTTCGGCAAAAGCGGCCGAGGCGCCAAGCAGTCCCGCTGCAAATGCAAGATGTTTCATGCCATCCTCCTTTGCGGCTTTGGGCAAGGGTGGAGGCTGTCCAGTACCTTCCCTCCGCCGGTGTGATCCGGTTCAGGTTCAACGGGTGTCATCTCAGCGCCGAAGCGCACCCCGAGGTGGCGCGGACATTATGCCCCAGCCGCAACAAAGACAAGCCAAAGCCATGCCAGGACCTACGCTTCAGGCAAACTGGACCGCTGCCGGTACCGGTCCCCTGCCCCCCCCCTGTGCCATCCGCCGCAGAGGAATCCGCTTGAGGCACAGCCCCCTGCCCGCTAAGCACGTCCCGCAAAGGAGACCGCGCCTCATGTCGATGAACAGCTTTGGACACCTCTTCCGCGTCACCACCTGGGGCGAGAGCCACGGGCCCGCGCTTGGCGCCACCGTCGACGGCTGCCCGCCGAATGTGCCGCTGGAGCCGGAGATGCTGCAGCAGTGGCTGGATAAACGCCGCCCCGGCCAGAACAAGAACACCACCCAGCGCAATGAGCCGGATGCGGTGAAAATCCTGTCCGGCGTGTTTGACGGCATGTCCACCGGCACGCCGATCCAGCTGATGATCGAAAACACCGACCAGCGGTCCAGGGATTACGGCGAGATTTCCCAGACCTTCCGCCCGGGCCACGCAGACATCACCTATTTCCAGAAATACGGCAACCGCGACTACCGCGGCGGCGGCCGGTCCTCTGCGCGCGAAACCGCGGCGCGGGTTGCTGCGGGCGGTGTTGCACGTGAAGCAATCAAGGCGCTGGCGCCGGGGCTGGAGATCAAGGGCTACATGACCCGGATGGGCGAGCTGGAAATCGACCGCAGCCGCTTTGACTGGGACGCGATCGAGCAGAATGACTTCTGGATCCCAGACGCAGGCGCGGTGCAGGAATGGGAAGACTATCTGCAGGGCCTGCGTAAGGCGCATGATTCCGTTGGCGCTGTGGTTGAGGTTGTGGCCAGGGGTGTCCCCGCAGGCATCGGCGCGCCGGTTTATGGCAAGCTGGACACCGATCTGGCCGCCGCGATGATGTCGATCAACGCCGTGAAGGGCGTCGAGATCGGCGAAGGCATGAATGCCGCGCGCCTCAAGGGCTCTGAAAACGCCGATGAGATCTTCATGGGCGAAAACGGGCCGGAGTATTCATCGAACCACGCCGGCGGCATTCTGGGCGGCATCTCCACCGGGCAGGAGGTGGTGGTGCGCTTTGCAGTCAAACCGACCTCCTCGATCCTCACCCCGCGCCAGTCGATCCGCAAGGACGGCTCTGCCACGGAAGTGATCACCAAAGGCCGCCACGACCCCTGCGTCGGCATCCGCGCAGTGCCTGTGGCCGAGGCGATGATGGCCTGCGTGATCCTGGACCACCTGCTGCTGCACCGCGGTCAGATCGGCGAAAACCAGGGCCGTCTCGGCTGACCTTCCGGCTCTAATAAGGGGTTTTCTGAATAGTCTAAAGGCGAGGTTTGCTGATGCAGGCGTCGCCTTTCTTCTTCGCTCAACCGTGCTCGCCCGCGCATTGGCTGTGATCGCCCAGCGCCGTCAGCACCTTGCAGCAGCCGCCGCTGCCGCCGTCGCACAGGTGGCTGATCCGCTCCAGCTCGGACGCAAGCTGCTGCAGCTTGCGGATGCGGTCCCGGACACTGGCCAGCTGGCTGCGGGCAATCCGGTCGGCCTCTGCGCAGTCATCACCCAGATGCCCGTCCAGCCCCATCAGCGCCTTGATGTCCTCCAGCGGGAACCCGAGGTCACGCGCATGCTTGATGAAGCCCAGCGCATCCATGCCGTCCTGCCCGTAGCGGCGCTGGTTGCCGGCATTGCGGCCCGGCTCCGGCAGAAGGCCGATTTCCTCGTAATATCGGATGGTAGGCACTTTGACACCGGTCTCCTTGGACAGCTGGCCGATGGAAAACATGCGCAAACCCTCTTGATGCTCTAGTGACTAGAGGCCCTACATTGATCTCGAATCAGGAATGAGGACAAGAGCAATGGCAGGCTGCTGCAATCACAACGCCCGGTTTGACGGGGTATCGGACGATTACAAACGCAGGCTTTGGCTGGTGATCGCCATCAACGCCGGCATGTTCGCGGTGGAAATGGGCGCGGGCCAGATGTCCGGCAGCCAGGCGCTGAAAGCGGACGCTTTGGACTTTCTGGGCGACGCGCTGACCTATGGCATTTCACTGGCGGTGATCGGCGCCACCCTGCGCACCCGTGCGCTGGCTGCCCTGGGCAAGGGCGTCAGCCTGCTCTTGATGGGCATGTGGGTCTTTGGCTCCACTGTCTATCAGGTTTTCTACGTGGGCGTGCCGCAGGCTCAGATCATGGGAGTTATCGGCTTCATGGCGCTGGCGGCCAACCTGATCTCGGTCATGCTGCTGGCCCGCTACAAGGACGGCGACGCCAATGTGCGCTCGGTCTGGCTGTGTTCGCGCAATGACGCCATCGGCAACGTGGCGGTGATGATTGCAGCCCTGGGGGTCTGGGGCACCGCAACCGGCTGGCCGGACCTGATCGTGGCCGGAATCATGGGCGGGCTGTTCCTGAACTCCGCCTTCCAAATCCTGGTGCAGGCGGTGCGGGAATGGCGCGAGGAAGAGGCTAATTCAGCGGCGCACCAGCACTAGGGCAGTGACCGTCCGCGGGCGGAAGCGAAGCGCCCGCCCGTGGGGCGGACGGGCGCTGCCCGGGCGAGTGTTTTTTAGCTGAACAGCCCTGCGTATTCCTCGCGCAGGGCTTTCTTCTGCACCTTGCCCATGGTGTTGCGCGGCAGCGCGTCCAGCAGGATGACTTCTTTCGGCTGCTTGAACCTGGCAAGCTGGCCGGAGAGCGCCGCATTGATCGCCTCGGCACTGGTACCATCCCCATGAGGTACAACCACGGCCACCACACCCTCGCCAAAGTCGGGATGCGGCACGCCGATCACCGCGCTTTCCAGGACCCCGGGCAGGTCGTCGATCAGGCTCTCGACCTCCTTGGGGTAGACGTTGAAGCCGCCGGTGATGATCAGATCCTTCTCGCGCCCGACAATGGTGACATAGCCATCGGCGCCGATCTTCGCCATGTCGCCGGTGATGAACCAGCCGTCCGGCCGCAGCTCCTCCGCTGTCTTCTCCGGCATCTGCCAATAGCCCTGGAACACATTGGCCCCGCGCACCTCCAGCACGCCGATTTCGCCGGCGGGCACCTCGGCACCGTCCTGCATCACCCGCGCCTCCACGCCAGGCAGCGGGAAACCGACGGTGCCCGCGCGACGCTCGCCCTCATAGGGGTTCGACGTGCTCATATTGGTTTCGGTCATCCCGTAGCGTTCCAGGATGCGGTGGCCCGTGCGGGCCTCCCATTGCTCATGGGTATCCACCAGCAAGGGTGCGGAGCCGGAGATGAAAAGCCGCATATTGGCGGCGCGTTCCTTGGTCAGCCGCGCATCCGCCAGCAGCCGGGTATAAAACGTCGGCACCCCCATCAGCACGGTCGCCGTTGGCATCGCCTTCAGGATTGCATCCGCATCGAACCCCGGCAGGAACACCACCTGGGCGCCCGCAAACAGCGCCACATTGGTCGCCACAAACAGCCCGTGGGTGTGGAAGATCGGCAGCGCATGGATCAGCACGTCGTCCTGGGTGAACCGCCAAGTGTCGCGCAGGGTCAGCGAGTTCGACGCCAGATTCTCATGGCTCAGCATCGCCCCCTTGGACCGGCCCGTGGTGCCGGAGGTATAGAGAATCGCTGCCAGATCATCCGCCTGCCGTGACACGGGTGCAAACCCGGACTGGCCATCCGCCAGATCGCGCAAGCTCCCCTGCCCCGCCGCATCCAGCGTCAGCACCTTGGCCGCGCCGGAGATCGCGCTGATCTCTTCCAGCCGCGCCGGGTCGCACACCACCACCCGGGGCGTCGCGTCGCCGACAAAGTACGCCACCTCCGGCCCGGTATAAGCCGTGTTCAAAGGCAGGAAGATGCCGCCGGCCATGACGGTGCCAAGGTACAGCTCAATCGCCTGAATGGTTTTGTCGACCTGCACCGCCACCCGGTCGCCGGGCTGCACGCCCTGCGCCGCCAAAGCCGCCGCCATCCGCTCCGCCCCGGCAAACAATGCGCCGAAGGTGACCGTTCCGCCGTCCGGCAGCCGGGCAAACACTTCGTTCTCACGCCCCAGGGAGGACTCGCGCAGCTGGCGGATCAGGTGGTTGGCGTCATACATCGGCAGCTCCTTCATCAAACGGCGCCATTTGCGCGGCTTGATGTGCCGAAATCAAGCCATTGATCTTTGCGGCGCTTGGGCGCAGGGTCGCGCCATGGCAAAATCCTTAACATCGCATCGGCCTGTGCTGGCGGTCCTCTTGAAAGTGACCGCCATTGCGCTGTTCACCGCGCTGTCCGGGATCATCAAGGCCACCTCGGAAACCGTGCCCGCTGGCGAGGCAGTGTTTTTCCGCTCCTTCTTTGCCATTCCGGTGATCGTCATCTGGCTGGCAACGCGCGGAGAGCTGCGGCACGGGCTGATCACCAAAAAGCCGATGTTTCACGTGTGGCGCGGACTGGTGGGCACATCGGCGATGGGCATGACCTTCATGGGGCTGGCGCTGCTGCCGCTGCCGGAGGTCACCGCCATCGGCTATGCCACCCCAATCTTCACGCTGATCCTTGCGGCACTGTTTCTAGGAGAAACCATACGGCTGGTGCGGATCAGCGCGGTGGCGATCGGCCTGTTGGGTGTGCTGATCATGATCTGGCCGCGACTGGGTAGCGATCTGGGCGATGGCGCCATGCTGGGGGTGCTGCTGGTGGTCGGCGCCACCGTCGCCCGCGGCTTTGTGCAGATCCACATCCGCCGCATGGTGCAGTCCGAACATACCGCGGCCATTGTGTTCTATTTCTCGCTGACCGCTTCGGGCCTGGCGCTGCTGACCGCCCCCTTCGGCTGGGTGATGCCGGATGCGCAAACCGCCGCGCTGCTGGTCAGCGCCGGGCTGGTCGGCGGGGTGGCGCAGATCCTCGTCACCTCCTCCTACCGCTTTGCGCCGGCCTCGATGCTGGCGCCCTATGACTATGCCTCAATGATCTTTGCCATCGTCATCGGCTACATCTGGTTCGACGAATGGCCAACGCTGGTGATGCTGGCCGGCGCAGCGCTGGTGATTGCCGGCAATGTGCTGGTGATCTGGCGCGAGCACCGGCTGGGCCTGCGGCGCGGCAAGGCCAAGCCGCTGATCGACCCAAAGGGCGGATAACAGGCTCTACGAAAGTAGAGCCTGCGCCCCAATCAACCCGGCTCAGATCGCGCAGGTCAAACCGCCATCCACGCGTATGTTCTGCCCGGTGGTATAGGCCGCATCATCCGAGGCCAGATAGGCAATCAGCGCCGACACTTCACGGGCAGAGCCATAGCGGCCCATCGGGATGCGGGCCTTGCGGTCTTCGGTCTCCGGCAGACTGTCAATGAAGCCCGGCAGCACGTTGTTCATCCGCACGCCCTGGGCCGCGAATTTGTCGGCAAACAGCTTGGTGAAGCTTGCCAGCCCCGCCCGGAACACGCCGGAAGTCGGGAACAGCGGGTCCGGTTCAAACACCGCAAAGGTGGAGATGTTGACGATCGATCCCTTGCCCTGAGCTGCCATGATAGGCGCCACCAGCCGGGCCGGGCGGATCACGTTCATCAGGTAGTATTCCATCCCCAGATGCCAGTCCTCATCACTGATCTCCATGATGTCGCCCTTGGGCCCGTGGCCTGCCGAGTTGACCAGCACGTCGATCCGCCCCCAACGGTCCATTGCCTTGTCCACCAGCGCCTGCAGATCGCTATGCACTAGGTTAGAGCCTGTATGGCCCACCCCGCCCAGCTCCTGCGCCAGGGCCTCGCCCTTGCCCGAGGAAGAGAGGATCGCGACCTCATACCCCTGCGAATGAAGGTGGCGGGCGGCATCCGCGCCCATGCCGCTGCCTGCGGCGGTGAAGAGAGCAACCTTGGTCATATCCATACTCCTTTGCTTGCCTCCAGGATGGCTGGCCGGGCCACGCTTGACCAATCATGTCTCATCGCGCCAGACTGTAGCAAAACTACTGGCTGAGATCTGATGCGCCTGCCCAACCTCAACGCCTTGCGGATGTTCGACGCCGCCGCCCGCCACCTGAATTTCGGCCGCGCGGCAGAGGAGCTGCACCTGACCCAAGGCGCCGTGGCGCAGCAGGTGCGGCGGCTGGAAGCGGATCTGGGGCACAAGCTGTTCCACCGCCACGCCCGCGGGCTGACACTGACCGACACCGGGCGCAGGTACCACGCGCCGGTCCAGCAGGCGCTGATGCTGATCCGCGAGGCCACAGACCAGCTGGCACCCGCGGTGCAGCGGGTGACGCTGTCGGTGCCGCCCTCCTTTGCTTCGAAATGGCTTGTGCCACGCCTGCCGGAGTTTGAGGCCCGGCATCCAGACAACGACCTGCGGGTGGTGGCGGAGGAAAGCCTGACGGATTTCAAGCGCGGCGGCATCGACATCGCCATCCGCCAGGGCGGCAAACCGCAGGCAAGCAGCCTGAACTCTGCGCTGCTGTCGCTGGTGGATCTGGTGGCCGTGGCACGCCAGGATTCGGCTCTAACAAAAAAGGATTCACACGAACTGGCGGATCTGGCGCAGCACACGCTGATCCAGGACGGGCACCGTCACTGGGACCTTCTGCTGCGGCAGCAGGGCCTCACGGCCAAGGGCCGGGTCCTGCAATTCAACCAGACCGCACTGGCGATGGACGCGGCAATGAACGGCCAGGGCATTGCCCTTGTGCCCCGCATTTTCCTGGGCAGCCAGCCGCTGGCAGAGCTGTGGCAGGCGCCGCGGCTGGGGGATCAGGGCTTTTACGTGCTTTGGCCCAGCGCGCAGGGCCGGGCCAAGACGGTGGTGGACTGGCTGCTGCGCCAATGAGGGTCAGGCGGAGGCCGCCTCAGCCCCTTCCGGCGCGCTGAGCGAGATCACCGCGACCACCGCGGCGCCGTTCAGCCAATAGAAAGCCGCATCCAGCCCGGCGAAACCGAACAGGAAGGGTGCTGCCAGAAAGCAGAGGCCAACAATCAGGTCAACGGTCAGATGCAGCTTGTAGGGCAGCACCCGGATCAGGCCGAGGTGATGGTCCGTCAGCACCGTCAGGACAAAGGCGGCAATACCGGTTGCCACCGACAGCCACAGCGCCAGCGGATTGCTTTCGCCGAGGCCCAGCAGAAACGGCAACCCCATCAAGGCAATGGCCACCGGGTAGTCGAGATAGGCGTGGATGGTGCGGGTCACAAAACGGAGGGGCATGGGTCAGGTCCTTTTCTGGTTGCCAGGGCCGCAGGTGTTGCGGCCATGAACCCAGAATGGAGTCAAAATCAGGAACGAATAACTCTAGTTCAGACAAGAAACCTTGCAGATCGTTCACATGTGTGACGCTTCAGGCAAATCCACATTGGCATGCTTTTGCCGGTAAGCCGCCGGAGAGAGGCCAACCTGCTTGCGGAATACCCTGGAGAAAGCAGCTTCAGAGGCGTAGCCCGCCAGTTCCGCCGCGTCGGCGACATTCAATCCCTGCTCCGCCAGCCCCTGGCAGGCAATTTGCATCCGCCAGGACGTTAGATACTGCATCGGCGTCACCTCCATCTTGGCTGTGAAGGTTTGGGCAAACCCGGTCCGCGACATTCCCGCCGTCCGGGCCAGGTCCTCTACCGACCAGTTTGCTGCCGGATTCTTGTGAAACGCCGTCAAGGCGCGGTGGAGCCGGGGGTCCGCAAAACCGGCCAAGGCACTGTCATCCGACGTCAGGCTTTCCAGATGCACCCGGATCGCCTGCGCAAAGATCGCCTCGGACATCTTCAGCGCAATCAGGTCGCCGCCCATGCGCGCCTGCCCGGCTTCGGCGGCAATGACCCGCAACGTTGCCTCCAGCCAGGCACCGCGGGCTTCGCCATAATCCTGAATATGCATATAGGGCGGCAAACGGTCCAAAAGCATATGCCCGGCACCGGCATGTCCCTGCGCACCATAAGAAATATGCCCGCAAATCAGCTGCGTATCCCGGTCGTCCTCATCGCCGCCGTAAACCAGCACGCCTTCGCCCCGGTATCCGGACAGCTCCAGCACCCGGTCCAGTGTCAGGACTGCCTCTTTGCCGGTGGTGGAGCAAAACAGCATATGTTCCGCCCCATGCGGAATCACCACCAGATCGCCCTGTGCCAGCCGGATCGTGTCACCGGATTGCGGCAGATGCACCAGGCATTCGCCGCGATGGGCAAAATGGAACCGCGCCACATTCTGGAAAGACGGCACATGCACCCCCCACGGCGGCGTGAACGAGGTGCGGAAATAGAGCGTCCCCTTCAGGGAAAGCCGCGTGAGAATGTCGCTTAGCAGATCCAGCATGGCAGGAGGATACCCCTTCGGCGCCAGGCGTCCAGAGTGCTGGACGATCTGCAATATCTTTCGGTCTATCTCACATTCAACGCCACGGCGTTTTCACGGATCAAGGTGGGACCGACAAAACAAGGAGTCGCTAAATGACATTCCGTTTGCTTTCCGCCGCCGTTCTCGCCGGCGCCCTGGCTCAGCTGGCCCATGCCGCAGAGCCGATGAATGACCTCGAAATCGCCCATACCGCCTATACTGCAGGCCAGCTGGACATACGCTATGCCCATCTCGCCCTGGCGGTATCTGAAAATGCCGACGTGCGCAGCTTTGCTGAAACCATGATCCGCGACCACTCTGCGGTCAATGCAGCTGCGGTTGACCTGATCACCGAATTGAACGTCACGCCTCAGGACAACGACCTCAGCCGCGCCCTGGTGCAGGGGGCCGCAGACAAGCGCGCAGAGCTGATGGGCCTCTCCGGCGACGCCTTCGACTGCGCCTATGCCCAGAATGAGCTGGGCTACCATCAGGTTGTCAACACGACCGTCGAGGAGAGCTTTATCCCGGCGGTCACGGTTGCGCCACTCAAAGAGCTGCTGACGGATGCCCTGGCGACATTCAAGGTGCATGAGGGCCATGCGGAACAAATGGTCAGCAATCTGCAATGCGGCTGACACGGCGGCGGCTGATCGCAGCGGCCGGGCTGGCTGCGGCTGCAGCAGCTTTGCCCGCAGCGGCCGCACCACCAGTCCGGGTACGGATCCGGAAGTTCGCCTTTGACCCGGAAACAGTCTCTATCAAGGCTGGTGAACGTATCGAGTGGGTCAATGAGGACTTAGCCCCGCATACGGCGACCGAAGATAATCATCTGTGGGACACAGGCGAACTGGAAAGGAACGGGTCTGCCACTCTCTCCTTTGATACACCGGGGACATATGCCTACTTCTGCGCCTTTCATCCAAAGATGAAAGCGCAAGTGATCGTCACCGCGTGACAGGCTGCAACGAAAACGGGCGCCCCGCATCGGGACGCCCGTATCTTATGTTCAAGGCGTGATCCGCCTCAGGCGCGCACCAGCTTCTCATAATCCTCGGCGATCTCGCGGGTCAGATCACCAACTTCAAAGGTATAGTCGCCGATCTGCCCGACCGGGGTGACCTCGGCCGCGGTGCCGGTCAGCCAGCACTGCTCGAAGCCTTCCATCTCTTCCGGCTTGATACGGCGCTCGTGCACGGTGATGCCCTTGTCCTTCAGCATCTGGATCACGGTCTGCCGGGTGATGCCATTGAGGAAGCAATCGGCCAGCGGGGTGTGGACCTCACCGTCCTTCACAAAGAACACGTTGGCGCCGGTCGCCTCCGCCACATAGCCGCGCCAGTCCATGAACAGCGCATCCGAGCAGCCCTTGGCCTCCGCCTTGTGCTTGGAGATGGTGCAGATCATGTAAAGGCCTGCCGCCTTGGCGTGAACCGGGATGGTTTCCGGGCTTGGGCGCTTCCATTCCGCGATGTCGAGCTTGGCGCCCTTCATCTTGGCGTCGCCGTAATAGGCGCCCCAGCCCCAGACCGCGACCGCCATGCGCACCGGGTTCTTGGCCGACGCCACGCCCATGTCCTCGCCCGAGCCGCGCCAGACCAGCGCCCGCACATAGGCGTCCTGTAGGCCGGAGGCTTTCAGCGTCTCTTCCTTTGCCGCCTCGATCTGATCGACGGTATAGGGCATCGGCATGTCCAGCGCTTCTGCGCTCGCGATCAGACGCTCGGAGTGCTCGCGGCTCTTGAAGATCTTGCCGTTATAGGCGCGCTCGCCCTCAAAAACAGAGGAGGCGTAGTGCATCGCATGGGTCAGGATATGCACCTTGGCATCCCGCCAGTCGACCAGCTCCCCATCCATCCAGATCACACCGTCGCGGTCGTCGTAACCAGCCATGCCGCACCCTCCTGATTTCTGCGGTGATTTTCATTTATTGCGCAAGTTGAGGCCGAAGCGGACACAATCTTGCGTCAAAGCTGCGATTCGATACATCTTCACCCTTGGAATGTCAACAACACTGACATAAACTGGCAGGTAATACAGACGAGGGGGCACCACATGCCTGAAGGCCGGACAGGGCAGGGATACAGCGGCGAAAGCCTGCTGTTTCTGACAGATGAGCAGCTGCGCCAGGGAATCGAGGCAATGTTCTTTGCCTACCGCGGCTTTACCGCCGATCCGGACCGGATCCTGGCCGAAATGTCCTATGGCCGGGCGCATCACCGCGCCATTCACTTCATCAACCGCTCCCCGGGCACGACGGTGAACAATCTCCTCAGCATCCTGGGTGTCACCAAACAATCGCTGAACCGGGTGCTGCGCACGCTGATCGGCGACGGGCTAGTGATCTCCAAGGTGGGGGAGCTGGATAAGCGCGAACGCCACCTCTATCTGACAGATCAGGGCCAGGCGCTGGAGGCGACGCTGTCGGACGCCCAGCGCGCCCGGATGCGCGCCGCCTACAAGGACGCAGGCCCAGAGGCCGTACAGGGTTTCAAGACAGTTCTTGAAGCAATGATGGACGCGGACATGCGCCGCGCCTACGCCAAGCTGCGGGACTAAACCACCATGAGCACGCACGACGCCCATCTGCTGATCGTCGATGACGATGAACGCATCCGCGGCCTCTTGAAGAAATTCCTGATGCGCTCCGGCTTTCTGGTAACGGCGGCGCGCGACGCCGCCCATGCGCGCCGGGTGCTGGCGGGGTTGGATTTCGACCTCATCATCATGGATGTGATGATGCCCGGTGAGGACGGCGTGTCCCTGACCCGTTCCTTGCGCGAAACCATGACCACCCCGATCCTGCTGCTGACCGCCAAGGGTGAGACAGAGGACCGGATCGCGGGGCTCGAGGCCGGGGCGGATGATTATCTGTCAAAACCCTTCGAGCCCAAGGAACTGCTGCTGCGGGTCAACGCGATCCTGCGGCGGATGCCGGACACCGTTGCGCAGGAGGCCGCACCCAAGGTGCTGCATCTGGGCGCCATCCGCTATGACATCGAACGCGGCGAGATGTGGCAGGGTGACGAGCTGATCCGCCTGACCGGCACCGAAAGCCAGCTGATGAAGATCTTCTCCGCCCAGCCGGGTGAGCCGGTTTCCCGCACCAAGCTGGTGGAGGACCTGGGCCGTGACCGCGGCCAGGCGCAGGAACGTGCGGTGGATGTGCAGATCACCCGCTTGCGCCGCAAGATCGAGCCGAACCCGAAACAGCCGCAATACCTGCAAACCGTCCGCGGCGCGGGCTACATGCTGGCGCCGGACTGAGACCCTTCCCGCCTCTTCATCTGGCTGAAAATATCCCGGCGGGGGGGGCGGCCCGCTCCGGCGGTGACGGGCCGGCATCCCTCCCTTTTCGCCTAAATACTGCCAGGCCGGTGCACAGGGGGTGCACACCCGGTGCACGCATGTCACCCCCGGTTTTCCCTTGCAGCCGGACACCGCCCCCACCTAGTGTCGCGCCAAGTCCCGCAGCCGGAGGAACGCGCCCATGACCACCGCCCTGATCACCCACGCGGATTGCCTCAATCACGTCACACCTGAGGGCCACCCGGAGCGGGTTGCGCGGCTGGAACACATCCTGCACGCGCTGGAATCCTTGGATCTGAAGCGGGTGACGGCCCCGATGGCCGCCGAGGATGACATTCTGCGCATCCACCCGGCCGGCTACCTGTCGGACCTGCGCAAATCCTCCCCGCCGGAGGGCTGGGCGCAGATCGACGGCGACACCTTCCTGTCCCCCGGTTCGCTGGATGCCGCCTTCCGCGCAGCCGGAGCCGTAGTGCGCGGAGTGGACATGGTGCTGGGAGGCGAAGTGCAGAATGCTTTTGCCGCCGTGCGCCCGCCGGGGCATCACGCCGAAACAGACACTGCAATGGGCTTTTGCCTGTTCGGCAATGCCGCACTGGCAGCCAAGCACGCGCTTGATCACCACGGGCTCAGCCGTGTCGCGGTGGTGGATTTCGACGTCCATCACGGCAATGGCACCCAGGACCTGCTATGGGATGAGCCGCGCGCGCTGGTCATCACCAGCCAGCAGATGCCGCTCTGGCCCGGCTCTGGCCGACCGGATGAGGACGGCGCCCATGGCCAGATCCTCAACATGCCGCTGCCGCCAGAATCGGGCCGGGCAGAAATGCAGGCGGCCTATGAAACCCAGGCCTTCCCCCGTCTGCGCGGCTTCAAGCCGGAGCTGATCATCATCTCGGCCGGCTTTGACGCCCATCAGGACGACCCGCTCGCCAGCCTCAACTGGGCCACCGCCGATTTCGCCTGGATCACCGCCGAACTGTGCAAACTTGCCAGTGAGCTGTGCCAGGGCCGTATCGTCTCGACTTTGGAAGGCGGATATGATCTGAACGCGCTGTCCGCGGCTACCCGCGCGCATGTTGAAGAATTGATGAAGGCACCGGCATGACTGAGACCCCCGTAGACCAGATGAGCTTTGAACAGGCGATGCGCGAGCTGGAAGGCGTGGTGGACCAGCTGGAGCGCGGCGACGTGGCGCTGGATGCCTCGATTGCGCTTTATGAACGCGGCGCCGCGCTGAAGAAACGCTGCGAAGACGAGCTGAAACGCGCCGAGGAAAAGGTGGCCGCGATCACCCTGGACGCCAACGGCACCCCCAAGGGCACCCAGCCGCTGGACGCTGGCTGAACCATGACCGCCGCAGACACCCAAACACGCCCCTTCGCGGAGGCGCTGAAGAACGCGCAAGGCCAAATCACTGCGCATATGGAACTGCGGCTGGCGGGCAGTGACGAACTGCACGCCGCGATGCGCTATGCCATCACCGGCGGCAAGATGCTGCGCGGCTTCCTGGTGCTGGAAAGCGCCCGTCTGCACGGGGTTCCGGCCGAGGCCGCACTTGACGCTGCGCTGGCGATTGAATGCATCCACGCCTACTCCCTGGTGCACGACGACCTGCCCTGCATGGACGACGACGACCTGCGCCGCGGCCAGCCCACCGTGCACAAGAAATGGGATGAGGCGATGGCGGTTCTGGCGGGCGACAGCCTGCAGACCTTTGCCTTTGAATTGCTGGCAAGCCCGAAGGCCGGAGCCAACGCTCTGGAGCTGATCCGCGGTCTGGCGCAGTCCTCCGGCAAGGACGGCATGGTCTCTGGCCAGATGCTGGATATTGCGGCGGAAACCGCCGGCACGCCGCTCACTCTCGAACAAATTACCAAACTGCAAAGCCGCAAGACCGGCTGCCTGATCGAATGGTCCGCCACCGCCGGTGCCGTGCTGGCGGGCGGCGACGCGGCTCCGCTGCGGCAATACGCACGCACCCTCGGCCTTGCTTTCCAGATCGCCGACGACATCTTGGATGTGGAAGGCGATGCCGCCAAGGTCGGCAAGGCAGTGCGCAAGGACGCAGATGCCGGCAAGGCGACCTTTGTCTCATTGCTGGGACTGGCAGAGGCAAAAGCCCGCGCACAGGCGCTTTGCGAGGATGCCTGCGCCGCGCTGGCGCCTTATGGTGAAGACGCCGCAACCTTGAAGGCTGCCGCGCGTTTCGTTATTGCGCGCGACAGCTAACCCCGCGCCACGCCGCTAAAAGGCGCAGCCCAAGGAGACACCATGTCCGACCGGCCCAAAACCCCGCTTCTGGATCAGATCACGCGCCCTGCAGATCTGAAGGGGCTGACGGATGCGCAGCTGGTGCAGGTGGCCCATGAGCTGCGGCAGGAAACGATTTCTGCCGTCTCCGTCACCGGCGGCCATCTGGGCGCAGGCCTCGGCGTGGTGGAGCTGACCACCGCCCTGCACGCGGTCTTCGACACCCCGCGCGACAAGGTGATCTGGGACGTTTCCCACCAGTGCTACCCGCACAAGATCCTGACCGGGCGCCGCGACCGTATCCGCACCCTGCGGATGAAGGACGGGCTCAGCGGTTTCACCAAACGCACTGAGTCGCCTTATGACCCGTTCGGTGCCGCCCACAGCTCAACCTCGATCAGTGCCGCATTGGGGTTTGCAGTCGCCCGCGATCTCGGCGGTGTGATCCCCGAGGGCAACGGCGACGCCATCGCAGTGATCGGCGACGGCTCGATGTCGGCAGGCATGGCCTTTGAAGCGATGAACAACGCAGGCCACCTGGGCAAGCGGCTGTTCGTGATCCTGAACGACAATGAAATGTCGATCGCCCCGCCGGTCGGCGCGCTGTCCTCCTACCTCTCCCGCCTTTATGCAGGTGAGCCGTTCCAGGAATTGAAAGCCGCTGCCAAGGGCGCGGTCTCGCTGCTGCCCGAACCCTTCCGCGAAGGCGCCAAACGCGCCAAGGACATGCTCAAGGGCATGGCCGTCGGCGGCACCATGTTCGAGGCGCTTGGCTTCTCCTACCTGGGCCCCATCGACGGCCACGACATGGACCAGCTGCTGCCGGTCCTGCGCACGGTCAAGGCCCGCGCCACCGGCCCGATCCTGGTCCATGTCCTTACCAAAAAGGGCAAGGGCTACGGCCCCGCTGAGCGCGCCCGCGACAAGGGCCACGCCACCGCCAAGTTCGACATGGTGACCGGCGAGCAGAAGAAGGCGCCCTCCAACGCGCCCTCCTACACGTCTGTTTTCGGCAATGAACTGGTGAAACTGGCCGCCAAGGACGACAAGATCTGCGCCGTCACTGCGGCAATGCCCGATGGCACCGGCCTCAGCCTGATGGCCGAACGCTACCCCTCGCGCTGCTTCGACGTCGGCATTGCCGAACAGCACGGCGTCACCTTTGCAGCGGCGCTAGCGGCCGGCGGCATGAAACCCTTCTGCGCGATGTATTCCACCTTCTTGCAGCGCGGCTATGACCAGGTCGTGCACGACGTGGCGATCCAGCGCCTGCCGGTGCGCTTTGCCATCGACCGTGCCGGACTGGTCGGGGCCGACGGGGCCACCCATGCCGGCAGTTTCGACATTGGCTTCATGGCCAACCTGCCCGGCATGGTGGTAATGGCCGCCGCCGACGAGGCAGAACTGGTGCACATGGTCGCCACCGCGGCCGCCCATGACGACGGCCCCATCGCCTTCCGCTACCCGCGCGGCGAAGGCGAAGGCGTCGAGATGCCGGAAACCCCGGAGGTGCTTGAAATTGGCAAGGGCCGGATGATTCAATCCGGCAAACGCGTCGCTCTACTGTCCTTCGGCACCCGTCTGGGTGAGGTCCGCAAAGCCGCCGAGGCGCTCGCGGCCAAGGGCATCTCACCGACGATTGCCGACGCCCGCTTTGCCAAGCCGCTGGACCGCGATCTGATCCTGCAACTGGCCGCGGACCACGAGGCGCTGATCACCATCGAGGAAGGCGCGGTGGGCGGCTTCGGCTCCCACGTGGCGCAGCTCCTGGCCGAGGAAGGCGTATTCGACAGCGGCCTCAAGTACCGCTCGATGGTGCTGCCCGACACCTTCATCGACCAGGCCAGCCCGGCGGATATGTACGAGGTGGCCGCGATGAACGCCCCGCAGATCGAGGCCAAGGTGCTGGAGGTTTTGGGTGTTGCAACGATCGGCGAGAAACGGGCGTAACCTGGGCCAGCACAAGGGTTGAGCCTGCCTTGGCAGCTCCGGCTAAAGGTCAGTTACACCCCCGGCGGCTCCGCCGGCGGTACAAAGCTCTCCATATCCTCGGCTTCCAGCACCGCCCGCAGACCCTCGCGGTAAGTGGGATAGAGCAGCTCCACCCCCAGCTCATCCTTGATCCGGCGGTTCCTGACCCGCTTGTTCTCGCCATAAAAGCTGCGCGCCATCGGGGTCATGCCGGCCTCGTCAAAGGGCACCTCGGCCGGCATCGGCAGGCCCAGCAGTTCCGCGGCATGGCCCAGCACATCCTGCGGCGGCGCCGGGTCGTCGTCGCAGACGTTGTAGATGGCGCCCGGGCGCGGCTGCGCAATGGAGGCCGCCAGCACCTGGGCGATATCGTCCACATGGATGCGGGAAAACACCTGCCCCGGCTTGATGATCCGCCGCGCCTTGCCCGCCATCAGCTTGGCAAAGGGGCCGCGGCCGGGCCCATAAATGCCGGCCAGCCGGAAGATGTGCAGCGGCAGGCCGGGGATCGCCTGCCATTGCGCTTCTGCCAAGGCGCGCCAGTCGCCGCGCTGGCTGGAGGGCGTCACCGGCGTGCCCTCATCCACCCAGGCTCCATTATGGTGGCCGTAGACCGCGGTGGTTGACAGGTAGCCTGCCCACTCCAGATCCGGCGCGGCGGCTATCCGGTCCCCCATGGCTGCCAGCACCGGATCGCCATCCGCATTGGGGCTGATCGAGTTCAGCACATGCGTCACCCCGTCCAGCAGAACGTCCTGCCCGGGCCAGGTGATCATCTCCACGCCATCCCCCGCCGCCACCTCGCGCGAGGTGCCGATGACACGCCAGCCCTGCGCCAGCAGACGCGGGGCAAGCGCCCGGGCGGTATAGCCAAATCCAAGACAAAGCAGCGTTTTTCTCATGCCTCCTAGATGCGTTGGCCGCGGCCGGGGTGCAAGGGTTGATTCGAATCCTGTGCGCGGCTTTGATGGCCCGATGAAAAAGCAGACACCCGGATTGGCCGATGCCTATGAACTGAGCACGCCTGAGGATTCGCGGCGGCTTTATGCGGACTGGGCCGGCACCTACGATCAGGATTTTGCCGCCGGGCAGGACTACCTTCTGCCCGGATTAACGGCCAAGGCTTTTGCCGCCGCCGGGGGATCGGGCCCGGTCCTGGATGCAGGCGCGGGCACCGGTCTCTGCGGCCAGGCGTTGCGGGCGCTTGGGGTTGAGCCTGTGGACGCCACCGATATCAGCGCCGCCATGCTGGCCGAGGCGCTGCGCAAGGATGCCTACCGCGACGTGATAGAGGCCGACCTGCTGGAAGGCATCCCGGTGCCGCGCGGCTCTTACCGCGGGGTGGTTTCCTCCGGCACATTCACCCACGGCCACCTAGGCCCCGAAGTGCTGCCCGCCCTGCTGCGCGCGGCTGCGCACGGTGCCTGGTTTGCACTGTCAGTGAATGCCGGGTTCTACGAAAAAGCAGGATTTGCCGCGGCCTTTGACCGGCTGCTCAGCGGTCAATGGATCAAGGGCCTCACCCTGCCGGAGCTGCGCATCTATGGCGCCCGGGCCACCGGCGCGCACAAGGACGACACCGCGCTGATTGCTCTGTTCCAGAAGGTGTAGCACTGTTCCGCTTTCGCCGGGTCAAGGGAGGCGCAGCCTCCGCGCGGCACGCGCGGCTTGCCCTTGAGGCGGCGATGGCGGGGCATACAATCGGCCTGGCTTCTTGAGGAGCAGACCTGCTCCTCAAGAGCTTATCAGCGCGAAGAAAACGCCGCGCAAAGCGCAGCGCTCGGCCCAACTGTGCAGGGGCATCTTCAGATGTCCCGCAGCAGGCGGGAGAACATCGTCAGCGGCCTTTCCAGACCGGATCGCGTTTTTCGGCAAAGGCGCGGGCGCCTTCCAGGTTGTCCTCGGAGCCGTAAAGCACATCCACCGTCTTGAGCTGGCGCTGGGTGATGCGGTTCATCGCATCCTGAAACTTGCTGTCCTCGGCATCGCGCACAATTTCCTTGATCGCCGCATAAACCAGCGGCGGGCCGGAGGCCAAGAGCCTCGCCAGCTCCCTGGCGCGGTCCATCAGCTGATCCGCAGGAACGATCTCATTCACCAGGCCCCAACGGTTGGCTTCTTCGGCATCAAACCAGCGCCCGGTCAGCAGCAGTTCCATGGCGATATGGTAGGGGATGCGCTTGGGCAGCTTCACGCTGGCGGCGTCCGCCACGGTGCCGGAGCGGATTTCCGGCAGTGCAAAGGTCGCGTGACCAGCAGCGATGATCATATCCGCCGACAGCGCCAGCTCCAGCCCGCCGCCGCAGGCGATGCCGTTCACCGCCGCAATCACCGGCTTGTTCATGTCGCGCAGTTCCTGCAGCCCGCCAAAGCCGCCGACACCGTAGTCGCCATCCACCGCATCGCCGTCAGCCGCAGCCTTCAAATCCCAGCCCGGGCAAAAGAACTTCCCGCCGCCGCCGGTCAGGATCGCCACCCGCAGTTCCGGATCATCCCGGAAGCCGCGGAATACCTCCCCCATCACCCGGCTGGTGGCCAGGTCAATGGCATTGGCCTTGGGCCGGTCCAGCGTGACTTCCAGAATGGCGCCGTCGCGGCGGGTTTTCACTGGGCTGTTTTCGGTGCTGTCGCTCATCTCAACTCCTCCTGGCATCTGGCATGCCGTTCCTGTCTCAGGGCCGCAGCCCTAGTATTTCCGTCGCATCAGCGCATCCGCTGCCACAGCATCCGTTGGCGTGCAAAGAAGCGGGTTGATCTCGATCTCCTCCAGCCCCAGCGCGTTCTCCACCACATAGGCCTCAACTGCACGGATGGCGCGCAGGATCGCCTCGCGGTCTGCCGCCGAGGCACCGCGGTAGCCATCCAGAACCTTGGAAACCCGCAAGGATTTCAGCCCCGCCTCAATCTCCGCATCCGAGGCCGGCAGCAGGAAGGACGCGCTGTCCGCCATCAGTTCGGTCAAGGTGCCGCCCGCCGCCAGCGTCATGACAAAGCCATGCGCAGGATCTTTCACCACACCGATCAGCAGCTCCGCCACCGCGCCGGTGACCATCTCCTCCACCAGGAAACGCTCCGCAGGCATGTTGAACGCGGCATCGCTCACCTCCTGGCCTGAGTTCAGGTTCAAAACCACTGCCCCCGCCTCGGTCTTATGCGCGACGCCTTCGCCCTTCAGCACAACCGGGAAGCCGACATCCACCGCCACCGCGCGGGCATTGGTGGCCGACGCCGCCCGTTTGGAGCGCGGCGTGCGCAGCCCATAGCTGGAAAGCTGCCATTTCGCTTCGGCTTCCGGCACCAGATCAGGCTCCACAACCGGGGTTGGCAGCAGCAGCGGCGCAGGCGCTTCCGGCAGCGGCAGGCTGGCCGCCTCGCAAGCGGCAATCGCTTCGCTGAGACCGCAGAACGGCACCACGCCTGCGTCCATCAGCCGGGCCGCCACATCCTCCGGCAGCAGCTCTGGCAGGGTTGCCACCAGACCGACGTTGGCGCCGGTCCGCTCTCGCGAGCCGATAGCGGCCTGAATGGTGCATTCCCAGTCCGAGGCATCGCAGCGGTCGTCACGCGGGAAATCCACGATCAGCATGGTCATCGCCAGCTGCGGATCCATCATCGCCGAGAACGCCTTGGTCATCGCCTCGGTGTCGCGCCAGATATAGGTGTGATAGTCGAGCGGATTTGCCAGCGCAACCATCGGGCCCAGCGCGTCACGCAGGTCCGTTTTCTGGCGGTCGTTCAAAGGCGGAAATTCAACGTTGCGCGCATGGCCGGTATCCGCGGCCAGGCTTGCCTCCCCGCCGGAGCAGCTGATGGTTGCGATGCGGTTCGAGGGCAGCCGCCCTGCCACATGCAGCAGCTTCAGCGTCTCCAGAAAGGACGGCAGGTCTTCCAGACGCGGAATGCCAAGGCGTGAGAGCAAAGCCCCCGCACCCGCGTCACCGCCCGCAAGCGAGGCGGTATGAGAAACAGTTGCGGCCTGGGCCTCGGCCGATTTGCCGACTTTCAGCGCAATGACCGGCTTGCCCAGTTCCCGCGCCCGCGCGGCCAGCGCCTCAAAAGCGCGCAGATCGCCGAAGCCCTCGATGTGCAGACCCAGCGCGGTCACCCGGTCATCCTCCAGCAGCGCCTCGCCAATCGCCGCAATGCCCGACTGCGCCTGATTGCCCGCCGTCACCACATAGGCCAGCGGCAGGCCGCGTTTCTGCATGGTCAGGTTGATGGCGATATTGGAGCTTTGGGTGACAAGCGCCACGCCTTTCTCTGCCCGAGCGCCGCCATGCTGATCCGGCCACAGCAGGGCGCCGTCAAGGTAGTTGATGAAGCCGTAGCAATTGGGGCCAAGGAAGGGCATATCCCCCGCCGCCTGCAGAAGCTGCGCCTGCAGGTCCGCGCCTTCGGCGTCCTCGGCCGCAGCCTCCAGGAAGCCGGACGCAAAGCACACGGCCCCGCCCGCGCCGCGGGCGGACAGCGCCCGCACCACCTCGATCGTGGCAAAGCGGTTGACCCCTATGAAGGCTGCGTCAGGTGCCTCCGGCAGGCTGTCCGCATCCTTGAAGGCACGCATGCCCGCGACCTCTTCGGCTTTGGGGTGGACGGGCCAGATGGTGCCCTCGAACCCCATCTTCTGGCATTGCTCGATCACCAAACGGCACCATGCGCCGCCGCCGATCACAGCAATGGTTTTCGGGCGGAAAAGCCTTTTTAGAGAGTGCATTTGATCTTATTCACCGGTCTTGCCGCGGTCCAGGTGGCCGAGGTCTTGTTCAGGGTTGATCCGGTTGCGCACGCGGGTCTTCAGCTCTTTCACATAAGGAAAGCCGCCGTCCCGTTTGCGTTCCCAGACCAGCTCCTTATCAACATGGATCTCAAAGATCCCGCCCAAATCTCCGGGAACCAGTGTCACCCCGCCCAATTGGTCCTGGAAGGTCTGCAGCAGCTCCTGCGCCATCCAGCCCGCCCGCAGCAGCCAGTTGCAGCCGATGCAGTAGGTAATAGTAACAATGGGTTTCCCGGTTTGGGTCATGGATCAGCCTCCGACGGCGCGCAGCATTTCGCGGCTGATGATGTGCCGCTGGATTTCACTGGTGCCTTCCCAGATACGCTCGACCCGCGCGTCGCGCCAGATGCGTTCCAGCGGCAGCTCGTCCATCAGGCCCATGCCGCCGTGAATCTGGATCGCCTCATCGGCTACCATCGCCAGCATCTCGGTCGCCTTCAGCTTGGCCATCGACATGTCGCTCTCGGTGACGGTGCCCTGGTCGAATTTCCAGCCGGCTTCCCAGGTCAGCAGGTTCGCCGCCTTCAGCTCCAGCGCCATGTCGGCCAGCTTGAAGGAAATACCCTGGAACTTGCCGATCTGCTGGCCGAACTGCTTGCGCTCAGCTGCGTAGCTGATCGAGTGTTCCAGCGCCCGTTCCGCGCGGCCCAGGCAGGTAGCGGCCACTTGCAAGCGGGTGGCGCCCAGCCAGGTGTTGGCAACCTCAAACCCCTTGTCGACCTCGCCCAGAATGGCCGAGGAGGGCAGGCGGCAGTCGTCGAATTCCAGCACCGCATTGGTGTAGCCGCGGTGGCTGACGTTGCCGTAGCCGTCGCGCACCTCAAACCCGGGCGTGCCCTTATCGACAAAGAAGGCGGTGATCTTCTTTTTCGGCCCGCGCGGCGTGTCCTCCACCCCGGTTGCCATGAAGCAGATGGCGAAATCAGCGATGTCCGCGTGGCTGATGAAATGCTTGGTGCCGTTCAGGATCCAGTCATCGCCGTCCTGGCGCGCGGTGGCTTTCATGCCGCGCAGGTCGGAACCCGCGTCCGGCTCGGTCATCGCCAGGCAATCCCATTTCTCGCCCTTCATGCAGGGGAACAGGTACTTTTCTTTCTGCTCCTCAGTGCCTGCCAGCAGGATGTTCGACGGCCGCGCAACGCCGGTCCAGTGCAGCGCGTAATTGGCGCGGCCCAATTCCTTTTCATACATCAGCCAGGTCAGGGTATCGAGGCCGGCACCGCCCACTTCCTCGGGCATGTTGGCAGCATAAAGCCCCGCTTCCATCGCCTTCTTCTGCACCTCACGGATCACATCCATGTCCAGGTGGCCGGTGCGCTCAATCTCCGCCTCATGCGGATAGAGCTCCTTTTCCACAAAGGCGCGGGTGGTCTCAACGATCATCGACTGTTCTTCGGTCATCCCGAACTGCATGGCGGTCTTCCTTCGGCAAATCTGTTGCACATCAGACTACGCCGCTTGCAGGCACTCATCATGCAAGGTTAGAAATAATCATGCGAAGTTGGACAAAAGTTGCCGCTGCGGCGCAGCAATTGGATGTGCTGCTGTTTGATGCCTTTTCGGCCCATTGCCTGGCCAACACGGTGGAACCGCTGCGCGCAGCCAACACCTTTGCCGGGCGGCAGGTTTATGCCTGGCGGTTCCTGACGCTGGACGGCGAACCGGCGGTGTCGTCATCGGGCATGGAGGTGCGGGCGCATGGCAAGCTCGGCGATTGCAGCGGCGATCTGCTGATTGCAATGCCGTCTTATGACTTCCTTCGCCATGCCAGCGTGGCCACCGCCCGCGCGCTGAAATCCGCCTCCCGCCGCTACAAGAGACTGGCAGGCTTTGACACCGGTGCCTGGCTGCTGGCGCAGGCCGGGCTGCTGGACGGGCGGCAGGCGACCATCCACTGGGAAGAGCTGGGCCGTTTCACCGAGGCATTCCCCGAGGTTCAGGCCGAGCGTGCACGGCTGGTCCGGGACGGCGACCGCATCACATGCACTGGCGCGCTGGCCGCCTTTGACACCATGATGGAGCTGATCGGCGATCAGCATGGCGCCGCGCTGCGGCTGGAGGTTGCCGCACTGTTCATGGCGCCTGAGGCAACCGAAACACAGGACCCGATCCTGGTGCGCAGCAAATCGGTTGCCCGCGCGGTTGCGGTGATGCAGGCCAATCTGGAAACGCCCCTGCCGATTGCTGCCGTGGCCAGGAAAGCCGGCCGCAGCCAGAAGGATCTGGAGGCGCGGATGAAGGGGGAACTGGGTGCAACGCCGCAGGCCGTTTACCGGCGGCTGCGTCTGATACAGGCCAGAAAGCTCGTGCTGGAGACTGTTCTGAGCGTTTCCGAGATTGCCCTGCGCTGCGGCTATGACGACCCGAGCGCGCTGACCCGGGCCTTCAAGGCAGAGTTCGGAACCACCCCGCGCAGCCTGCGCAGCAGCGGCTAGGCCTGTTTGGCCGCCATCCATTGGTTCAGCCGCCACAATCCCCAGGCCAGCGGGATCGCCGCCAGACCTCCAATCACATAAGCCAGCGGCTCATCGGCAAAGGATTCGAACATCTGGGTATAGGCGTGGATCGCGGCAAAGGTCAGCGCCGAGTTGAACAACCCGCGCTGGTGCCGCTGCGCTGCCCAGAAGATCACTGCCGCCAGCACCGCTGCCCAGAGGACGGAATATACATGCTCGGAGATAAACAGCGCGCTGTCGCGGAAGGTATCGCGTGCGGCATGGAAACTGTCCCAATCGTCGTACTCGCTGCCGTAGTAGCGGCCCGGTCCCCACACGGTTTCGCCAACCACATCACCCCAGAGCGATCCAACCAGCGCGCAAAGGTTTGAGACCACAAACCCCAGGATCGCCAGAATGCGCAGGTGCCTAGCGTCACGCTCGGCCAGCTTGGCTGCACCCCAGAGGCAGAGCACGATCAGCAGCACCATCTGCAGGATCGTCAGCGTCGATTCCGGCGAATAGAACACATAGGCCGCGTGGAAATAGCTGGTGCCGGTCTCCAGCATCTGCGCAAAGGGCGCGATTGCCAGCGCGGTGACAAAGCGCACATCGACCAGCCAGCCGGCAGCAGCCAGCGCGGCGGCATAATAAAGCAGCGCCACGTTGCGAACCGGCGAGCCGATTTCATATTGCTGCAGCAGCAGCTCGATGCCGCCCAGATGCATCGCCAGCCCCATCAGCAGGACCGCCCCCAGCACAAAGCCCGCGGACCAGGCCCCGTGCCGCCAGCGCCAGCTGCAGATCAGCGCCACCAGCGCGCCGGCAGGCAGCATCACCCAGCCGGCGATGTCCTCGTATTTGTCGACCAGCTCGATCGAGGCGCCGCCCATCAGCATGCCCGCGCCGATCAGCGTGGCGGAGTTGCCGAACATCCGCAGCGTATCGCTGCTGCGCGCCAGAACAGCCAGCCCGCCGCCTAGCATCAGAATGCCGGTGACCGCCACCGCGAGCGGATCCGCCAGCCAGAAGATGAACCCGGCGGTGGCGGCGATGATCCCGAAACACAGGATCGCGTTCACCGCCAGCGATACCATCACCTCGCGCGAACGCGCCTCGATGGTGCGGGCCTGATCCGGGGTCAGCACCCCCTCTTCAACCAGGGCAGTTGTATCAGCAATGGCGTGCATCAGCGGTCCCTCGCAGCATCCTAACAGTTCAGCGCAACATGGACCGGCCTTCGCCAAGGGGAAAGGGGAGGATTTCCCAGCCCTTACCCCTTGGGACGGCTCGGCACCCAGGCATAGCCGTTTTCACACAGGATGTAGGCCTCTCTCAGGCCATGCGGCTTGTCCTTGGGCGCTTGAAGGATGGTGAACCCTGCTGCCTCCGCCCGGGCCACGGCCGCATCCGGATCGGTGTCGTAAAGCCGGATCTCGATCCCGGCCCCGCGCGGCGGGTTTTCCGGCAGCAGCCCCAGCAGCGGATTTTCCGCATATGTGCCGTCACTGTGCAGCTGAAACACCTGAGCGTCATAGGTGACAATGGCAAAATCCTGTGTCACCTGATGGCCTTTCATGGCGAAAACAGTCTCTAAGAAGGCAATTTCTGCTGGCACATCCCGCACCAGCAGGTTGATCCCGATCCCACGCAGGGAGCGGCCGAAACTGTCGGCATCTGTTTTTTCGTAATCCATATTCCACAGTCTTCCCCGGAAGCCGCCCGCCAGGCAACGCCAAATGCGTCAGCCTTCGGCGCCTTTTCACCATCCGCATGAAGCTTTGATGGCAAAGCCGGCAATCCGCTTGCCTTCCCGCCCGCAATCGGAACAATTGGATTATGTCAGAAAACATTTTTCCGAGCTGGCCCGACACCGCCCCGCAATTGATCGAAGTAGCCGCGGGCCGCGCGCCTGCCGACACGGTGATCCGGCAGGGCATCTGGGTCAATGTCCACACCCGCGAACAGCTGCCGGGCCATGATATTGCGATCAAGGCCGGGCGTATCGCCTATGTCGGGCCGGATGCCTCCTATTGCACCGGGCCGGAGACGCGGATCATCGATGCAAACGGACGTTACATGATCCCGGGCCTATGCGACGCCCACATGCATATCGAGAGCGGCATGCTGACGCCGGCGGAATTCGCGCGTGCAGTGATCCCGCATGGCACCACCTCGATGTTCACCGACCCGCATGAGATTGCCAATGTTCTGGGTCTGGACGGGGTGCGCTATATGCATGACGAGGCGCTGATGCAGCCCGTCAACATCTTCACTCAGATGCCCAGCTGCGCGCCCTCGGCACCAGGACTGGAGACCACCGGCTATGAAATCTCCGCCGAAGATGTGGCAGAGGCGATGAGCTGGCCCGGCGTCATCGGTCTGGGCGAGATGATGAACTTCCCCGGGGTGGCCAATGCCGACCCCAAGATGCTGGCCGAAATCGCCGCCACCCAGCGCGCAGGCAAGACCGTGGGCGGCCACTATGCCTCCCCCGACCTTGGCCCGGATTTCGCGGCCTACGTGGCCGGCGGCCCGGCGGACGATCACGAGGGTACATGCGAGGCGGATGCCATCGCCCGGGTGCGCCAGGGGATGCGGTCGATGATGCGGCTTGGTTCTGCCTGGTATGATGTCGAAAACCAGATCACCGCCGTCACCGAGAAGGGGCTGGATCCGCGCAACTTCATCCTCTGCACCGATGACTGCCATTCCGGCACGCTGGTCAACGACGGCCACATGAACCGGGTGGTGCGCCATGCGATTGCCTGCGGCTGCGACCCGGTGATTGCATTGCAGATGGCGACCATCAACACCGCTACCCATTTCGGGCTGGAGCGGGAGATCGGCTCCATTACTCCGGGCCGCCGCGCCGATGTGATCCTGACCTCCGATTTGCGCGAACTACCGATTGAGGTGGTGATCGCCCGAGGGCAGATCGTGGCAGAATCCGGCTCTATCAAAGTGGATTGCCCGCACTACGACTGGCCCGCCAGCGCCCGCGGCACTGTGCATCTGGGTCATGAAATGACAGAGCAGGATTTCGAACTGGCCGCGCCGGAAGGCGCCAATGCGGTCACTGCCAATGTGATCGGCGTGGTCGAAAACCAGGCCCCGACCAAGGCGCTGCAGGCGGAGTTGCCGGTGGTGGATGGTCTGGTCGAGGGCACCAATGAGGTCTGCCAGATCGCCCTGGTCGAACGCCACCGGGCCACCGGCGGCGTCACCAACGCCTTTGTCTCGGGTTTCGGCTACAGCGGTAAAATGGCGATGGCCTCCACCGTGGCGCATGACAGCCACCACATGATTGTTGTCGGCACCGACCGCGTGCAGATGGCGCTGGCGGCCAATCGGCTGGCGCAGGTTGGCGGCGGCATCACACTTTATAAAGACGGGCAGGAGCTGGCGCTGGTCGAGCTGCCGATTGCCGGCCTTATGTCCGACAGCCCCGCCACCGAGGTTGCCGCCAAGGCACAGGTGATGATGGAGGCGATGCAGGCCTGCGGCTGCGCGCTCAACAATGCCTACATGCAGCACTCGCTTCTGGCGCTGGTGGTGATCCCGGAACTGAGGATTTCTGACCTGGGCCTTGTCGACGTGCGCACATTCCAGAAAATCCCGGTAATCGAGCCTGCCCAATGATAACAACAAAACACCCCGGCCATCCGCCGGACGAAAGCTTCAATGACGCAACCGAGGCCGTGAACCGGCTGGAGCTGCTTTATAATCAGGCCACCGGGTTCCTGTGCGATGAGTTCATCCGCGCGATGGCCGACGGCGCGCCTGACAACCAGCGCATCCGCGCCTATTACCCGGAGATCCGGTTCTCCACCTTGACCTTCGCCCAGGTGGACAGCCGCCTCAGCTTCGGCCATGTCTCATCGCCCGGCACCTATGCCACCACGGTGACCCGGCCGGACCTGTTCCGCAATTACCTGATCCAGCAGATTGGCCTGCTGATCCGGAACCACGGCCAGCCGGTCACCATCAGCGTCTCGGACACCCCAATCCCGGTGCATTTCGCAGTGGCCTCACGCCCGGACCTGACGGTGCCGCAGGAGGGTGCGGCGGGCTTCACCCTGCGGGATGTGTTTGACGTTCCGGATCTGTCGACCACCAATGACGACATCGTCAACGGCACATACCAGCCAGCCAACGGCACCGGCCCGCTGGCGCTGTTCACAGCCCAACGCGTCGATTACTCGCTGGCGCGGCTCAGCCATTACACCGCCACCAGTGCCGAGCATTTTCAGAACCACGTGCTGTTCACCAACTACCAGTTCTATGTGGCGGAGTTCGAAGCCTATGCCCGCACCCGGCTGGCCGACCCGGACAGCGGCTACTCCAGCTTTGTCAGCACCGGCGATCACGAGATCACCGGCCCTGACGAGGTGATCCCCGAAGCAGGCAAGCTGCCGCAAATGCCCACCTACCACCTGAAGCGCGAGGACGGCAACGGCATCACCCTGGTCAACATCGGTGTCGGCCCCTCCAACGCCAAGACCGCAACCGACCACATCGCGGTGCTGCGCCCGCATGCGTGGCTGATGGTCGGCCATTGCGCGGGCCTCCGGAACACTCAGGCGCTGGGGGATTTCGTGCTGGCCCACGGCTACCTGCGCGAGGATCATGTGCTGGACGACGACCTGCCGATCTGGACCCCGATCCCGGCGCTTGCGGAAATCCAAGTCGCGCTGGAGGAGGCGGTGGCCGAGATCACCGAGTACGAGGGCTTCGATCTCAAGCGGATCATGCGCACCGGCACCGTCGCCACCATCGACAACCGCAACTGGGAGCTGCGCGACCAGTCCGGTCCGGTCCAGCGCCTGTCCCAGTCGCGCGCCGTCGCGCTGGACATGGAAAGCGCCACCATCGCCGCCAACGGCTACCGGTTCAGGGTGCCCTACGGCACGCTGCTCTGTGTTTCGGACAAGCCGCTGCATGGTGAGTTGAAGCTGCCGGGCATGGCGTCGGACTTTTATCAGACCCAGGTTGCGCGCCATCTGCAAATCGGCATAAGAGCTATGGAACGCCTGCGCGGCATGCCTTTGGAGCGTCTGCACAGCCGGAAATTGCGCTCGTTCGACGAAACAGCCTTCCTCTAAGGCGGTTTTTTGCAGTTTTCCTAGAAAAAATGCCCATTTTGGCCTGCGCGGAGCACACAAGAAGTTGTGTTATCATACAACATAACGATAATGTCACGCGATGAGGCCCCACAGTTCGGGCAGTTTAAGGAGACGAAGAATGTCCAAACCGATGACCAAAACCCAGCTTGTTGCCGCTCTGGCAGAGGAAATGGGCAGCGACAAGAAAGTCGCAGGCTCCGCACTGGAAGCGGTCTGCTCGCTGATCACCCGCGAAGTGTCGGGCGGCGGTGCCGTGACCCTGCCGGGCGTCGGCAAAATCTACTGCCGCGAGCGTCCCGAGCGCGAAGTGCGCAACCCGGCTACCGGTGAGAAGTTCACCAAGGAAGCCGACAAGGTGGTGAAAATGACCATCGCCAAAGCGCTGAAGGACAGCGTGAACGGCTGATACCGGATGTGATACGGACGGTTTGAGGGCTGCCCGCTGCGGGCGGCCCTTTTCTTTTGCACTGCACATACAGCCGACAGTTCGCCCGCCGCCGCAGCGTTGCTGATTGCAAAGCCGGTCCCGGCGGCGCAGGCTGAGGCCAACGCACAAGGGAGCCTGCACCATGGAGAACGTAAATCTGCTGCTGATCCTGGGTGCCGCTTTGCTGGCCGGCGCCAGCCCCGGCCCCGCCACCCTGACCATCGCCGGCACCGCCATGCAGCGCGGCCGCGCCGCCGGGCTGTCACTGGCAGCCGGCGTCAGCAGCGGTTCGCTGATCTGGTCGGTCTCTGCCGCATTTGGCCTAGGCGCGGTGATGCTGGCGAATGCCTGGATGTTCGAGGTGGTCCGCTACTTCGGCGCCGCCTACCTGATGTATCTGGCGGTCCGCTCCGCCCGCTCTGCCCTGCGCTCCGGCGCCCCGGAACTGCGCCCCTCCTCCGCACACTCGCTGCGCACCGCCTATGCCAAGGGGCTGGCACTGCATCTGACCAATCCCAAGGCGATCCTGTTCTTCGGCTCGCTCTACGCCATTGGCATTCCGCCCGGCACCGCGCCCTCAGCGCTGCTGGTGGTGATTGCCGCCATCGCGGTGCAAAGCACGCTGGTCTTCCATGGCTATGCGCTCCTGTTTTCCAGCGCCGCCGCCAGCCGCGTCTACATCCGCCTGCGCCGCGTGTTCGAAGCCCTGTTTGCCGCCGCCTTTGGCGCTGCCAGCTGGCAGATCTTTGCAGCCCGCCTCAGCTGACAGGGCTTGAATAACGGGGCTTGATCCCGCCGCCCGCTTCCCCGAAGGTCCGCCTCAGCAGAAAGGGTTGGGACAATGGATGCACGCGCAATTGCCATGGGGCTTGCCTTTGCCCTGATGTGGTCCTCGGCCTTCACCTCGGCCCGGATCATCGTGCAGGACGCATCGCCGCTGTTCTCGCTTGCTGTGCGTTTCCTGATCTCCGGCCTGATCGGCGTCGCCATCGCCCGCGCCCTGGGCCAGACTTGGCGGCTGACGCCGGGCCAGTGGCGCGCCACGTTTATTTTCGGCATCTGCCAGAACGCGCTCTACCTCGGCCTCAACTTTGTCGCCATGCAATGGATCGAGGCCTCCCTGGCTGCCATCATCGCCTCCACCATGCCACTGCTGGTGGCGCTGGCCGGATGGATGCTGTTCGGCGAGCGGCTGCGGCCCCTCGGCTATGCCGGACTGCTCGCGGGCATCCTGGGCGTCGCCCTGATCATGGGCACCCGACTCAGCGCCGGGGTGGATCTGATGGGAGTGTTCCTCTGCGTGATCGGCGTGCTGGCCCTCACTGCCGCCACCCTTGCCCTGCGCGGCGCCACCTCCGGCGGCAACTTCATGATGGTCGTGGGGCTGCAGATGCTGATCGGCTCCGCCATCCTGTTTTTCGCCGCACCGCTGAGCGAAGAGATTTTCGTCAATCCAACCTGGCGGCTGGCGGCGGCTTTCACCTACACCACCATCGTGCCGGGGCTGATGGCGACCTTCATCTGGGTGCTGCTCCTGAACCGCATCGGCGCGGTGCGCGCCGCCACCTTCCACTTTCTGAACCCGGTGTTCGGCGTCGCCGTCGCCAGCGTGCTGCTGGGCGAGAAACTCGGGCCGCTCGATGTGCTTGGCGTTGCCATCGTCACCGGCGGCATTCTGGCGGTGCAGCTCTCCCGCCAGCCTGCACATCCGCAAACCGGGCCCTCCCGCGCGGCAAAGCCGGGCTGACGCCCGTCCCTGCCCCTTGGGCCCGGCGCCGCTGCCGCGGCGCGGACCCGTTGCAAGTGCTTGCACTTCCGCCGTAACCTGATCCGCAAGGACATAAGCAGGAGGACGCGGCATGAGCGCGCAACTATCCCAGGTGCTGGACGCCATCGACGCCGCCAATGCCAAGGATCCCAACCTGGAAGACGGCCAGCCCGCCGCGCTGCTCTATGGCCAGCGGATGAGCGCGGAACAGGCGCGTCTGTTCCCGGACGCAGCCGAGCCATTGCAGATCGCCGCCCGCGGCCAGCATGTGGAGCGCTGGAAGCTGGAACGCAGCGCCTTCCCCGAAGGCCGCTCCGGCTATCTGGCCTGGCGCAAGGCCGAGGCAGAACACCACGCCGAAGTGGTCACCGCCCTGATGCAGGACGCGGGATATGGCGCAGAAGACGTCAGCGCCGCAGCACGGATGCTGCGCAAGGAAGGCATCAAGCGCGATGATCAGGTGCAAGCTCTGGAGGACATCATCTGCTTTGTCTTCCTGAAATGGTACTTTGAACCCTTCGCCGCCAAGCATCCCGCAGACAAGGTGCAGCGCATCGTCGAAAAGACCGCCCGCAAGATGTCGGCTGAGGCCCGCGCCCGGGTGCTGGGCGAATTCACCCTGCCCGCAGAGCTGGCCGGCGCCTTCGCCGCCTGACCGGCACCCGCTACACGGCTTTGCGAGCCGCCTGTAACAGGATTTGCATTTCCGCATCCAGACCCCATGTTCTGCACCAAACGCGAACAGGCGGGAGGACACCATGACCAAATATTTCAAGAACCCGGACGTTATCGCCACCCTCTCCGAGGAAGAGTTCTATGTGACCCAGAACGCGGGCACCGAACGGCCGGGCACCGGCAAGCTGCTGAACAACAAGGAGCCGGGCATCTACGTCGACATCGTCTCTGGAGAGCCGCTGTTTGCCTCCTCCGACAAATACGAGTCCGGCTGCGGCTGGCCCAGTTTCACCAAGCCGATCGAATCCGCGCATATCCAGGAGTTGGAGGACCGCAGCCTCGGCATGATCCGCACAGAGGTCCGCTCCACCCATGGCGACAGCCACCTGGGCCATGTGTTCCCCGATGGGCCGATGGACCGCGGCGGCCTGCGCTACTGCATCAATTCCGCCTCCCTGCGGTTCGTGCATCTGGACGACATGGAGGCGGAGGGATATGGCGCCTACATCAACCAAGTGGAGGTCGTGAAATGAGCACCACCGAACGCGCCGTTCTGGCAGGCGGCTGTTTCTGGGGCATGCAGGAACTGATCCGCAAACGCCCCGGCGTCATCAGCACCCGCGTCGGCTACACCGGCGGCGACGTGCCCAATGCCACCTACAGGAACCACGGCACCCATGCCGAAGGGATCGAGATCATCTTCGACCCCGCCGTCACCTCCTTCCGGGAGATGCTGGAGTTCTTCTTCCAGATCCACGACCCGACCACGGTCAACCGCCAGGGCAATGACCTGGGGATGAGCTACCGCTCGGCGATCTACTACGCGGACGAAACCCAAAAGGCCGTGGCCGAGGACACCATCGCCGACGTCAACGCCTCCGGCCTCTGGCCCGGCAAGGTGGTGACAGAGGTTGAACCCGTGGGCGACTTCTGGGAAGCCGAGCCTGAGCATCAGGACTACCTGCAGCGGCTGCCAACCGGCTACACCTGCCATTTCGCGCGGCCCGATTGGGTGCTGCCGAAGCGAAACGAAGCCGCTGAATAAGTAACTGGTGGCACAATTGTGCCACCAGTTCATTCACTCATCGTAGATCGGCGCAGAGGTTGCGCCTTTCACCAGATTAATCCCGTGGATGGCATCAGCTTTGTTCCAATAGCCTTCCGAGGAATCTGCTACAGTGTGGTGGTTTGCAGCTCGCAATGACCAACGCCATTGGTTCGCAGCATCTCGATATAGTTTGAAGTACATTCTTCAAACTCCTCTTGTTCGCGGACTAACGCCGCGTCTCCAGAAAATGCTGCTCTGCACTTGACCGTCACGTTAATCGCATGCGATTCTAAGACGTGTTTCGCGACACGGCCGTTTGCAATGCAGCGGCTCGGCGCCTTGGGGAATCCCCTTGGCGCCTTTCATTTTATCCACAGCCCCACAGGAGTCGAGTCTTTTACTTGTGGCAACCCACAGCAAGTTGTGGAAAGCGAACAAGAGACAGACGATATATGGATTTCATTCCGCGGCCACCCGCGGCCGCCCGCTGGCTTCCACCGTCAGCGTGCCTTCGACGAAAACCTCCCGCGACTCCACCTGCGCGGTGCGGATATCCCGCTCCACATGCACATGGATATCCTCGGCGCCCGCTTCCTCTGCTGCACCGCGAGCCTCACCCGCCAGCGCCGCCTCCAGTGCTGCCAGCGCCTCGTCCGAGGCCTGGTAGTCCACCGGGCCGCTCTCCAAATGCACCCGGTACTTGCCCTCGGAAGGCGAGGTCACGGTGCCGCTGCGCCGCATGGTGACGCGCCCCACTACAGCGCCGATGGCATTGGCCACACCGACGTGCTCCGGCAGGATCATGTTGCAGTGCAGCCGCTCTCCCACCGCGGGGTAATAGCTGGGGGCAGAGGCGCCCAACCCCACCACGTCCACATTCAGCGCGGCATCCAGCGCCAGCAGCCCGCGGTGCTTTGCCAGCCCGCGGTGCATCAGCACATGCCGCGCCAGCTGATCCTCTGGCAGGCCAAAACTTTCCGCCTCCTCGGCAAAAGCAGATTCTAACAAGGTCAAAGCCGTCTGTTCAGTCAACTGATCAATGATCATCTGCGCCAGCGTTCCAGCGTCTTTCGCCACCATGTCGCCGCTGCCAACCCTGCGGCGGGCAAACAGTGTCAGCGCCTTCTCTGCCGCCTCGCGGTCCCAGGCCTCAACCCGGCCCAGCACATGGCTGGCGTCCGAGGGCGTCACGCCGGAAACCTGCACCAGCCCGCGGTCCACCAGCCGGCCCAATGAGCCATGCTCCATCCGGGTGCGCAGAATCTGGCCCAGCGGATGCACCTGCATCCCGATCCGCGCCAGCAGACCGGCCTCCCGCTCGCTGAGCCCCGCCACCGGCACCCCAGGGACCGCCCGCACGAAACGCCCGTCAAACTCGCCCACGGCGGAGTTGCGCAGCTGTTCGTCAAGCGCCGCATGCACCACTTCGGGCGCATCGGTCGCAATCAGCGAAACCGGCACCACCCGGCGCGGCCCCAGGGTCAGCCCGCCGGACAGCCCGCTGGTGTTCAGATGCACCTGGCTGTCACCGCCCAGGCCGGTGGTCCGCATCGCCACTGCCTCCACCATGGTGCGGAACGCCCCGACCCGGGCGCCCGCCGGATCAATCGCAGGCTTGCCGTCTTTGATCAGCGCCACATCCGTCGTGGTGCCGCCGATGTCGCTGACCAGCGCATGATTCGCCCCGGTCATCCAGCGCGCGCCGACGATTGACGCCGCTGGGCCGGACAGGATTGTCTCGATCGGCCGCTCCCGCGCCTGCTCGCCGCTCATCAGCGCTCCGTCTCCGCGCACCACCATCATCGGCGCCTCGATCTCCAGATCGCGCAGCGTGTCCTGCGCCCGCCCGATCAGCCGGTCAATCATCCCGATGAGGCGGGCGTTCAGCACCGCCGTCACCGCCCGCTTGGGCCCATTCAGTTTGGCCGACAGCTGGTGTGAGCAGGTGGCTGGAGCGCCGGTCATCTCGTGAATGATCCGCGCCACCTCGACCTCATGTGCTGGGTTGCGGGTGGCAAAGACCCCGGCCACGGCAAAGCCGGTCACCCCTTGGCCCTCAGTGCGCAGGAACAGCTCCAGCGCCTCTGTGTCCAGGGGTGCTGCCTCGCTGCCGGCGTGGGTATGACCGCCGCCGATGACCAGCGCCGGATCACCCTTCAGCGCGTCGCGCAGACCGTGCCGGTCCAGATCGGCCTCGTTGAAGCCGATATAGATCAGCGCCACCCGGCCGCCCTGACCCTCGACCAGCGCATTGGTCGCCAGCGTAGTGGACAGCGCCGCCAGCGACACCTCCTGCGGCTGTACCCCGGATTGCTCCAGCACCGCCCGGATTGCGCCGCCGACACCGATTGCCAAATCCTGGCGCGTCGTCAGCGACTTGGCAGAGGCGATCACCTCCTTCTCGTCGCGGATCAGCACCGCATCCGTATAGGTTCCGCCCGTGTCCACACCCAGCAGCAACGCCATGCCCAGCCCCTTCACACTCTGTTCGCCGGACCGGGTGTAACGCCTAATTGCGGCCCGTCCATCCTGTTTGCGTCACGAAAGCCGTTGAACCGCCCACCGCGCCGCATCCGCCACCGCCGGATCCGGATCCTCCGCCAGCCCCTGCGCCAGCTCCCGCAGCTCCGCCAGGCCGGAATTGCCAATCGCATAGAGCACATTGCGCACAAAACGGTCGCGCCCGATGCGCTTGATCGGCGAGCCGGAGAACTTTTCCCGGAACGCAGCGTCATCCAGCACCGCAAGCTCCGCCAGCCTCGGCGCCTTCAGCTCCTCGCGCGCGGCATAGCGCATGTCGCTGGCCGCCACCGCAAATTTGTTCCAGGGACAGGCCGCCAGGCAATCGTCGCAGCCATAGATCCGGTTGCCCAGCTTGCCGCGCAGATCCTCGTCCACTGGGCCTTTGTGCTCAATGGTCAGATAGGAGATACAGCGCCGCGCATCGACCTGGTAAGGTGCCGGAAAGGCATCGGTCGGGCAGCTGTCCAGACAGGCCCGGCAGGACCCGCAACGGTCCGGCTCTGCCCTGTCCGCCGGCAGCTCCAAAGTCGTAAAAACAGAGCCTAAAAAGGCCCAATTACCCCAATCCCGGCTTACCAGGTTGCTGTGCTTGCCCTGCCAGCCCAATCCTGCCGCCATGCCCAGCGCCTTCTCCGGCACCGGCGCGGTATCGACAAACACCTTCACCTGGCAATCCTCACCGGCCTCAGCGATCAGCCAGCGCGCCAGCCGCTTCAGCCGCTTCTTGACCAGGTCGTGGTAGTCCTTGTTCCGGGCATAGACAGACACCGCACCGCGGTCCGCCTGCCCCACCACCGCCATCGGGTCTTCATCCGGCGTGTAGCTTTCCGCCAGCATGATCACCGACCGCGCCTCTGGCCACAGTTGCGCCGGGTCGCCGCGCCAATGGCTGCGCTCCGCCATCCAGCCCATCTGCCCGTGATAGCCGGCGTCCAGGAACGCCTGCAGCCGCGCAGGCACCTGTGGCACATCCCACGGGCGGCAGATCCGGCAGGAGACGAATCCTTCCGCCAGCGCCTGCGCGACCAGTTTCTCCTTGATGCCGGACCCGTCTTTCATCTTTGCCCAAATACTCCGGGGGAGCGGCCCATCGGGCCGCGGGGGCAGCGCCCCAATACCCCGTTGATATCAGAAATCCAGATCAGTGTAATGCGGCGGCGGCCGGAACCCCGGCACCTGATCGGCCAGGATCGACCGGAACGCAGGCCGCGACTTGATCTTGGCGTACCAGTCCTTGACCACCGCCGAACGGTTCCAGTCCACATCCGAGATATAGTCCAGCGACGACAGATGCGCCGCCGCGGCGAAATCCGCCAGCGTCATCATGTCCCCGGCCAGCCAGCGCCGGTGGTCCAGCAGCCAGGCCATGTAATCCAGGTGGTATTTGATCGCCTTGGCGCCGGCCTTGACGTTGCGGCTGTCCGGATAGCCCTCGCCGGTGATCTTCTTGTTGACCCGCTCATAAAGCAGCTTTGACGTCACCTCGTGATGGAACTTGTCGTCAAACCAGCTCACCAGGCGGCGCACTTCATAACGGCCCGCGGCATCCTTGGGCATCAGCGGCGGCTCTGGGCGGGTTTCTTCAAGGTATTCGCAGATTGCGGCGCTCTCGGCCATCATCTGCCCGTCCAGCCGGATCACCGGCACCTTGGCGGCGGGGTTGCGGCGCAGAAAATCCGGATCCTGCTCCCAATAGCGCTCCTCGACCAGTTCAACCTCGATCTTCTTCTCTGCCAGCGACAGCCGCACCTTGCGGCAATAGGGGGACAGGGGAACGTGGTACAGGCGCGCCATGGCTACAGGGGATCTCCAGAAAACTTGCAACGGTTGGTTCAGCAATGCCTTGGGCGGGGCAAAGATTCAATCCTCGAAACAATCCGCCCGCCCGTCTGCGCGAATGGTGGCCGCTCCGTCCTGGATCTGCCGCGCCCGGCGCTGCACAAAGCTGGACGGTTTGCGGGCCGACCGCTCCTTGGGGTTGGGCAGCACCGCGGCAATCAGCGCCGCCTGACGGGCGCTCAGCTGATCCGGGCCAACCCCGAAATACTTGCGGGCTGCTGCTTCGGCGCCAAACACGCCCTCATCCATTTCGGCCACGTTCAGATAAACCTCCAGAATGCGCCGCTTGCTCCAGACGATTTCTACCGCTGGGGTCAGCAGCGTTTCCAGCACCTTACGCGGCCAGCTTCGGCCCTGCCACAGGAACACGTTCTTCACCACCTGTTGTGAAATGGTCGAGCCGCCGCGGCTGCCGCCCGCTTCGATTGCTGCCTGAATGGCCCGGGCATCAAATCCCCAATGGCGGCAGAACTGCGCATCCTCGGCCGCCACCACAGAACGTGCCAGCACCGGTGCCATTTCCTCCAGCGGCACCCACATCCGGTCCACGTCGCCCAAGCGGCGCTGCTCGGCCCAGATGGTATGGGTGATCGGCGGGTTCACCACCGAATACAGCAAGATGAGGGCAAGGAATACCGCGGCCACCGCCAGCGCCCCGCGCAAAACCCAGCGCCGCAGCCAGCGCAGCGGCTGGATCTTCAGCGGCGCCGTCTTCTTGCTGCTCTTGGATTTCTTCTTTTTTGCAACTGCCTTCGCCATGCCCCTCTATAGGCCAGCATGCCCCCGGTAACCAACCGCCAAAAAGAAAACCCCGCAAGCATTTGCCTGCGGGGTTCCGGTTTCCGTCTCTAACAGGGCTTATTCCGCCGGAACAGCCGCCTGCTCCTGCATCACCGGATGCGGCAGCTTGTCGAGCATCTCCTTGGGGCACACCTGCAGGAAGTTCGACTTCTCGATGTCCCAATGCTGCAGGATCTCCGCGGCCTTGCGGCTGCCGGTTTCATCCAGATGGCGGGCAATCAGACCTTTCAGCTCCGCCTCCCAATGCGCCACAGTAACCGGGCAGGTGACCAGAGATTCCATGTTCATCAGGTCCGAGGCCTTGCCTTCAGGGTCATACAGATACGCCATGCCGCCAGTCATGCCAGCACCAAAGTTGGCGCCGATCGAGCCGAGGATCACCGCAACACCACCGGTCATGTATTCACAGCCGTTGGAGCCGCAGCCCTCGATCACCACCTTGGCGCCGGAGTTGCGGACAGCGAAACGCTCGCCCGCGCGGCCCGCCGCAAACAGGTAGCCATCTGTGGCGCCGTACAGCACGGTGTTGCCGATGATGGTGTTCTCGCTCGCCACCAGCGGGCTTACCTGCGGCGGGCGCACCACGATGATGCCGCCCGACAGGCCCTTGCCGACATAGTCGTTGGCATCGCCGGACACTTCCAGTTTCAGCCCCGGCGCGGCAAAGGCGCCCAGCGCCTGGCCGGCAGAACCCTGCAGCTTCACCGTCAGGTGATCCGGCTGGAACGAATTCCGCATGCCGAAATTGCGCACGATATGGCTGGAGGTCCGGGTGCCCACGGTGCGGTGGGTGTTCTGGATCGCATAAGACAGCTGCATCTTCTCGCCGTCCTGCAGGAAGCGGGCGGCATCGCGCACGATCTCCGCATCCAGCGTGTCCGGCACCGCGTTGCGTTCCTTGTCGCGGTTGTAGGTAATATTGGCAGAGCCATCGACGGTGATCAGCAGCGGGTTCAGGTCCAAGTCGTCCAGATGCGCAGAACCGCGCGACACCTGCGCCAGCAGATCGGCGCGTCCAATCACCTCATCCAGCGAACGCGCGCCGATGGAGGCGAGGATTTCCCGCACTTCTTGGGCGTAAAAGGTGATCAGGTTCACCACCTTGTCGGCGTTGCCGGTGAACTTGGCACGCAGGCTCTCATCCTGAGTACAGACGCCGACCGGGCAGGTGTTGGACTGGCACTGGCGCACCATGATGCAGCCCATTGCGATCAGCGCCGCGGTGCCGATGCCGTATTCCTCGGCCCCCAGCATGGCGGCCATCACGATGTCGCGCCCGGTGCGCAGGCCCCCGTCGGTACGCAGCGTTACCCGCTCGCGCAGGTTGTTCATCGCCAGCACCTGATGCGCCTCGGTCAGGCCCATCTCCCACGGCAGGCCCGCATATTTGATCGAGGTCGCAGGCGACGCCCCGGTGCCGCCGTTGTGGCCGGAGATCAGGATGATGTCGGCCTTCGCCTTGGCCACGCCGGCCGCGATGGTGCCAACGCCCGAGGACGCCACCAGCTTCACCGTCACCTTGCAGCGCGGGTTGATCTGCTTGAGGTCATAGATCAGCTGCGCCAGATCCTCGATTGAGTAAATATCGTGGTGCGGCGGCGGCGAGATCAGCGTGACGCCCTTCGTCGAATGGCGCAGACGGGCAATCAGGTCCGTGACCTTCATCCCCGGCAGCTGGCCGCCCTCGCCGGGCTTGGCGCCCTGGGCCACCTTGATCTCCAGTTCCTCGCACTGGTTCAGGTATTCGGCGGTCACGCCAAAGCGGCCCGACGCCACCTGCTTGATCTTCGCAGACGGGTTGTCGCCGTTCGGCTCCGGCACAAAATGTGCCGGGTCTTCGCCGCCCTCGCCGGAGTCGGACTTGGCGCCGATCCGGTTCATCGCCACGTTCAGCGTCTTATGCGCCTCGGGGCTCAGCGCGCCCAGGGACATGCCCGGGGTCACGAAGCGTTTGCGGATCGAGGTGATCGATTCCACTTCCTCAATCGGAACCGCCTTGCCCAGCGGCTTGATCTGCAAGAGGTCGCGCAGATGGATCGGCGGATTGCTCTGCATCTTCGCCGAATACTGCTTCCACAGCTCATATGAGGCTCTGTTACAGGCCATTTGCATCATATGCATGCTGGTGGCTTCCCAGGCGTGGGTCTCACCCGACTTGCGCGCCTTGTAGAAACCGCCGATCGGCAGGATGCCTTCGGACGCCTTCCAGGCCTTGGCGTGGATTTCCTCCGCCTTGGTCTGGATGCCGGTCACACCGATGCCGGAAATGCGCGAGGTCATGCCCGGGAAGTATTCCGCACACATGGCGCGGGACAGGCCCACCGCCTCGAAATTCAACCCGCCACGGTAGGACGACACAACCGAAATCCCCATCTTGGCCATGATCTTCAACAGACCCTGGTCGATGGCTTCGCGGTAGCGCGCGACGTTCTCGGTCAGCGAGCCATCCAGCAGCCCGCGCTCAATCCGGTCGGCCAGCGAATCCTCGGCCAGATAGGCGTTCACCACGGTTGCGCCGCAGCCGATCAGCACCGCAAAGTAATGCGGGTCGATGCATTCAGCAGACCGCACGTTCAGCGAGCAGAAGGTGCGCAGCCCCTTGCGGGTCAGATGCGAATGCACGGCAGAGGTCGCCAGGATCATCGGCATCGCCACCTTGTCCGCACCGGAATGCTGGTCGGTCAGCACGATATGGCCGGCACCTGAACGCACCGCCTCCTCGGCCTCGGCCCGGATCCGCGCCAACGCCGCATTCAGCGAGCCGCGGCCCGGCGCGAAGGTGCAGTCGATTTCCGCCAGCGGCGCGTTGAACTGCTCCACCAGCTTGTCCCATTGGGCGTTGCCCACAAACGGGCTCTCCAGCACGATGATCTCGGTCTGGCTGCTATCCTCGTCCAGCACGTTCTTCAGGTTGCCGAAGCGGGTCTTCAGAGACATCACCCGGAATTCGCGCAAGCTGTCGATCGGCGGATTGGTGACCTGGCTGAAGTTCTGGCGGAAGAAGTGGCTCAGCGGCCGGTACATCTTGGACAGCACCGCAGACGGGGTGTCATCCCCCATCGAGGCCAGCGATTCCTTGCCGTCCTCGGCCATCGGCGCCAGGATCTGCTCCAGTTCCTCAATCGTATAGCCGGCCGCCACCTGACGGCGGCGCAGCTCTTCGCCGCTGCACAGCGGCTGCTCCGTCACCTTGGCCAGGGTCGCGTCCAGATCGGTGATCTTCTTGACCCAATCGCCGAATGGCAGCGCACGCGACAGCTTGTCCTTGATCTCGGTGTCGCGGAACAGCTTGCCCTTTTCCATATCCACGGCCAGCATCTGGCCCGGGCCCAGGGCGCCCTTCTCAACCACCGACGCCTCGTCAATCGGCACCATGCCCGCTTCGGAGCCTGCAATCACCAGCCCGTCGCCGGTCACCACATAGCGCATCGGGCGCAACCCGTTGCGGTCCAGGCCCGCGCAGACCCAGCGGCCGTCGGTCATCGCCAGCGCGGCGGGGCCGTCCCAGGGCTCCATCACAGAGTTGCAGTAGGAGTACATGTCACGCCAGGCCTGCGGCAGCTCCACTGCCTGCTTGGACCAGCTTTCCGGCACCAGCATGGTCTTTGCCATCGGCGCCGAACGGCCCGCGCGCACCAGAACCTCGAACACCCCGTCCAGCGCCGCGGAATCCGACGCACCGCCAGGCACGATCGGCTTGATGTCCTCGGCATAGTCGCCAAAGGTCGCCGACGCCATGCGGATCTCATGGCTCTTCATCCAGTTCAGGTTGCCCTTCAGCGTGTTGATCTCGCCGTTGTGCGCCAGCATGCGGAACGGCTGCGCCAGCCACCACTGCGGGAAGGTGTTGGTGGAATAACGCTGGTGATAGATCGCAAAGGCGCTCTCGAACCGCTCATCCATCAGGTCCGGGTAGAACACCGCCACCTGCTCTGCCAGCATCATCCCCTTGTAGATGATCGAACGGCAGGACAGCGACGCTATATAGAGGCCCGAGATCGCAGCCGCATTGGCCGCTTTCTCGATCCGGCGGCGGATCACATACAGTTCGCGTTCAAAGGTTTCCTCATCCACGCCCTTGGCGTTGGAGATCAGGATCTGCTCAATCTCGGGGCGGGTTGCGTTGGCCTTCTCGCCCAGGCAGGTGACATCAACCGGCACATGTCGCCAGCCATAGATCGAATAGCCCATGCGCAGAACTTCGGTCTCGACGATGGTCCGGCAGCGTTCCTGGGCGCCGAAATCGGTGCGCGGCAGGAACACCTGGCCCACCGCCATCAGCTCATCCTGGCGCGGCTCGTGGCCGGTGCGGCGGATCTGGTCATAGAAGAACGGAACCGGGATCTGCACATGGATGCCCGCACCGTCGCCGGTCTTGCCGTCGGCATCCACCGCTCCGCGGTGCCAGATCGCCTTCAGCGCGTCGATGCCGGCCTCAACCACCTTGCGGCTTTTCTTGCCGTCAACCGAGACCACTAGGCCCACGCCGCAGGAGGAATGCTCTTCCTCTTCGGAATAGAGACCGTTTTCGGCCATCCACTTGCGCTTGGCTTCCTCAGCCTTGACCCATGCAGCATCAAATTTGGTCATGACGTTCTCCGATTAACTGATGGCGCAGCTTGCCGCTGCGGCCGGTTGTGTGTGCAGATCCAGGGCGCGTTCGCCCCAGGCGCGGGGCACCGCGCGGATCCGTTGCATAAGGGTTTTCACGTGGTCCTGATCGTCCTGCCAGACGGCGCCGATCACCGGGTAAAGGATGCCCGCATCGCGCAGCGGGTCGATGACATCGTGACTGCCGCGGTCAGCCAGGTAATGATGGATGCCCGGTCCCTGCGGGAAGGCCTGCCAGTGCAGCGAATCCTCGGCGTTGTTGCGGCCATGCAGCAGGGTGTACTGCACCTCCCCGCCCATCACCTGATCCAGCGCCGGACGGCTGAAGTCCGCGATCCGGCTGCGCGCCCCGATCCAGCGGCGGTCCGCCGGAAAGGTCTCCGGGCGCGGACAGTATTGCGGTGCCAGCGCCAGCGCGCGGCCCGCGCCCAGTTCCGCGGCATAAGACAGCGCACCATAGCCGCCCATCGACACCCCGACCGTCATCAGCCGGCGCAGGCCGTGCTGCTGGACATAGCCGGAGACGGCCCGCAGGATTGCAGCCGTGACCCCCACGCCCTGGAACCATCCCTGGCGGCGGTCGGTGACAAAGATGCAGTGACGCGCGCCGCTGTCCGAGGCGCTGGCCGCAAACTCCAGCAGGCCGCGCTTGGCCGCATTGGCATGATAGCTTGTGAACACGATCATGCCGCCGTCCCCGCGCCCTTCCAGCGCACGGATCTCCAGCGCCGCATCCGCGTGGAGGCGGCGGGATCTCAGGCGGAACATTGCCTGACGGAGGGATTTGCGGATCTTCAGCGGCATGGCAGTCAGCAGCGGGCCGGGTGGGCCTCAGGCCTCTCCTTCAGCGGTTTCAGCAAACATGGCGCGGCACTCTTCACCGGTCATCCGCCGGTGGCTGCCTGCAAACCCATAACCCGCGGGCTTTTCGTCGGCGAAGAATTCCAGCTTCAGCGCTGCGCCGCCGGCATTTTCAAACAGGCCCGCCGAAATCTGTGTATGGCCATGCATCTTGCCCGGCGCTGTCATCCGGTACCACAGCACCGAACCGCATTCGCCGCAGAAGGCGCGCTCTGCCCATTGCGAGGACTGATAGGTCCGCACCGGACCCAGCGCCGCATACCCGGTGTCTGCCTGAAAGCTCATGAACGGGCCGCTGGCCCAGCGCTGGCACATGTCGCAATGGCAAGCTGTCAGGGACGCCTGAACCGGCGTTGCGGTGACGCTGACCGCGCCGCACATGCACTGTCCCTGCAATTCGCTCATATCCATTGTCCTTCTGCTGGCTGGGTCAGCAATACTGACCTTGCTGCGGTTCGCTCGCTGCTCCGCCGGTGCACAGGGGGTGCACAGACGGTGTACGGGGGGTGCCGGCTTATTCCGCCGCCACCACGGCCTTGCTGTTGAAGTTCTCGAGGATGGCTTCGGCGCAATCGCGGCCATCTTTGATCGCCCAAACCACCAGCGAGGCACCGCGCACGATGTCGCCCACCGCATAGACCCCGTCCAGTTCGGTGGCACCGGTCTTGAACGCCGCCTTGACGGTGCCCCAGCGGGTCACCGGCAGCTCCGGCTGGTTCCACAGGGTGGGCAGCTCTTCCGGCTCAAAGCCCAGGGCTTTGATGACCAGATCGGCCTCCTCGACGTAGTCCGCGCCTTCGATCACTTCCGGCGCCTGACGGCCCGAGGCATCCGGCTGGCCCAGGCGCATTTTCTGCACCATCACGCCGGAGACCTTGCCGCCCTCGTCCGTGAAGCCCTTGGGCGCCGACAGCCATTCGAAGATCACGCCTTCTTCC
Organism: Leisingera sp. S132; assembly: GCF_025144465.1. Lineage (NCBI taxonomy): Bacteria > Pseudomonadati > Pseudomonadota > Alphaproteobacteria > Rhodobacterales > Roseobacteraceae > Leisingera > Leisingera sp. S132. Next base: position 3,721,142 of record NZ_CP083553.1, read on the forward strand.
TCGGCGTTCTGGGTCTCGCGCTGGGAGCCCGGCATATTGGCCCGGTCACGGCGGTAGAGGCATTTGACGGATGTTGCGCCCTGACGGATCGAAGTGCGCACGCAGTCCATCGCAGTATCACCGCCGCCGATCACCACAACCTTCTTGCCTTCGGCATTCAGGCTGCCGTTGTCGAACTCAGCAACTTCGTCGCCAAAGCTCTTCTTGTTGGAGGCACACAGGAAGTCGATTGCCTTGACGATGCCTTCAGCACCGCTGCCCGGCATTGCCAGATCGCGCGATTTATAAACGCCGGTGGCAATGATCACCGCGTCGTGCTTGCCGCGGATCTCTTCAAAGGAGATGTCCTCGCCCACGTTGCAGTTCAGCACAAAGGTCACGCCGCCGTCAGCCAGCAGCTTGTTGCGGCGCTCGACCACGTCCTTTTCCAGCTTGAAGCTGGGAATGCCGTACATCAGCAGCCCGCCGGCGCGGTCATAGCGGTCATAGACGGTGACCTGAACACCTGCCTGGCGCAGCATGTCCGCCGCCGCCAGACCGCCAGGGCCTGCGCCGATGATGCCGACGCTCTCGCTGCGCTCGGCCAGCGGCGCCGCGGGCTTGACCCAGCCGTTTTCCCAGGCGGTGTCGGTGATGTATTTCTCAACCGAGCCGATGGTCACGGTGCCATGGCCGGACTGTTCGATCACGCAATTGCCTTCACACAGGCGGTCCTGCGGGCAGATGCGGCCGCAGATCTCCGGGAAGGTATTGGTGGCCTGGCTGGTGGCATAGGCCTCTTCCAGGCGGCCGGTTGCGGTCAGGCGCAGCCAGTCGGGAATGTTGTTGTGCAGCGGGCAGTGGCTCTGGCAATAGGGCACACCGCACTGGCTGCAGCGGCTGGCCTGTTCTTCGGCCTTGGCAGCAGCGTACTCCGCGTAAATCTCATTGAAGTCTTCCTTGCGTACACTTGCGTCACGCTTTTGAGGCATGTCGCGTTCGATCTGCACAAATTTCAGCATCGGTTGCTTGGCCACGGGCTGGACTCCATCGTTTGTCTGGCTGCGCTGGCACCCTTGGAGGTACGGTTACGCTATTATGTCAACTTTGCTGACCTATTTTGCCAGCGCTTTCCTTCTGATATCGTGTTTGGTGGAAATGTACAGATATTTTAGGTCCATTTCGGACCTTAATAATGACTTTCCAATCCAGAGCCGGGATTTATACAGGGTCGCGACAGTTTACGGCCCGTCTGCGGCCAGCGAAGGACAATTTCAGCATGCCGCTTTTTCAGCTGATCCTGGTTGCACTGATCCAAGGCATCACCGAATTCCTGCCCGTTTCCTCGTCCGGCCACCTGATTCTGCTGCCGGGTCTCACGGGTCTGGATGATCAGGGCCAGGTGATCGACGTCGCCGTGCACGTTGGCACCCTGGCGGCGGTGATGATCTATTTCTGGAGCGATGTGCGAACGGGGCTGGCCGGACTGCCCCGTGCTTTGACAGGCCGAACAGACACGCCAGGCGCACGGTTGGCCATGGGGCTGATCGTAGCCACCATCCCCACCGTCCTGTTCGGCGCCCTGCTGCATTTCACCGGCCTCAGCGATGCGCTGCGGTCCATCACAGTGATCGGCTGGACAATGCTTGGCTTCGGGCTTGTGCTGTACTGGGCCGATCAGAAAGGCCCTTCTGTCAAACAAGCCGGCGATTGGGGGCTGCGGGACGCTCTGATCATGGGACTTTGGCAGATGCTGGCGCTGATCCCCGGAACTTCTCGCTCCGGCATCACCATCACCGGTGCGCGGCAGCTGGGATATACTAGGGAGGACGGTGCCCGCATTGCCATGCTGATGTCGATCCCGACCATCATCGCCTCGGGCGTTTTGCTGGGAACCGAGGTGGCGCTTGAGGCCAATACCGCACTGCTGCGCGATGCGGGCATTGCTGCCCTGCTGGCAATGCTGGCCGCGCTGGCCGCGCTCAGCCTGATGATGCGGCTGCTGCGCTCCGTCAGCTTTACGCCTTATGTCATCTACCGGGTGATCCTGGGTGTTGTACTTCTGATCATCGCCTACAGCAGCTAAGACACAAAGAAAAAGCGCGGGACAAATCCCGCGCTCTCAAACCTTGGAATTCCCTGCAGATCAGGCGCCGTTGCGCAGGTTGCGGGCAGAGCCTGTCATCTCGTCATACTGGCCGGAGGGGCGGAATTTCCACAGGTAGTCCGGCAGCACCGACCCGGCGGACACAGGTTCAATACCCAGATCCGCAAACCCCTTGGCGCCGTCAGAGACAACATTATCCGACTTCAGGCTTTTCAGCTGGTCGCGGGTCAGCATCTTGTTCTCGATCAGCTGGATGCTGACGAACTGCAGCACGTCAAAGCCAAACGCCACCAGCTTGGCCGCAAAGCCAGGCAGCGAGATGATGACACGGCGGCGGTGTATCACCTCCAGCATCTGCTCCATCAGCGCGCGGAAGGTTTTGACCTCTGGGCCGCCCAGCTCATAGACACCGCCTCCGGCCTCGCCCAGCGCGCCCTTGACCGCAGCCTTGGCCACATCGTCCACGAACACCGGCTGGAACCTGGTGCCGCCAGCCGCAATCGGCAGGAAGGGCGACAGGCGGGTCATGCCGGCAAAGCGGTTGAAGAAGCCGTCCTCGGCCCCGAAAATCACAGAGGGGCGCAGGATCACCGCACTCGGGAAATGCTGAAGAACAGCGGCCTCGCCAGCGGCCTTGGTCCGGGAATACGCGCTGGCAGCATCCGCATCGGCGCCAATCGCAGAGATATGCACCAGATTGGCAACGCCCTGCTGTGCGGCAATGCGGGCAATTCGGCCTGCGCCGTCGGCATGGATTGCGCCAAATGTGTTCTTGCCCAACTCGTTCAGAACGCCGACACAGTTCACAACTGCATCCGCCCCCTGCATGACAGCAGCAACCGACATGTCGTCGCGGACGTTGCAGAACACCGGCTCCACCTGGCCCGGCACTCCATAGGGCTTCACATGCATGGCTTCATTGGGACGGCGCACGGCGACCCGCACCCGCCAGCCTTCCTTGGCCATGCGCCGCGCGATGTAGCGGCCCACGAAACCGGATCCGCCATAGATCGTGACCAGTTTGGACATCATTTGGCTCCTGAACTTAGCTGCTCCTATGCTGTAGCGCCGCAGGAGACGCCAAACAAGGCGCAAATCGCCGGAAAGCAGCCACTGTGGCCGCCGAATTCACAAGCGTAGGCAGCCATTTCCGGCAATTTTGGCGATTAGCTTAACGTGACGTTCAGCCTCGCCCGATAAGAAAGAAAATATGCAGTAGAATCGCATGTTTCTGCAGTCGTTACCGGTGCCGGCAGTTTTGCAGGAGGCCTATCAGCATGACGGACGAAGACGACAAGGACCTGATCCGCAAAAGCATCGAAAACGAGAAGATGGATCTCGATGCATTTGTTCCGGCTTTCTACGCCAAGTTCTTTGCTGCTTGCCCGGACCTGCGGGATCTTTTTCCAGAGGATCTGGCCCTGCAGGAAGAAAAGCTTCTGGCATCCCTGACCCATATTGCAGAAGCACTGGAAAATTCCGAACGGCTGAATGCAATCCTGAAGCAGCAGGGCGAAAAGCATCGCAAACTGGAAGTGTCAGATGACCATTTCCACGGCTTTATCGACAGCTTCACCGGCGCCCTGTCGGAAACGCTTGGGCCGGACTGGAACCCAAGGACACAAAAGGCGTGGGCGGGTTTTCTGACCGAAGTGGCCGCAAAGATGAACTTTATGACTCGGTTTTAGGACGGAGCGGCTCCATTTCAGCCTGTGCTGCCGCCGAGCCGGATTTCCGTTTGACGCTGCCTGCGACTCCGCTTATACGCCGGTCCCACGACACCTGCCCAGGTGGCGGAATTGGTAGACGCGCTAGCTTCAGGTGCTAGTGTCCGTATGGACGTGGAGGTTCGAGTCCTCTCCTGGGCACCATTTCTCCTGAGCAATATCTATAAGAAACAAAGGCAAAGTCCCGTGATCTGACGGTTCTTTTTGTCAACTGCATTTCAGACCGTGCAGGTAATTCCGCATGATGCCCACTTGCGCAGATGCTGCTCTGCGTTTAAAGGGACGGCACTTACTTGCCGCCATGGGCCGGTACAGGTGACGCCGAAACCCGATTGATTGATCACCTTTGCGCAAGCTTCGGTTCCGACCGAAATCGGCGTTTGGTGCCAATAGGCTGGTTTTGGGGCACAGTTTCTGGCAGGGTCCACGCAAGGCCGCGGAAAAGAAGTGTGCCGGTGTAGCTCAGCTGGTAGAGCACGTCATTCGTAAGTAGCGGGTCCATCCGCGATTGACGTTCAAGACCAGTCAGTTAGAGAAGGCGCGCAGTAACTAGTAGGGCCATAGTAGGGCCGCGGAAAGAGAAGGATGCCGCTGTAGCTCAGCTGGTAGAGCACGTCATTCGTAATGATGGGGTCGTAGGTTCGAGTCCTATCAGCGGCACCACCCTTCTCAGACGCCACCTCGATTTTAGCACTGGATCAATGCCTTCCGGAAGCCCGCAAGGTGACGTTTACGCTTTCGATTTTCAGATATCCGGGCTAGGCTGCGCTCAGGATTGGGGCTCTGTTGCGCAAATCGGGTGAGGGATTCATCTCATGAATCCAGCGTGATAGCTGGAGGGCATGAGCAGACCAACACCCCCGACCTACAAGATCAAGAACTGGCGGGCCTATAACGAAGCGCTGAAGCGTCGTGGCTCTCTGACGATCTGGTTCGATCCCGAGATGACGTGGGAGGCCCGGCCGACCGGCAAGAGAGGCCGACAGCCCATCTATAGCGACGCCGCGATCAAGACCTGCCTGACGATGAAGGTGCTGTTCCGTATGGCGCTCAGGCAGACGACCGGCTTCGTGGAAAGTCTCCTGCGATTGAGTGGATTGGACTGGTCGGTACCGGATTTTAGCACGCTTTCACGCCGCCAGAAGTCTCTCGCCGTGAACATCCCGTATCGTGGTTCTGAGGGGCCGCTACACCTGCTGATCGACAGCACTGGGATAAAGGTAGAGGGCGAAGGCGAGTGGAATGCGCGCAAGCACGGTGGCTCGAAACGCCGCGTGTGGCGCAAGGTTCACCTCGGTATCGACGAAAAGACACTGGAAATCCGGGCAGTCGAGTTCACCAGTAGCAACATTGGTGATGCGCCCATGCTGCCGGAACTGCTTAATCAGATCCCGCCCGAGCAGGAGATCGGCAGTGTCACGGCAGATGGCGCCTACGATACGCGCAAGTGCCACGATGCCATCGCCAACCGAGGTGCCAATGCCGTCGCCCCGCCCCGCAAGAACGCCAAGCCCTGGAAACCCGACACCGCAGGCGCGATTGCGCGCAACGAAGCGCTGCGGGCGTCGAAATACCTTGGCCGAGCGCTTTGGCGGAAATGGAGTGGATACCACCGCCGAAGTCGTGCCGAAACCAAGATGCACTGCATGAAACTGCTGGGACAAAGACTGATGGCACGGGATCCTGGACGTCAGGTTGCCGAGCTTCAGCTCCGTGTTGCGGTCATGAACGGATTCACCGCGCTTGGCATACCCGTCACAGAGGCAGTGGGATAAGTCCGTCTGGGGAAAGGGGAACCTTGGCCCTCAACCGATTTGCGCAACAGAGTCCAGCAATCCTGAAAATTTTGTTTTGGAATCAACAGGGTCGAAAGAAAGCCGCCCAAGGCGCAGTTGCCCAAGCGAAACCGGCCGCGCCAGCTGCAACGGTAGTGGCGTCAGAGAGACGCCGGGTTGGGTCCGGGACTGCAGCCGAAGAGCCACCCCGGCACACTTCGGCGGCTTGCCAAGGCAGGGAAACACTATGCCTCCCCGCCAGAAAATGAGGCTTCCAGCAAGTGCGGGAACCGGCAGACGTTCGCGGCAGCCCGGCAGCGGACATCCCCTGATGGGCAATAAGCAGGATCCCATCAATTAAGTGTAGAGAAAATTTTCAGTGGGTGAATTTCACCATAGAAAAAACTGATTTATCAATTATTTAAGTGGAAAACTTGGTGATGGCGACCCCGGCAGGATTCGAACCTGCAACCTGCCCCTTAGGAGGGGGCTGCTCTATCCAGTTGAGCCACGGGGCCGTAGGCTCTTGCGATACCAAATCCGTCCAGCAATCACAATGGGATGAGCCTCAGCGAAAGCCGTTTTGCCGCGCGCAGTTTCCATTGTGCAGCAAGTGATGTCTGCGCTAACGTTGCAGACAGACATAACAAGAGGCCCAGGAACGTGACCACGGACAGCAAGCGCCCGCTTACCCTTCGCGATGTATCAGAAGCAACCGGTGTTTCTGAAATGACTGTAAGCCGGGTTCTGCGCAACCGGGGCGATGTCTCGGAAAAAACCCGTTCCAAAGTGCTGAGTGCCGCCAAGGAACTGGGCTATGTGCCGAACAAAATTGCCGGTGCGCTTGCGTCAAACCGGGTGAACCTGGTCGCTGTGATCATCCCGTCACTCTCAAACATGGTATTTCCTGAGGTTCTGACGGGTATCAACAAGGTGCTGGAGAATACTGAGCTTCAGCCAGTTGTCGGCGTAACAGACTACCAGCCTGAAAAAGAAGAGAAGGTCCTATACGAGATGCTCTCGTGGCGGCCCTCTGGTGTGATCATCGCGGGCCTGGAACACACGGATGCCGCCCGCGCCATGCTGAGCAACGCCGGCATCCCGGTGGTGGAGATCATGGATACCGACGGCAAGCCGGTGGACGCGATGGTCGGCATTTCGCACCGGCGCGCAGGCCGCGAGATGGCCAAGGCGATTCTCAAGGCAGGCTACCGCCATATCGGATTCATGGGCACCAAGATGCCGCTGGACCACCGGGCGCGCAAACGGTTCGAAGGGTTTACCGAGGTGCTGGCCAAGGAAGGCGTGGAGATCGAAGACCGGGAATTCTATTCCGGCGGTTCAGCGCTTGCCAAGGGGCGGGAGATGACCCAAGCGATGCTGGAACGTTCTCCGGAACTGGATTTTCTTTATTACTCCAACGACATGATAGGCGCCGGCGGCTTGCTGTACCTGCAGGAGCAAGGCGTCAGTATCCCCGGCCAGATCGGCCTTGCTGGTTTTAACGGCGTGGAACTTTTGCAGGGGTTGCCCAGGCAGCTCGCCACCATGGATGCGTGCCGGCTGGAAATTGGGCGCAAGGCGGCGGAAATCATTGCAGCGCGGCTGGAAGATCCTGACGCGGACATTGAGAAAAATGTCACTCTGACTCCGACCATTTCCTATGGCGACACGCTGAAACGGCGCTGATGGCGCTTCAACGGCTTGGAAATCAAGCAGCAAGGCGGCTGTTTCTTGACCGCCACGCGCTGCTGGAACAGCCCACTGGCACGGCCAAGGGCGCTGGTCTGCTGGCGCTGATCCAGCGGCTTGGCTTTGTGCAGCTTGATAGTATAAACACCGTGGCACGCGCCCATGACATGATCCTTTTCTCACGCCGGCCAGGCTACCGGGCAAAGAACCTCAAACGGCTTTACGAGCACGACCGGGAGCTGTTTGAGCACTGGACCCATGACGCTGCCGTGATCCCGATGGCCTTTTACCGCCACTGGCACCTCAGGTTTCAGCGCGACACCGAACTGCTGCGCAAGCGATGGCGCAACTGGCGCCGGGACGGGTTTGAGGCACAGTTTGAAACCGTGCTGAACCATATCCGGGACCATGGGCCTGTCAGCTCCTCTGATGTTGGCAAGAACGAGAAGAAAGGATCAGGCGGCTGGTGGGATTGGCATCCGTCCAAGACCGCGCTGGAATACCTTTGGCGGTCCGGCGCTCTGACTGTGGTCGGGCGCGACGGTTTTCAAAAGCGCTATGACCTGACTGAGCGCATCATCGAAGAACACCTGCGCCCCGGCACCTCCTGCGACGAGACCGGGACTATCAACTGGCTTTGTTCCGCCGCATTGGACCGGCTGGGTTTCGCCACATCGGGCGAACTCGCCGCTTTCTGGGACACGGCCTCTCCGGCGGAAACCAAGGCCTGGTGCGCCGGGCAATTGCGCCAGGGAGAGCTGGAAGAGATTGAAGTTGAGCTAGCGGACGGCCAGCTGCGGAAGGTATTCGCCCGGCCGGGTGCGGTGGAGTCCGCCGCGGAACTTGGCCCGGCTCCGGGCCGGATGCGGGTGCTCAGCCCCTTTGATCCTGCCCTGCGCGACCGCAAGCGGGCTGAACGGCTGTTTGGCTTCCACTACCGGATCGAAGTCTTCACTCCCGCCGCCAAGCGGCGGTACGGATACTACGTCTTTCCGCTTATGGAAGGCGCGCGCCTGGCGGGCCGAATTGACATGAAGGCGGACCGCGACGCGGACCTCCTGTGCGTCACTGCAGTCTGGCCGGAACGGGATATCAAATGGTCAGCGGCCCGCACCAAACGGCTGGAGGCCGAACTGGACCGGGTCGCCCGTTTTGCGGGCGTTGGCCTGGTGCGTTTTACAGACGGCTGGCTGCGCTGATTGGATTCACTCCGGCCGCAGCTGCGCTTCGATCACCTGACGATAATCCTGTGGCGCAGGCCTTGCAGTGAAGCTTTCGGGTGCAATGAAAACACAGACGAACTTCCCTTCGAAACACAGCTTGCCGTCCTGGCGCGCTTTCACCCTGAAGGTGACCGACTTGCTACCCAGCGCCGCGGGCCAAACCTCGCACAGCAACCGGTGCCGCGGCGTGACCGGCGAGCGGAAGTCAATACTCATGTGCACAAAGGGAGTGCCGGTGCCGCGGTCCAGCTCCATCTGATACCATCCATCGCCGCCCAGTTGACGCTCCCACCAGGCGTCGATTGCCTCCAGCGCAAAGGCCGGCAGCCGCCCGGTATAGGCGATCCGCGCCGGATCGCAATCGCCCCAGCCCACACGAATTTCATGAATGAATGTGTTCTGCTCCGCCATTTTTCAGCGCCCTGCCTCTGCTTGCCCGTGCATCGTAGCGCTGCGAGTCTGAGGTATCAAACTGCAAAGGCAGAAGGGACCACTGCGTCACGAACTGCCGCGTTTTCGGGACAGAACAATGTCTGGCAGCACCAGCGCATCAATCAGCGCCTCGCACAGTCCAACGCAGTTGCTGCAGCCCACACAGGGCCCTTGCAGCCCGGAAACCTCGGTGGCCAATGCCCTGACCTTGGATGTTGCTGCTTTGCTTCGGCTGATTTGCATGGCGGGTCTCCCCTTGTACGCGGTGTCGGACAGAACCAGCGGACCCCCTGAAGGTGGTTCAGGTCAATCCGGACCGGTGTCACAAAATATTTCCATATCCTGCACGAGCAGGCGAAAGGCACCCTCCCGCGCACAGCGGGAGAGTGCAGTGCGTCACTGCATAAGCATCAGCGGCAGCAGTGTGATGATCGGGAAGGCCACAAGGATGATCACCCGGATAATGTCAGAAGCGACAAAGAACATGACCGCCTTGTAGGTGTCGATCATACGGGTCTTGCGGTCCATCGCATTGATGATGAACAGGTTCATGCCCACCGGCGGGGTGATCAGGCCGACCTCCACCACGATCAGCACCAGCACCCCGAACCAGATGGCGACATATTCCGCTTCGATCCGGTTCACCCGGCCTTCGGTTACGCGAATACCCAGTTCCTTCATCTGCTCGCGGGTGAGTTCGGCCCCGGTCGCGATGGCATCCTGTATCGAGGCCAGCATTTCCGCCCCCATACCTTCAGGCACGCCGGCCTTCAAAACCTCCATTGCCGCATCCGCCTGCATTGCAGGCAGCGATAGCAGCCCGAAGTCCATGGCTGAGATCACCGGGAAGAAGATCGGGATTGTCAGAAGGATCATCGACAGCGAGTCCATCAGACAGCCGAACACCAGATAGAACGCCAGGATCAGCGCCAGCACCATCCAGGGGCTGAGCCCCTGACTCACCACGAAGTCGGCCAGTTCCTGCGGCACCTTGGTCAGAGCCAGGAAACCGTTGTAGAAACCTGCACCCAGCACGATAAAGAAGATCATCGCAGTGGAGCGTGCGGTCACCAGAAAACTATCCGCCAGGGTTTCACGGTTCAGCCCGCCATTGAGCCAGGCGATCAAGCCTGTGCCGAACGCACCTACTGCCGCACCTTCCGTCGGGGTGAACCAGCCCAGGTAGATACCGCCAACCACAAGGCCAAACACCAGAAGCACCGGCCAGACATGAAACAGCGCGGCAAAGCGCTCACCCCACGGGACCGGCGGGCGGGTGCCAGCGCTCTCCGGGAAAAGGCGGACATAGATGGAAATCGCAATCACATAACCAAGCGCTGCCAGCAGGCCGGGGATGAAGGCCGACAGGAAAAGTTTGGCGATGTTCTGCTCGGTCAGAATTGCATAGATCACCAGCACCACCGAGGGCGGGATCAGGATGCCCAGCGTCCCACCCGCAGCCAGTGTCGCGGTCGAAAAGCCGCCGGCATAACCGTATTGCTTCAGTTCCGGCAGTGCGACCCGGCCCATGGTTGCAGCAGTCGCCAGTGAGGAACCGCAAATTGCGCCGAATCCGGCGCAGGCCCCAATAGCCGCCATTGCGACACCGCCCTTGCGGTGGCCTAGGAACCCTTCAGCCGCCTTGAACAGCGCGGTGGACATGCCGCCCAGCGTCGCGAAATGCCCCATCAGCAGGAACATCGGCACGATGGTCAGCGAGTAGGAGGAAAAGGTCGTATAGGTCTCGCTTTTCAAGCGGCCAAACGCAACCTGTGTTCCGTCGGTCACCCAGATCAGCCCGCCAAGGCCGACAAGAAACATCGAAAGACCGATTGGCACCCGCAAAAAGATCAGCAGCATCAGAACCGGGAAGGAGGCGATGCCAATTTCAAGAGCTGTCACTGTTCACCCTCCACGCCGTCCCAGATCAGGATGCGGCCGGTAAAGAATTCGATGGTGCGCACGGCGCCCATGTAGATACCCACGATGGCAGCAACGACCGCCGCCAGCAGGCTGATGGCGTAGGCCCACCAGATCGGGAACTCGAGCAGGAAGGAGGTTTCGCCGTTGGAAAATTTGCCTGCCAGACCGTCCGCCAGCCGCCAGGCAATCAGCACCAGAACCGCAGCAAAGACAATTTCAGTCACCATCCGGAGGAATCGTTTCACTCCGCGCGGAAACGCATTGGCCACCACATCGACCGAGGCATGCCCCGCTGTGATCTGGCACAGTGGCAGAAAGGCAAAGATCGCGAATGCCACCCCGGCCTCGACCAATTCAAAGTCGCCATTCACTGGTCCGACCCAGCCCGTCATCCATTTTGAAAACCCGGGCGCAATCCGCTCCATCAAATCGCCATGGAAGAAACCGTTGAGCAAGCGCCCAGCGATTGAAACACATGTCAGAATGATCAGAAGAGTGAGGACCGCACCGCCCAGGTAGGCCATTGATTTGGCCAGCCGCATCATGAGCTTGTGCATGGTTCTGTTGCCTTGTTCCGGTGTGCAAAGGGCCGCAGTGCCAATGCCGTGCGGCCCTTTACCTTTGTCAATCCAAACGCCTTACTGGTACTGCGGCGTGTATTTCTCGATCAGCCCGCTGGCCTCTTCGATCAGCGCTGCGCCATCGATGCCCTTTTCCTTCATGTCAGCAATCCACTGATCATAAATCGGCTGCGAACGCTCGCGCCAGATAGCGGTCTGGTCTTCATCCAGGGTGATCACGTTGTTGCCCAGGTCCAGCGCCATTTCGCGCGACGGGCCATCCGAATCCGCCTGGGTGCCACCCGCGAAGACCGAGAACTCCAGGCCGGAGTTGTCGTCGATCGCCTTTTTCAGGTCATCTGGCAGGCTCTCATATTTCTCTTTGTTCATCGCCAGAACGAAAGTGAGCGTATAAAGCGCCTTGCCGGTGAACTCGGTGTGGTTCTCCACCAGTTCCGGAACTTTCAGCGCCGCGGTCACTTCCCACGGAATGGTGGTGCCGTCGATCACGCCCTTGGACAGGCCTTCCGGGATCGCCGGAACCGGCATCCCTACCGGGGTTGCGCCCAGTTCTGTCAGCAGCGCATTGACCGAACGGCCGCCGCCACGGATCTTCATGCCTTCCAGGTCTTCGGGCGTTTCCACCGGATCAGACGTGTGGATCATGCCAGGGCCGTGCACCCAGGTTCCCAGGATGTGCACATCCTTGAACTCGGTGTCTTTCATATGCTTGTCGAACATCTCCCAATAGGCGTGCGAAACGGCGCGCGCATTGGTCATCATGAACGGCAGTTCAAACACCTCGGTCGAAGGATAGCGGCCCGGGGTGTAGCCCACCACGGTCCAAACGATGTCAGCCACACCGTCGATGGCCTGGTCCATCAGCTCTGGCGGCTTGCCGCCCAGCTGCATCGAGGGGAAACGGTCGATCTTGATCCGTCCGCCGGACGATTCTTCGACATTGTCTGCCCAGACGTCCAGGATCAGTTTTGGAACGTTTGCCTGCGCTGGCAGGAATTGGTGCAGTTTCAGGGTCACCTCCTGAGCAAAAGCCGGCATAGCGCCGAACATTGCCAGGGCCGCTGCGCCCGCTGCCCCCAAAAGCTTTCTGCGAGTGGTCATTTGTGTCCTCCCTTTGACCAAGTCACTTGCCAGAATCGGCGCTTTCGCAATTTTGATGCGCCGCTCGGCAAACTTCTTTTCATTTCTGCCGCCAAATCCCCCATATGGGTTCGTTTAACGAACCGGTTGCCTCCCTGCTATTAGGTGCATTTGTAACCATCAACAGCAGATTATGCATTTTCTACTCATGAAATCTGTTAGATTTAGTTCTCCACGGCGAAACGGCCGCTTAAATGTTACGAAATCCACAGGCATCTCATTCAATTTGATACATATTGAATCAGCCGTCTGGCAACAACTTTCGAACCAGAGACAACCGTGCGTCATTCCGCAGCAGCCAACTCCAAAGCGACAGCGGGCAGACCATCGATCCCGCCGCGTATTCTGTCACCTTTTTTAACAGCCCCAACTCCGGCAGGTGTCCCGGTCAAAATCAGGTCGCCTGGCCGCAGGTGATAAAATCCGGACAGGTGGCAGATTATGTCAGTAACAGACCAGATCATTTCTGAAAGCGTTGCTTGCTGCCGGATCTCCCCATTCACCTCCAGCCAGATGCGCTGATCTGATGGGCCTCCCCAATCTGGCGCCGGGATCAGCGGCGCCAGCACGGTTCCGTTTTCCAGATCCTTGCCCAGGTCCCAGGGCCGCTGTTTCTGCCGCTCGCGAATCTGCAGATCGCGCCGGGTCATATCCAAGGCACAACAATATCCATATATAGAGGCACGCGCAGATTCCGGTGTCGCCCGGAATACATGCCCGTCCAGCGCCACGGCCAGTTCCATCTCGTAGTGGAAGTTTTCAGTACCTGGGGGGTAGGGCACGACCGCATCTGTCAGAACCGCATTTGCAGCCGCTTTGGTGAAATAAAACGGAGCTTCGCGGTCCACCTCGTTTCCCATCTCGGCGGCATGCGCGGCATAGTTGCGCCCGACACAGAAAATCCGCCCTACCGGGTAGCCAGTATCTTTCCCGCTCACCGGAACAACCAGTGTTTCGGGAAGTTCGAACAGAAGCTCACCCATCGGTGTTGTCCTTATATGTCCCTGCCTTCAGGTTTCACCCAAAGTCAGACCTATAAGTACCGCGGCTGTAAACCCCCGTTTAAGGCAGCAGCGCGCACCGGTCCGGAAATGCAACTGCCGGAACGATTCTCGCCCTTGGAAGCAAACAACGGTGCGCCGCGGTTCAGCGGCCTGTTGCGCCCAGCACGGCGAGGCCGGTTCTGGCGATGATTTTGAGATCGGCCGGGAAGCTGCGGCGGCGGAGATAGGCGACGTCCAGCGCCACCCGTTCCTGATAGCTGACATCGTTGCGCCCCGAGACCTGCCACAATCCGGTGATGCCGGGCTTCTGGGCCAGATAGGCGCTGGCGCTGCTGCCGTATTTGGCCAGTTCCTTGGTGACGATGGGGCGCGGGCCGACAAAACTCATCTCGCCCTTCAGCACATTCCAGATCTGCGGCAGCTCATCCAGGCTGGTCTTGCGCAGGACATGGCCCAGGCGGCTGATGCGCGGATCCTTGGCCAGCTTGTGATCGCGCTCCCATTCGGCTGCGGCTGCGGGATCGGCGTCCAGATGCGCCTGCAGCCGGGCTTCGGCATCCGCCACCATGCTGCGCACCTTCCAGCACTTGAACGGCTTGCCGTCCCGCCCGACCCGGGTGTGGCCGAAAAAGCCGGGGCCGCCATCGCGGCGCACCAGCCCCCACAGCAACAGGATCACAGGCACCAGAACCGGCAGCAGCAGCAGCGCAAAACCGATATCGAAGAGCCGCTTTCCCGCCTTGGCGTAAAGACCGGCCGGGACCTGCACGGGCAGATGGTGATCAGCAGAGCCTTCTGCGGAATACGCAGCCAGTGCAAAATCCTGCATCGTCAAACACCCTGAATGTAAATTGATTCAACCAAAACCCACACGCAAAACGGTACGGGCAGGTTCTCAATACATCCAAATTGCAACAAATTTAAGTGGCAATTTCTATAGTTTTGAAATCCGGCGGCGGTGTGCCGCCGCAGCCGGATCGCGGCAGCGGTCAAGCCCGGCTCCGGCGGTCCGCTTCCCAGGCCAGCACCAGCGCCGCGCCCACCGCCGCCAGCGCCAGCAGGCCGGCGCCCGCATCAATCTCCGGCACCCCATGCGGATTGCCGACGCCGTTGTTGAAGCCGCCGCCATTGCCGTTGCCCCAGCCGCCGCCATTGGTGCTGCCATTTCCGTTGGCAAACGCAGCTGTCAGGGTCATGCAGTGCACCGCACAGACGGCACCTGCAGCAGTCAGAAAGGTTTTCATTGCTCCGGCCTCACTAGAAAAGGATAGGTTTCAATTCGAAGACCGCTAACACTTTTCCGAAAATTGCGCAATTTCCGCCACCGGGCAACCCCGGCCTTGGCGGCCATCTGTGTCCGGGCTGCACCGCCGCCGCCCGCCGGCCGCCCCCTGGAATCAGACCCTAACTGCGCACCTGCAGGAACCGCGGCGCGCTGCCGTCCAGGCAGACCGCGGACAGCGCCCCGCCGGCATAGGCGCCGGTATCGATGGCAATCCGGCCCTGCGCCGCCGCGGGCGCCGCAACGATGGTGTGCCCGTGCACCACCCAGATCCCGTCCCGGCGCGGCCGCCGCAAAAACGCCGGATGTCCCCACAGCAGCACGTCCTGCGGCTGCGCCTCCGGGGCCGCGCCCGGATCCGCGCCGGCATGCACCACCAGCACTGTGCCCGTCCGCAGCGAGGCCGGAAGCCCGGCCAGCCAGGCAATCAGCGCCGCCCCCATCCGGTCGCGCAGGTCATCGCGGCAGCCGCGCAGCTCCTCCGCCGTCATCTGCGGCCGCACCCCGCGGACCCCGAAGGACGCCAGCGTCTGCAGCCCGCCATTGCGGATCCAGCGCCCGCCCGCGCGGGCCGGATCCTCCAGGAACGCCAGCAGCATCGCCTCGTGGTTGCCCATCAGGCAGGTCAGATCCGCCCGGCCGCTCAGATAGCGCAGCACCCCCGCGCTCTGCTCGCCCCGGTCGATATAGTCGCCCGCCAGCACCGTCCGGTGGCCCGGCGGCACCTTGGCCAGCATCGCCTCCAGCAGCTCCAGGCAGCCATGCACATCGCCGATCACGCACAGCGGCGCCCCCGGCGCCGGGTCGTCAAACCGGGCCGCCGGCCAGAGACTGTTGAACAAGGATGACAGCACGGATGCCAGGCCTCCCGGCGGCCCCGGATGCAGCAAAATCCCGGCGCAGGGCCGCGCGCCGGGGCAAGGACTGTCTCAGGGTGATACCCCCCCGCCCGCTGCGGGGCAAGGCGGCCCGCTCAGGCGCGGCTGCAGGCGGGCACCCCCATGCGGATGATCTCGCTGCCCTTGATCTTGTGCACCCCGGAAATCCGGTTGCGCCCCTCCGCCATGAACCAGGACTGCAGCGGCGCCGGGTAATACTGCGCCATCACCCGGCTGAAATAGTCGAACTTCTCCTGGGTCAGGCGCCGCCCCCCGCGCGAGGGGCCGTGGAAGCCGAAAGTGGTGGCCGGATCGACACAGGCCCCCGGCAGGCCCAGGAACATGGTGCAGGTGGAATAGCAGACCTTGCCGCGGATCTCGACCCGCACCCCGTGCTTCTGCAGGTTGCTGAGCTCGATCAGCCGGTCATGCAGGTAGCCGCCGCGGTCGCTGCCCACCACATAGGTCTGCTGGGCCGCCGCCGCAGACGGCTGCAGCATCAGCGCCAGGCCGCAGGCGGCGGCCGCCCTAGCGGCCAGGCGACAGGCGGCCAGGCGAAGGGCGGAACGGGCGCGGGACAGGGGGGCAAGGGCCGGCATGGTCAGATCTCCAAGGCAAACACGGGCGTTGGAGACTGGATAGACACCCCCTGCGGGCGGGCCGGGGTGCGGATGTGGCAAAAGTTAGTACATTATCAACACTTTAGCCCGCATGTTAGGCAAATTTTAAGGGATCTTAACGCAGCCCCGCCAAACCCAAGCCGAACCCGCTCAGATCAGCCCGAAATCCCCGGAAGCAACCGCCGCCGCCGCAACACATCTCGCTGCAGGCAAGCAAGTTGCTCAGCCAGCCGCGTGCGGCAAGACTGCTGGGCGGTAGTACTCCTGATACCACTCCACGAAACGGCAAACACCCTCTTGCACTGCAGTCTGCGGCTTATAGCCCGTGAGGCTTTGCAGCAGCGACGCATCTGCCCAGGTGGCAGGCACATCACCGGCCTGCATTGGCATCAGGTTCTGCTGAGCCTTGCAGCCAGTGGCCGCTTCGATGGCTTCAATAAATGTGGTCAGCCGGACGGACTCGGAATTGCCGATATTGACGACCCTGTGCGGCGCAACCGGCGAAAGACTGTCCCCCTCCGGCACAACACCGTCTGCCGGGCGGACCGGCATCGCATCCAGCAACAGGCGGATTGCTTCAACCAAATCAGTTACATAGGTAAAGTCACGTTTCATGTCGCCGAAATTGTAAACGTCTATCGGCGTACCTTCGAGGATCGCCTTGGTGAACTTGAACAAGGCCATATCAGGCCGCCCCCATGGGCCATAGACGGTGAAGAAGCGGAACATGGTTACTGGCAAGCCAAACAAATGAGCATAGGAATGCGCCATGTTTTCAGTCGCCTTCTTGGTGGCGGCATAGAAGGACATCTGGTGATCGGCCTTCTGGGTTTCCTTGTAGGGCATTCCGGTATTGGCGCCAAAAGCCGACGACGTGGAGGCCAGCAGCATGTGGTGTGGCGGATAAGCGCGGGCAGCCTCCAGGATTTCGAAAGTGCCGGTTATATTGCTTTCCAGATAGGACCGCGGATTTTCGATGGAATAACGCACCCCGGCTTGGGCTGCGAGATGCACAACGTAGTCCGGCCTGTGCCCTGCAAACAGATCCAGCATGAGACCCGGCTCTTCGATGCTGCGGTTGACCACTGTGAAATCCGGGTGCTGAACCAGCTTCGCCTGACGGTCTTTTTTGAGCTGGACACTGTAGTAGTCAGAGAGGTTATCGATACCCAAAACGCGAAAACCGGCCTCCAGCAGCAACTGACACAAGTGGTAGCCAATAAATCCGGATGACCCGGTGACAAGGACGGTTTGCTGGGTCATCTGTCTGCTCCTAGATCTGTCTGAGCCGCGAAGGTTGAATCGCGGCGCAATGGTGCTGTTTTGCAGGTGCTCCGGCATCCGCTGTAGTTTATCGCAAGCCAGGTTGGGCCGGGCCATGCCCGGTGGTCATGCACAATACGTAAGCCAAAGAAAAGGTTAAACAACCCAGCCCGTACTACTCACCCCAAATACGAAGCCCGCACGGAAACAGGCCTGGCTGCGGCTTTGTGCCCGTTCTTTCAGACAGCAGCGGACAAACATCAGCCGGGTTGCCGGCCGTCCCCCATGTACAGCTTTTGCATATCCACGAAGCATCCGTTCTCCAGACGTTGCCGGATCGCAGCCCAGCCTTCAGGGTTGCCCTGGATGGCCCTGTAAAGCTCCGCCGGGATTGTCATATATTCGAGAAACTGCTCTGATCCTGTCTCCAGCCAGGCGAAGACATAGCCGTCAGTCTCCTCGTCCGCCTCAACCAGGCGCAGTTCTATCCCTTCGGCCATCGGAACCGACTCGACGCTGCGCAGGATATGCAGCTTCATCATCTCCACGATAGCATCATCAAGGCCCAGCTGCCTGACCAGGAGTTTCTCCCGCACCGCGGGCCAGCCGAAGGTCAGCCGCACCGCTAGGCCGCTGCCGACGTCTCGGGCCGCTGCCGGGGCCTTCGCCCCGTAGCTGGTATCGAACAGGGCCTTGGCGTCGTCCTCCAGCCCCAGGTGGTCGCGCAGGCGGCTGGCGGGCATTGCGACGATCCATTGTCCGCGGCCCGCATCCAGGTAGTTGAACTGCGGCTGCAGCCGGAAACCTTCGCCGCAGGTGCCGCATTCGGCGTCCTGGAAACGGTCCTCCAGAATGTCTTCGCGCAGGTCGGGGCGGCGGTCAGCGTTCACGCTGCCCACGGCCATCATGGTCACCGGCGCCTCGCAGTGCGGACAGACCAGATTGACAGGGTGAAATAGGGACATTGGTCAGCAGCCTTTCAACGGGTCAGAGTTTCGACAGCCAGCCAACCGCGGGGTGGTTCGGCTTCAGCTTTCCGGAATGATAGGCCGCATAAAGCTCTGAGAACCATTCACCCGGTGCCCGGAACTGGTAGCCGGTGATCCCCTTGGCGCGCTCGCTCAGAAGGTAGGAGTTCCAGGCGTTGGGGTAGCTTTCCTGGTAGACCACGCCGCCGATCGCCAGCTTCTTGGCGGTGGCCATGCTGGACCAGGGCTGCGCCGGTTCCGACGCCATGTCGACAAAGGCCTGCATCTGGATACGGCGGCTTTCCCAATCCTCATCCGAGCAGGTTTCGTCCTCCGGTTTGGAAGGCACATGGGCACTTTTGTTATGCGCCATGTATTCGGTGACATAAGCGGTGTCATAGCTGAATTTCTTGGCAATCTTGTCCGCGATACCGGAGATATCCATACCGTGCTCGGTCCAGCCTCCGTATTCCTTCTTCTTGCCATTGCTGTTCATGAAACCATGCTTGTCGTCCACCGCATGGCCAACCTCATGCAGGGTGTTCCAGTTAAAGAAGGTGACCGGCTCCTCATTGGCGGGCTTGCATTTCTCCAGTTCCGCACGCTCTTCCGGGGTGGCGGCATCATCCAGGCTGCCCACCGCGTCGTCACTGCCGAAGGCATAGTTGGGCGACGCTCCGGCGTCTCCCTCATGCATCACAATCCGCTTCTTGTCTCCCTGGTACATTGACCCGCCTTTGGCCGCCTCGTTCACGGCGAAATTTTGCAGCGAGTCATTGTTCAGCGTGTGATCCAGCGGCAGGTCCTGCATCGCCTTGTAGAAAGCGACGATATTCGGCCCCTTCAGGTTATTGTCAGCAATCTCTGAAGCCGGAGCCAGATTCTCGTTGCTGAAGTTCTTGATATCGCACCCGAACCGCGCCTTGAAAGCGACCTTGACCACGGCGCGCTGCGCCTCCGGCTCCAGGTTATCGATCATCGCATCCAGTTCCGCGGTGCCGTTGGGCCGCGACAGGATTTCCTTGATATCGTCTTCCTTGGGCGGCGTGTTGGCACGCATTTCTGCCATCACAAAGGCACTGGTGCCGATAGCACGAGCCTCTTCCAGCAGATTGACACCGTCGCCAGGTTTCTTGCCGGCCACGGCCGCCGCCGCATCGCCCAGCTTCTTGCGCATTGCGTCGATGCTGGGCTTGATGGCATAGCGGTGCTCGTGCTTCTCCAGCACGCTCAGGCGCGGCTCAACCTCTGGCTTGGCGCGCAGTTCCTTATATTTCTGGTGCTGCTCCGCCATTTCCAGCGCCGCTTTAGTCCGGGAAATGGCGG
This sequence comes from Leisingera sp. S132, assembly GCF_025144465.1. NCBI lineage: Bacteria > Pseudomonadati > Pseudomonadota > Alphaproteobacteria > Rhodobacterales > Roseobacteraceae > Leisingera > Leisingera sp. S132. The sequence goes on from NZ_CP083553.1 coordinate 3,741,062, forward strand.
CCTCGATATCGGCGCTGACCTTGCCGTAGTTCTGGCCGCCCTTGGCAGCGGTTCCGGCGCCATCCAGAAGCTTTTCGATCGCATCTGTCTCGTCCTTCACATAGGCAGCTTCCGCGTGGCTTGTAAGAGGCGGCAGCGCGGAACGGGCGCGGGTGATTTCCTGCGCGATGAAGGCATATTGCGAGATCACCTCATTGGCAGTGTTGCAGGCCTCCAGCGCTGCCTTGAGATGGCCCTTGGCGGTCTTGGCGTCCAGCCCGTCCTTCTGGCAGTTCTCAATCTCGGTATTGGCGGTGTCCAGATGGGTCTTGGCGACGTCGGCGTTCTCGCGGCTGCCCACTGCCTTGATCGACAGTTTCGCCGCTTGCACCTGCGGCCACCAGGGGGCGCTATCCTCGTCGCCGCCGATGGCGGAGTTCACCGCCTCAAGAATGCCATGGGTATTGGCGGAACTGATCGCCTCCTCAGCAGATTTGTTCACCTCCTCAGCCATGGTCTTGGCGGTGGCGTAGTCGCTGGGTGCCAGCTTGGTTAGATTGTCGTATTTTGCGGTCAACCGGGTCAGCTGGGCCTGGATCGCGTCTGCGTGTTTGTGGCCCTTGGCCTCGGCCAACTTACCCTCGGCGGCGGCACGGGCGGATTCGTAATCAGACGAGCCCTTGACCGACTTCAGCAGCGCCTTGGCGTCCTCAGCGATCTGCTTCAACAGCTTGATCGCCTGGGTATAATCGTTGTCGGTCAAATCAGTCCGCGCGGTGTCAAGCTTGGCGGCCGTCAGCCGGTCGGTCAGCGTCTTGATCCGGTCCTTGGTGGCATCATTGCTTTCCGGCGCCAGCGCATCCACCGCTGCTTGAGTGTCTGTTACTGTTTGGTTGTAGGGAGCGGCTGCGGCCAGCAGGAGCTTGCAGGCCTCAATCTTTTGATACGCCTTTTCGAACATCCTGAGCGCGGCCGAATAAGTATGGGCGGCCTTCATCGCCTCGTATTTGGCAAAATCAGCATCGGCACGGGCAATCTGATGCACCCCGGCCTCCTTGCCCGGGCCGATCAGCGTGGCGCGTGGTGTTTTGAAGAAGGGGGTTTCCCAGCCCAGCACGGTTTTCAGGGTCTTCAGATCCTCATCCGTCGCCTTCTCCCAGCCTGCGGCGGCCTTGGCTTTCTCTGCTGCGCCCTTGAAATCGCGGGATGTCTGTTTGGCGGTGCATTCGTCCAGAAGGTCCTGCACCTCGGTCTTGCGGTGGGTCAGCTGGGTTTCAACATCGCCGCCCTCGGTAGTGATCTTGGCGATGATCGCCGTGGCCTTGGTGCGGTCCGCCTTGATTGCTTTGAAAATCTCCCCGTCGGCCCGGGCCTGATCCGCGATCTTGCGCGCGGCAGCAAGCTTGGCCTCCGCCCCCTTGTAGTCATAGGCTTCAGGCTTGATCAGGTTACCCGCCTCGCCAGTCAGCCGGGTGATGTCATCCAGATGCGGCTGCAGGCAATTGACATCGTTCAGCGGAGCCAATGCAGCCGCCTGTGCGTCCAGCGAGGTCTTCAGTTCGCCAAAGGCACGGTGCTGGTGGACCAGCACCATCGCCATCTTCAAGTTCGAGATGGCGCTGTCCAGATATGCGCGGGCATCGTCGTATTTCTTGGCGGTCTTGGCCTTTTCGGCCTCCGCCGCGGGCAGCTGTGCCTTGGCGATCAGCGCGGTGAAATCATTGCCAGTGTCCGCCGCGACCACTTTGTCGCGGATATCGGTGAAGACCTTGAAGGCCGGATCCCACTTCTTCTTCAGATCGTCGAGTGCGGCGGTATCGGTCAATCCGTCCAGCTCCACCGCAGCTTCTGCCGCGGCCTTGGCGCTGTCCGCCCGCTTTTCGCCGTCCGCCACGCAAGCATTGGCGGTAGTGAAGTCCAGTTTCAGAGCTGCTGCCGCGGCCTCTGCCATCAGGGCCTTGGCGTCTTCCAGCATGGCTGCGGCCTGCGGCACGTTCTTCAGGGGGTCGATCTTGCCCTGAACCGCGACGCGTTTTTCCTTGTAGGCCTTGCAGGCATCCGCCTGGGCGGCTGCGGCGGGCCAATCGCCCTGGGTGCCGTCCAGCAGGGTCAGGGCGGTGGAGTATTTGTGCAGTACCGCCTCGGCCTTAGCGGATGCCAGGTCGGCCTCCATCTTGAGGATGATCACTTGGATGCCCGAGGCGCCGTCGTGGTCCTTGAACTCCTTCAGCTTGGCCTCGAATGCAGTGAGCTTGGGGCCGTACTGCTGAACAACCGGGATTTCCTTTTCGATGAAGGGGCGGATTTCCCAGAACTTGCCCAAAAGCTTAATCGACTCTGTGTAATCCTTGCTCGTGGCAACGTCTGAACCGGTGTAATAGCCGTTAGCCTCGTCCAGCTTATCCTGCAGCAGTGCCTTTACCGGCGCGCCAAGGCCTGCCCAGCTGTCAACCCAGGTCTTGGCCTTGGGCCGCCAGTCTTCAAAAAGCTTGCGCTGCTTGCGCACTTTGGCGGTTCTTTCATGAACCTTGGCGATCTCGTCCAGCTTCTGGATGCCATCCTTGAACTTCTTGGCGGCTTTGTCCTGCTGCGCCGCATCATACAACCGCTCCATTTCGCGTGCTGCGTCATCCACTGCCGGATCGCCGACTGTTACGCCGCGGGCCGAGTCGGCCAGCGCCTTGCGGTCGGGGTCGATCGCCATGAAATGGGCGAACTCATCGGCCAGGGTTTCGGCCTTGGCAATCTCCGCTTCGGCCGCGGTCAAGTCGGCGGTGGCCGTTTTCAGATCATGCGCTTTGGCCTTGTCCGCCGCGGCGGTGCGCAGTCCGGTAATGCGGGTGATTTCAGGTGCGATTTCAGGCGCCGCGGCCTTTGGGTGGCTGGTCAGAGGCACCATGCGCAGATCGAAGATTTCCAGAGCCTTCTGGAACGCGGTCTTGGCCTGAGTGTCGGCGGCAACAGCCTTTTCCAGCGCGTCCAGTGTCTTTTCACCGGCGTCCAGCTTGGCGCCGCTGGCATCTTCCGGCTTGGCTTTAGCCTGGGCGGCAAGTGCCGCCACCTTGTCTAGCGCGGCTTTCCACTTGTCCGGAGTCTGACTGACGGCTTCCGGCATCATGGTGTTGTAGGTCTTGACCGGCCCGTCTTTCAGTGCCTTGAGCGCGGCCTCAATCCGGGCGATCTGTTCGTCGACGGTGGCGTCCCCGGTCTCACTGCCAGTGTCGCCGGAGGGCGGTGCGGCCTGTTCCGGCGCTTTGGCCGGGGCTTCGGGTTTGGCTGCGGTCGCGGTATCACCGCCTGCTGCTGCTTCGGTGCTCGCAGGAGGCGTCTCCCCACCGACTGCCTCGGCGGCGGCCTGGCGGGCCTTGGAAATCGCCTGCGCCAGCGGGCCGACTGCCTTGAGCGCGCCCTCATAATCCGGCGGGTTGGCGGCCACGCGGGCCTTGATTTGGGTCCAGACGATTTCGATCTTCTGCGACTGCGCAGTCTTCAGTGCCAGCACCTCGTCGATCAGCGGCTCCAGCTTGGCCTCTGCCTGCTGCCACTTGCCCTCCAGCAAACTTTGCCGCTTGGCGCGGATGGCAGCGTCCTGGGCGGCGGTTTTCATCTCTGCGGAGAGTTTGCCAACATGCTCCAGAGCGGCAGAAAAACCGCTGCCTTCAGCCCTGGCCTGGATCGCCTTCCACAGCGCCTCTGCCTTGGAGAGGTCGATACCGGCAATATCCCGGAGCTTGGCCATGCTGGCCTCGACCTTGGCGGCGGTGGATTTCCACTTGGCCCCCGCCGGATCCGGTTCGGCGGAAGGGGCGGCCGGTGCCTCAGCCGGCGCTTCGGTGGCGGTGTCGCCGCTGGCAGCCGGGGCGGCCTGGGGGACGTCCTCTGCCGTTTCATCCTCATCATCGGCCTCCGACTCGACGACATTGCCAGACGGGTCGAGAATGAGGATCTTGTATTTGAGCCCGACCACCATGAACATCTTCTTGGCTTTGCGGGCCATGCCGGGAACGATCTTGCCCTCGACCGACATCGACAGTTCCTTGCCGTCCAGCCTCAGGGTGCCGAAGGTGAACTGCGGGGTTTCGCCATCGGATTTCGCCTGCTTGCCCAGCACCTTGGCAGCCTTGGTCTTGTGGGTGAGGAACACCGAATTCTCGATCTTTTTGCCGAAGCACAAACCGAAATAAAGCGCGCGCTTTCGGGCGATTGCCATCTGTTGCTTGATTTCCTTTGCGGCGGATCCGTCAAGAGGCATGGGGTAGCTCCCGAAACTGAAAAACCTTTTAAAAATAGCAAGTTATCGCCATTCTACTTGCAGCGTTGCATGGACGCCGGATTCCGACAAGATTTTTCTCTTGTCAAGTGATGCAGGCTCAGCAGACTCCCATAGCATGAACATCAAGGTGAAACGGCTATGAGCTTCCGGCCGTTGCAGGAACAGAAGTCTAAGAAACCGCGCCGGATCCGACTGGCGTTTCTTGGGATTTTTGCTGGTGCCTGCTGCGGGTTGGCTGCATTGTCATTTGCCTCTGACAGAAGAACCGGACATGGCGAAGGAATTCCAATGCCAGCAACCACCGCAACAGATCTGAATGGCCCTTGGATTGTGCTGAAGGTCAAGGGCGTCGACCTGGAACCGTTCGATGATCTGCGGTTCGATTTTGACGCAGGCACGCTATATGGTTCCAGCCCCTGCCGCAGTTTCACAACAACTTTCGGAGCTGACTTGAAAAACCTGATGTTTTCGCCCGTCCAGACGGGCGGCGGGCTATGCGACGAAGAGACCATGATCATTGAACGCGACTTCATGCAGCAGATCAGTCTGGTTAACCGCATGGAAGTTGATAATGAAGGTCAACTGGTGATGTATAACTTTGACCAGCCACTGCTGTGGGCCAAGCGGCTGGCAGGCTGACAGGCCGCTACGGCGGCTTCGGCTCCACTTTCCTTTGCTCAGTTCTGGCGGTGTTTTTAGCTGTCCTTGATCCGCAGTACAGGACGGAGCCGGTGAATGCTTGTCGTTGCCGTCTTTGAGAAAAATACTTGGAGGCCGTTGGGGAAGGACTAGGGACCGCAATGGCACAAGCCGGGCTGACCTTGTTGAATCGGAAAAACGTCCGGCACTGCCAGTGCTTCGATCTGCTCAGTCAGGACAATCGAGCCAGTTCCGATGCTGCTCTTTGCAATTCTGGCAGGAATTCCATAAGTTCCTGCAGGCTTCGCCGTTGGGCCGGAGCATGGACTGACAGTGTTGCAATCAGCCGTTTGCGAACGTCTTGAACAGGGACCGCAACGGCGACCATTCCCGCAATGAATTCCTCATCATCGGTGGAGTAACCGAGGCTGGAAATGGCCGCCAGTTCCGCACTGAGCTTATCAGGGTCGGTGCAGGTTTTTGGGGTAACCGCCTCCAGTTTCCGAGCCCGCAGTACCGCGTCAAGCGTGTTTGCCTTCAGTGTCGACAGGTACATCTTGCCGCTGGCGGTGCAGTGGAAAGGAACCTGAGTGCCAACTGGCAGCTGAATACGCAGCGGCCACTTGGTTTCCACCCGGTCCAAATAGATCATCCCCTCGCGATCCGGCGTGGCGAGATTGCAGGTCTCGCCCAGCTCCTCGGCCACGCTCTTGAGGATGCTCAGGCGGGCGGTGCGCAGGTGCTCCGACGACATGGTGTTCAGCGCCAGCTTGCGCAGCCGCGGGCCGGGCCCATAAGCCCTTCCGTCAAGGTCTCGCTGCAGGAAGCCCTCGGCCTCAGCTGTTTGCATAAGCCGGTGCACGGTGGGTTTAGGCAAGCCCATGGCATCAATCATCTCTGCTGGTTTAACTGCTACGCCGCGGCGGACAACCTCCTCCAGCAGCACCAGAAGGCGCAGGTTGGTGGGGATTTGCCCCTCTTTCTTTTCCGGCGCATCCGCTGCCATCGCCGCCTCATCGCTATTTGTTGGGCAGCAGCACCAGCGCGAAATCAGGAACCAGCGAGACCAGTAACCAGACCCCGATCAGGGCTGCAAGGTAAGGAACCGTATAGCGGAGCAGGCGGAAATACGGAACACCGGTCACACCGGATGCGACGTAGAGGTTCAATCCATAAGGCGGAGTGATGAAGCCGATAGAAGCGCCGACCAGGAAGATCACCGAAAAGTGGATCGGATCAACCCCGACGGAGGCCGCGATGGGGGCCAGGATCGGCGCCAAGATGATGGTCACCGGCAGGCTTTCCAGCACCATGCCAGAGAAGAACACGATGACCATCGAGGTGAACAGCACTGCATGGTAGCCGCCCATAGAGGTAACAAACCCGCCGATTGCCTGCTGCGCCCCGAGTAGCGAGAGAATCTGCTGCATCACCACCGAAATTGCGATCAGCGGCGCCAGGATGCCGGTGATCTGCGCTGAGCGCACCACGATGCCGGGGATTTGCGGAATGGTGAAGCCTTCAACCACAAGCATCTCGGCAAAGGATTTCTCCTCCCAGGTCTTATCGCTGCGGGCGCCTGTGATCTTGGTCACGACCCAGGACAGGACACCAGCAATGACGCAGAAGCCGACGGTGACGCCTGCGGCTTCGGTCGGGGAGAACTTGCCGGTGTAAATGCCCCACAGAACCAGTCCGATGGCAAAGAAGCCAAGCCAGGCGCCGAAGGCGGTTTTCAGGACCCGGTTCAACTGCAAGGGGATCAGAAAGCCCCAGCCGTTCTTCCGGCAGATGATCCAGCAGGCGAGCTGCATGCCGATAACCATCATCGCGCCGGGCAGGATGCCGGCCACGAACAGGTCGGAGATCGGCAGGTTCATCAGGAAACCGTAGACGATAAAGATGATCGACGGCGGAATGATGATGCCGACGGTGCCGCCCGCGGCGGCTGTGGCAGCCGAGAAGCGCTCGTCATAGCCGCCCTTGACCATCTCCGGGTGCAGCATTGAGCCGATGGTGGCGGTGGTTGCCGAGTTAGAGCCGGAAATGGCGGCAAACAACCCGCAGGCGCCGAGCGAGGCCATCGCCAGTCCGCCGCGCATCCAGCCGAGGCAGGCATAAGCAAAATCCGAAAGGCGCCGGGCAATACCGGACTGGTTGATCAGGTCGCCGGTCAGGATAAAAAGCGGCATCGCCAAAAGCGCAAATCCCTTGTTGAACACGTTCAAGAGCTCCGCACCCATGTTGTCGAGTGTCAGTCCCAGCACGAAGGAGCAGCCAATCACCCAATAGCCGATAACCAGCAGCACCGGCACCCCCAGCATGAACAGGAAGGTGACCCCAATCGAGATCAGCGTGACCCAGGTTCCCGTATCCATCACACGTCTCCTCCGATCACGGCCTGTTTGATCAGCGGTGCGCCGCTGCGGTAGTTGCGGATGTCGTCAGCCAAGTTTTCAAACACCCGCGCGATCATCAGGACAAAGGACATCGGCGCGGTGATCAGGAACCACCATTGCAGCACGCTGTCGGTGCCCAGAACAATCTGGAAGTTGGAGGCCGACAGCGCGGTCAGCCGGGTGGTAGTGACAAAGACAATCACCGCAAAGCCGAACCAAAGGACCGCATCCAGGGCAAGGCATCCCATCTGCGCCCAGCGGGGCATGACAGTTCTGAACTCGGAAAAGCTCAGATGGGTCCGCAGCCGCACGTTAAAGGCCGCCCCGAACCAAGCCATGATCATGAACAAGAGCGGCGGAATGGTGGTGGACCAGGGCTGCTGGTTCTTGAACACGAAGCGGTCAATCACCCCCCAGAAGATGATAAAAGCAATCGCCAGGTAGCTCCACACCATGATCGTGCGCTCCAGGTGCCGGTCCAAGAGCGGAATCAGCCGGTAAACCAGCATCACTACAAGGCCGCCCAGAGCGGCGGCGGCGGTGCCCAGCACCCAGGCGGCATTGCTTTCCAGCGCATTGCGTATTTCCCAGCTGTCCTCTGATGCAAACGCGCTGAAAATGGCGGCGATATCCGGCCAAAGCTGCATTTGTTCCTCCCCTCAGTTCCCGGCAGCCAAGACAGGCCTGCCGGGGCCAACAAGGCCGGCGCGTGCCTCTGGCGCCGGCCCTCTGCTCGCATTTTCGCCCGCTGTTAGCCTTTCCACCAGCGGCGCGGCTCCACGTTTTCGGGCTTCATGTCCTTTTCGACTTCGCGCGCGATGGTGTAGATTTCCTTATAGGTATCGATGCCGCCGGCCCATTTGTTCAGGCGGTCGCGCCACTGTTCCCACAGCTGCGGCTGGAACTCGGGTGAGCACATTTCCTCAGCCATGCGGATTTCGCTGTCCGGCAAGAAGGCCGGACGGACGCCGTGTTCCGCAAATACCGTGCCCGGAAGCTGCGGATCGGAGAAGCCGACGGTCTTGACCAGCGCGGCCTCGTTTGCGGCCTGAACATGGGCCTGTGCCCAATAGGCGCTCTCCATAACTGCGTCCTGCAGATAGCCTTCGAGGCCGTCAAAAACCTTTGCCGACATCGAGGTGTGCTCGGTGCCGCAAAAGAACTTGAGGTCGACCGACTGCGAGACCACCGGCGCCATGTTGGCATAGGCCACTGCGGAGGCCCAGGTTTCGGCGCCGTCGATCAGGCCCTGCTTCAGCCCGTCGAGGGTCTCTTCCCAGGCCACCGGCACCGGGTTCAGGTTCAGCGCGTTCATTGCGATCCGTCCCAACTGGGTGCCGGTGACGCGGTTTTTGGTTCCGAACAGCTGCTCCAGTTTGGTGATGGTCGGCTGGTCCTTGTACTTCAGGCCCAGCTGTATGCCGCGCAGCTCGCAGTGGCTGAACAGGAATTTCAACCCGTGGCGCTTTTCCAGAGGATCACGCAGGATTTCCTGGCTTTTGGGGTGATAGAGGAAGTGGTATTGGGACGCACGGCCGGGGAACATGAAGGCATAGTCCAGCACGTTCAAATAGGGCGCGCCGCCAGCCGAGTTCTGGGTTGAGGCTGCGTAGATGTCGACAATCCCCTGCTGGGTTTTCTCGACGCAGCTCAACTGGCCGCAAATCTGATTGTCGCCAATAAACTCGATCCGGATCTCCCCATCCGTACGTGCTTCCAAATCACGGGCGAATTCCAGTGCCCCTGCCCGCTCGATCAGCAGATTGCGCGCGTTGAAGCCCGAGGCGCCGAACTTCAGCGTGTGCTTGGCGGGCTTGGTATAGCGCTTCTCATAGGTTGATTCCGCAGCCGAGGCGAGGTTCGCCAGGCTCATCGCGCCGCCAAAGCCGCCTGCCGCCAGTAGGGTCGAGCTCATCCCGTAAGTCCCTGCCACCCGTAACAAATCCCGCCGTGAAATGCGGCCCAGTTTGTTAGTCAGCCCCATAACTCTCCTCCCTAAGATCAATTATTGAGACGTTTCGTATCAAAAAATGCTAGACCAATTTCCACATCCTGTATAGAAGTTTTTTCATCGAGAGTTCGGGAGGTATGGATTTGGACGCGGATTTCATCGTCATCGGCGCTGGGTCTTCAGGCTGTGTTGTCGCCAACCGGCTGAGCGCAAACCCGCAAAACAAGGTGGTTTTGCTGGAAGCCGGAGGGCGTGACACAAACCCCTGGATTCATATTCCGGTCGGCTACTTCAAAACCATGCACAATCCCTCGGTTGACTGGTGCTACAGGACTGAACCGGATCCGGGTCTTAATGGCCGATCCATTGATTGGCCGCGAGGCAAGGTTCTAGGAGGGTCTTCCTCGCTGAATGGACTACTGTATGTCCGCGGCCAAAAGGAGGACTATGACCGTTGGCGCCAGATGGGCAACGAAGGCTGGGGCTGGGAAGATGTCCTGCCGCTCTTCAAGCGTTCCGAAGATCAGGAACGCGGCGCGGATGACTTCCATGGCACAGGCGGCCCGCTGACGGTCTCAAACATGCGCATCCAGCGCCCGATCTGCGACGCTTGGGTGGCAGCCGCGCAAGAGGCGGGATACCCGTTTAACCCCGATTACAACGGAGCGGATCAAGAAGGCGTCGGCTACTTCCAGCTCACCACCCGCAACGGTCGGCGCTGCAGTGCGGCAGTCGCCTTCCTTAGGCCTGCGCGGAAGCGGCCCAATCTGCAGATCATCACAAATGCGCTCGTCGAAAAGATAAATTTGGATGGGCGCCAGGTGACAGGTGTCAGCTATCTGGACAAAGCAGGCCAGCGCCACGTCATCACGGCCCGCAAGGAAGTGATCCTGTCCGGCGGTGCTATCAATTCGCCGCAGACATTGATGCTGTCGGGCATCGGCCCGGCTGGCCAGTTGCAGGCTAATGGTGTGGAACCCCTTGTCGATCTGCCAGGGGTGGGCAAAGGACTGCAGGACCATCTGCAGGCAAGACTTGTTTACAAATGCAACGAACCAACGCTCAACGATGAGGTCCGCAGCCTGTTCAACCAGGCCCGGATCGCCTTGAAATATGCGCTGTTCCGGGCCGGACCAATGACCATGGCGGCAAGCCTTGCGACCGGTTTCATGAAAACCCGGCCGGATGTGGCAACACCCGACATTCAGTTCCATGTGCAGCCGTGGTCAGCGGACAGCCCGGGCGAGGGCGTGCATCCATTTTCCGCCTTCACTATGTCAGTTTGCCAGCTGCGCCCCGAAAGCCGGGGCGAAATCCGTTTGAACGGACCAGACCCCAGGACCTACCCCAAAATCATTCCGAACTACCTGTCCGCCGAAACCGACTGCCGGACTATCGTCGACGGCATCAACATCGCCCGGCACATTGCCCGGCATAATCCTCTGGCGTCCAAGATTGCCGAGGAATTCCGCCCCAACGCTGACTTGGCAATGGAAGATTATGAGGGAACATTGGATTGGGCGCGCAGCAACTCGGTTTCAATTTACCACCCCACCGGGACCTGCAAGATGGGTGCGGGGGAGAACGCAGTGGTCGATGAAAAACTGCGCGTGCATGGCGTCGAGGGGCTGCGGGTTGCCGATTGCTCTATCATGCCGGAAATCGTCTCCGGCAACACCAACGCGCCTGCAATCATGATCGGGGAAAAGGCTAGTGATCTGATTGCCGAAACCGGATAAACCAATGTGACAGCAAAAATTCAGGCTGCTGAAAAGAAAGCCGCGCTTACCGAACCCAGACCTCCACCCTCCGATTGATCTGGCGGCCCCAATCGCTGTCATCGCAAGCCATCGGCAAGACCTCTCCAAAACCCTCAGTCCAAATCTTCACCCGGCTGACGTCTGCGGTTTCCGCAGCCTTGATCACTGCGTCACGCACTGCGTCAGCTCGCTTCATCGCGATCTGACGGTTACCTTCCGCCGGGCCGACCCCATCGGAAAACCCCGCGAACACAAGCTCCTGAGCATCGAACTCACCAGTCTCGAGCGCCCGGGCCAATTGCTCAATGTTGCTGCGGGACTGGGCGTCTGGGCGCGAGGATCCCGGCTCGAACCGGAACGTGGTTGTTAATCTCCGCATCCCTCCCAGCACGGTTACCAGCCGTTGCAATTCTGACAGCCCTCCTTTCTGGTTTGCAGCCAGAATGGCATTAGACAGGCGGTTCCCCTGGCGGCTCACCGGAATCAACTCCGGGGCCTGATCGACAAAACCGGCGCGGCGGATCACTGCCTGCGCAGCGGGTCCGCGCACATAAGCAAGAAAATCGCGTGCCACCTTTGGGAGGCGCCGCGCTGGCAAGTATAGAAACATCGGCACGGTCAAAGGGTAATCCTCGGTCTTTACCGCATGCCGGCTGGCCTGCAGCGAAAACCCGCACAGTCCTGAAAGGGTCAAAACCCGGGCTGCGCCTTTTTCGGCGTAGCTGGCAATGCCGATGGCAAAAGGATCGATCAAAACCCGCCTGACCAGCGTGCTGCTGCGGTCATGACGGTTGATCTTGGCAGTAAAGACAGCGCCGGTTGGCGCCATAAGTTTATCCTCGACGGCTTGCGAGAGACCGGAACCGGACACAGGCATGTGTATGGAAATGGGAGCATTCGGACCGCCAAGCTCCTGCCAGTTGCTGATCCGGCCGGACAGGATACCTGCCAATTGCGGCAAGGTAATCTCACGCACGGGATTAGCCGGTGCTACAACCGGAACAAAGGCGTCCAGCGCCAGGATGCGGCTGCGCCCGGTCCCGGTTAAATCTCCCAAACCTGCGGCCCGTGCGGCTTTTCTTTCCAGAACGCGGATCTCACGCGTTGCCATTGCAACGTCCGCTTCATCCGCGACAAGTGCTGCGAACCCAGCGTCTGTATTACTGATCGCAAATGTAAACCGTGCAGCAGGCTTCTGCCCTCGCAGCAAGACATGACTGAAGTTTCCATCAGGCAGCGGCTCCCGGCGCGTTTGATAGCCGTTGCGCAACGCAAAGCCTTCGATCAGGGCTGGCAACAGAACCTCCGACATTGCGGAAGACCCGGCAAACGTGATCTCTGCCACAAAGGCGGACAGGCTGGGGCACCCCGGCCCATCGCAAGTCACACCCGATCCATCCACGGTGAGTTCGCCGAATTGAGTTTGCACCCTGTAGAATTCGCCATCAAATCCCAGCAAGGTGCCGGTTATCTCAACTGCGCCATCCGGAGAAGACAGGGTGACATCCTGAGCTGCAAGACCGCGTGCCAGGACTGTCAGAAAAAGTGCGGCACAAACGGCCGCACGCAAGAAGGTCATGTGGATACCTGAAGTTACCGCAAATCAGTTGGCGGCAATCTTCAGGTCTTCGAGAAGATTATTCAACACCAGAAAGCTCCTCTGAGCCTCGCAATCCGGCATTACCATCACCAGATCGCGGCTAGTGAGCCTGCCACCAGTCAATCGCAGCGCTTGCGCAATGATATCCTGGCCGCAATTCCTTCCGGTCACCTCGGCTTCTGCTGTCAAGGACACTGTCCCGGATTGCCCTGGCAGGCTGGAGTGCAGACTGGAAATCTCCGCGACCCTCGGAGCCAGAAGGCTTTGATCTCCCAGCCGGTCTATCCGGCCGATGCCAGCATGGTTTACCGCACCGTGCCAGACGTGACCCTCAGTTCAATAGGCGGCACCAAATTCCCGGGCATGCAATTCGAGCCCGCTATTGCCGCTCCACTGCAAAACGACACGCTCAAGATCTTCGATACCATTCGACTTCAGCCACCGCTACTGCACCGGAATCGTTTGGAGTTTCGGCGATAATCACAGCCGTTCGTGTCAAGGCCAGTACAAGAGGGTCGTAGCGCCCGGTGCCATTTAGGGAAACAGTGAAGCTCACCCCGCTGTGATGCGCTTTTAAAGCCCTCCTGAGACAGACTGCTACTGATAGCCTTGTCCACAAAGTGGCGCAGTTTTTGACCGCAAACTGCAGTGAATCCAGCAAATGCTCAATCTTCGCGGCGACTAAAGGAAACGAATTCAGGGAAATCCCCGTGCTTGCGCCTGCAGGTTTCTGCACTGCGCAACAGCTTAAGGCCCGGCGCTGCGCATAGCACAGCGACCGAGAGGAACTGTCTTAGCCAAGTATTCTGAGACGCAGCCTGCCAAGAGAACAGGAGCCCAGGAACTAGAGATCAATCAAACCAGACTGCCGTGGCAATGCTTGAATTTCTTGCCTGATCCGCATGGGCACTTGTCGTTGCGCGAAGGATTGCCCCAGGTTGACGGGTCATCCTCTACAAATCCAGGCGCGGCTGATTCCGCCGAACTGTCCGCACCAGCCGCTTGTGCCGCCATCTGCTGCATGGCCGCTTGGCGGGCTGCCATTTCCATCAGCATCTGCTGCTGCTCTTCCTCAGTCATTGGGCGCACCCGGCTGAGCTGCTGAGAGACTTCCTCGCGCAGGCTATCGAGCATGCTTTCAAACAGCTGGAAGCTTTCGTTCTTGTACTCGTTCAGCGGATCACGCTGCGCATAGCCGCGAAAACCCACCACGGAACGCAGATGCTCCAGCGTCAGCAGATGCTCGCGCCATTTCTTGTCGATGGTCTGCAGCAAGACCTGCTTTTCGATGTTGCGCATGCTCTCCGGTCCGAAGGCTTCAGCCTTTTCGGCCATCAGCTTGTCGGAAGTTTCCACCAGGCGTTCGCGGATCTGTTCGTCATCCACGCCCTCCTCTGCGGCCCACTCTGCTACCGGCGCATCAATCGATAGCATTTCCCGGACCTGTTCCTGCAAGCCTTCAGTGTCCCACTGGTCAGCGTAGGTTTTGGGCGGCATGTGGACGTCGAGAAGATCGTCAATGACTTCATGGCGCATGTCATTGGTGATTTCGGACAGGTCTTCAGCTGCCATGATCTCACGGCGCTGCTTGAAGATCACCTTGCGCTGATCATTCATCACGTCATCGAACTTCAGCACATTCTTGCGCATGTCAAAGTTGCGGCCTTCGACTTTTGCCTGGGCCCGTTCCAGCGACTTGTTAACCCAAGGGTGAATAATCGCTTCGCCTTCCTTCATGCCCAACGAAGACAGAAGCTTGTCCAGACGTTCAGAACCGAAGATCCGCATCAGGTCGTCTTCGAGGCTGAGATAGAAGCGCGTGCGGCCCGGGTCGCCTTGACGGCCGGAGCGGCCGCGCAGCTGGTTGTCGATGCGACGGCTTTCGTGGCGCTCAGACGCCATTACGAACAGACCGCCAGCCTCCAGCACCTTTTGCTTCTCTTCCGCGTGCTTGGCTTCCTCAGCGGCACGCAGTTCTGCTGGATCCGCCTCTGGGTTTGCCGCCAGCGCCTCCAGCACCTTCATCTCTACATTACCGCCAAGCTGAATATCGGTGCCGCGGCCGGCCATATTGGTAGCAATAGTCACCGCGCCGTACCGGCCGGCATCGGCAACGATCTGTGCTTCCTGCTCATGGTGGCGGGCGTTCAGGACGTTGTGCGGGATGTCTTCCTGCTGCAGCATCTGGCTCAGGAGTTCGGACTTCTCAATGGAGGTAGTGCCCAAAAGGACCGGCTGCCCCTTTTCATGCGCGACCTTGGCTTCCTGGATCATCGCCTCGTATTTTTCACGCGCGGTGCGGTAGACTTGATCGTCCTCGTCCACCCGGGCAATCGGACGGTTGGTCGGCACTTCGACGACGCCCAGACCATAGATTTCTGCAAATTCCTCGGCTTCCGTCATGGCAGTACCGGTCATACCCGAAAGCTTGTCATAGAGACGGAAGTAGTTCTGGAAGGTAACGGAGGCCAGAGTAGTGTTCTCCGGCTGGATCTGCACCTCTTCCTTGGCTTCAATCGCCTGATGCAGCCCTTCCGACAGGCGGCGGCCCGGCATCATCCGGCCGGTGAACTCATCGATCAGCACCACTTGGCCGTCGCGAACGATGTAATCCTTGTCCCTCTGGAACAGCTTGTGGGCACGCAGCGCCTGGTTGACATGATGGACAACTGTAGTGCTTTCCGGATCATAGAGCGATGCCTCGGCCTCCAACAGTCCGTGTTCGCGCAGGGTTTGCTCCAGATACTCGTTGCCGTCCTCTGTGAAAGTCACGCCGCGAGTCTTTTCGTCGATCTCGTAGTGGTTTTCGGCCAGCAGCGGGATTACTTTGTCGATAGTGGAATAGAGTTCAGAGCGGTCTTCCGCCGGACCAGAGATAATCAGCGGAGTACGGGCCTCATCGATCAGGATCGAGTCGACTTCGTCAACGATGGCAAAGTTGTGCTGCTTCTGGAAAACTTGGTCCAAAGACGGCTTCATGTTGTCGCGCAGGTAATCAAAACCCAGCTCATTGTTCGTGGCATAGGTCACGTCGCTTTGGTAGGCCGCCATCTTCTCTGCATCCGGCTGGCCCGACCAGATTACACCAGTGGTCATGCCAAGCTGAGCAAACACCTTGCCCATCCATTCACTGTCGCGCTTCGCCAGGTATTCGTTCACAGTAACCACGTGCACGCCCTTGCCGGTAAGTGCATTCAGGTAGGCAGGGAAGGTGGCCACCAGGGTCTTGCCCTCACCGGTCTTCATCTCGGAGATGTTACCCTGATGCAGGAAGACACCACCCATCAGCTGGGTATCAAAAGCACGCAGGCCCAAAGCCCGCTTCGCGGCCTCCCGCACGTTAGCAAAGGCTTCGGGCAGCAGAGCATCCAGTTTTTCGCCATTCAGCGCCCGCTGGCGAAGCTCTGCTGTCTTGGCAATAAGCCCGTCATCGCTGAGCTTTGCGAACTCATCTTCCAGCCCGTTGATCTGAGCAATCAGCGGCCGCGTCGCCTTGACTTTACGGTCGTTAGGTGTACCGAAAACCTTTTTGGCGATTGTTCCGAAACCCAGCATATCTTCTCCAGCGATCCTATATCCGGCCTATGCATCGGGCAGGCTTGCCCGCCGTGACCGCAACCCATAAACAATGGTGGAAAGACGGTCCTGCCAATGGCCTCAAGGCGATGTAAGCGGCAGGGTATAGAGTGTCAACGGCACGGCCTTTAACGGCCAAGGAATAGGAAGGTTTCAATGCGTAAAGGTCTCACATTTCTGCGCGGATTGGCGGTTGCCGCCTGTGCTGCGCTGCCGCTGGCCGCGGCTGCAACCCCGCATGCAAACACAGTGGTTGCCTCGGTCAATGGCGAGGAGATCACCATCGGCCATATGGTCATGGCACGCGAAAACCTGCCGGCGCAGTACAAGCAGCTGCCCGATGACGTCCTCTACAACGCAATCCTGGATCAGCTGATCCAGCAAACTGCATTGAAACAGCAGCTTCAGGGTCAGGTGCCTCACTATGTCAAGCTTTCTGTCGATAACGAGGAACGCGCATTGCTGGCGGCGGAAGTAATCGAAACGGTCATGGATAAGGCCAGCGGCGAAGAGAAACTGCGCGCGGCATATGATGAAAAGTACTCCACCGGTGAAGGCGGTGATGAATTTCACGCAGCTCATATCCTGGTCGAAAGCGAAGAGGACGCGCTGGACGTCAAGGCCGAGCTGGATGCAGGCGCTGACTTTGCCACGCTGGCCAAGGAACGCTCAACCGGCCCCTCCGGCCCGAACGGCGGCGATCTCGGCTGGTTCACCACAGGCCGTATGGTGCCCGAATTTGAACAGGCTGTCCTGAAGCTGGGCTCAGGTGAAGTCTCAGATCCGGTCCAAACGCAATTTGGCTGGCACGTCATCCTGCTGAACGAGCGCCGCAAGACAGAAGCACCCGAATTCGAAGAAGTCCGTACCGAGCTGGCCGATGAGCTGCGCCAGAAAGCGGTTGAGGAACGGGTGAACGAGCTGACAGCAGCAGCGGAAATCGAACGGCCTGAGATTGAGGATCTTGATCCGGCCATACTCAAAGACCTCAGCCTGGTAAGGAACTGATCATGTCCAAATCCATGCCCGTTTCACCGCTGGCGCCCGCCAGCTTCCCCGATCTTCCGGTGATCAAGGGCGTGCGATTTGCATCTGCCGCTGCCGGTGTCAAATACCAAGACCGCACCGATGTGATGCTGGCTGTCATGGATCCGGGCACCGCGCTAGCCGGTGTCTTCACCCGGTCCAAGACCCGTTCCGCTCCGGTTCTCGATTGCCAGTCCAAGCTGGGCGGCGCTGCGGACACCGGCGCAGCGATCCTGGTGAACTCCGGAAATTCCAACGCTTTCACAGGCCACTACGGCCAAACATCGGTGGCTGAGATTATATCGGCTGTGGCCGCAGAAACCAGAATTCCGGCGGGCCGTGTCTTCACTGCTTCCACCGGCGTCATCGGCGAGCCGCTGCCGCACGACCGGATTATTGCCAAGATCGGAGAGCTGAACGGCGCATTGGATGAAAACGCGCTGGAAGATGCTGCCAAGGCCATCATGACAACCGACACCTTTGCCAAAGGCGCCAGCGCCACGGTTGGCATTGACGGCAAGACGGTCAAGATCGCAGGCATCGCCAAGGGTTCCGGCATGATTGCACCGGACATGGCGACAATGCTGGTCTACATCTTCACCGATGCCAAGGTGGAGCAGGCAGCGCTGCAGGCACAGCTGTCGGAGATTTGCGACCGCAGCTTCAACTGCATCACCGTGGACAGCGACACCTCCACCTCCGACAGCCTGATGCTCTGCGCCACCGGTAGCTCTGGTGTAGACGCGACCGGCAACGCGGAATTCGCTGCCGGGCTGGAACGGGTCATGCTTGACCTGTCGCACCAAGTGGTGCGCGACGGTGAAGGCGCAACCAAATTCGTGGAAATTCAGGTGACGGGCGCGGCTTCGGATGCGGACGCCAAAGTTCATGGCATGGCGATTGCCAACTCACCGCTGGTGAAAACCGCATTAGCGGGCGAGGACCCAAACTGGGGCCGCGTGGTCATGGCAATTGGAAAGTCCGGTGCAGCTGCCGACCGTGATTTGCTGTCGATCTCCTTTGGCGATGTACTGGTGGCGGAGAAAGGCTGGGTCTCGCCGGCTTACAAAGAAGAACTGGGCGCGGCGGAAATGAAGAAGCAGGAAATCACCATCAAGGTGGATCTGGGTCTCGGCAGCGGCGCAGCCACTGTCTGGACCTGCGACCTGACGCATCAGTACATCTCGATCAACGCGGACTACCGGTCATGAGGACGGTTCTCGTCTCTGCCGTTGCCCTCATTGATGCCGACGGCAGAGTGTTGCTGGCGCAGCGGCCTGAAGGCAAGTCCATGGCAGGTTTGTGGGAGTTCCCCGGCGGTAAGATCGAGCCGGGCGAAACGCCTGAGGCCGCGTTGGTCCGGGAATTGCACGAGGAGATCGGAATAGGCACTTGGGCTTCGTGTCTCGCTCCTTTGACTTTTGCCAGTCACACCTACGAAGATTTTCATCTTCTGATGCCGCTGTTTGCCTGCCGCAAGTGGGAGGGCATCCCGCAGGCCAAGGAAGGACAAACGCTGAAATGGGTGCGGCCGCAGGATCTGCGTGACTACCCCATGCCGCCAGCAGACATCCCATTGATCCCGATTTTACGCGACTGGCTGTAACGCGCTCTAGTCACGGCCTCTGTTGGGCTGTGCCGGATACAACAGGCCGATTGGATTTTGCCGGGCATTTGATTAGCCCAGGCTAAAGCCGTGAACCTTTTGTTAACCATTCTGTTCAAATCTTAACTTACGAACCAACTCACTGCCCTGCACATCAGTGGATCAGGAGACGGCCATGATAAGAACAAACGAAATGGGACGCTTTTCATGAGTACAGGGCAGCTTCATACGGGCATTCCCAAACACAACTACGGTGCGGGTTGACAGAATGGTACATACTGGCCATCCGGTCAAACCCGCCGCCTGAGCGCCACTCACACATGCCAGGCAACAAAGGGCAGCTGCACAAGCTGCCCTTTTCCATCCGGTAAAGCGGCAACCATGTATTCCAAAGTGAAAAAGCCCCAGTGTGTAAACCGGGGCTTTTCATAACTCAGCTCGAAACGGTTATCATTCGAGCGTACGGGTGACTTCTTCACGCTCGAAGATCTCGATGACGTCATTCGGGCGGATATCGTCGTAGTTCTCGAACGCCATACCGCATTCCTGACCGGACTGGACCTCGGACACTTCGTCCTTGAAGCGCTTCAGGGTCTTCAGTGTGCCTTCGTGGATCACCACGTTATCACGCAGCAGGCGCACGCCGGCCGAGCGGCGGGCGATGCCTTCGGTGACCAGACAGCCGGCAACCTTGCCGACGCCGGTAACCTTGAAGACTTCCTTGATCTGGGCGTAGCCGATGAAATTCTCGCGGATTTCCGCCGACAGCAGGCCGGAGGCTGCGGCCTTCACGTCATCCACCAGATCATAGATCACCGAGTAATAACGGATCTCCACACCCTTCTGGTTGGCGGTGTTCCGGGCCGAGGCATTGGCACGGACGTTAAAGCCCATGATCGGCGCGCCGGAGGCTTCCGCCAAGCCCACATCGGTTTCGGTGATGGCACCGACGCCCGAATGCAGCACGCGCACGCGCACTTCCTCGTTGCCGATCTTTTCCATCGCCTGAACGATGGCTTCGGCAGAACCTTGCACGTCGGCTTTGACCAGGATCGGCAGTTCGGAAACGTTTTCGTCTTCCTTGGCCTTGGCCATCAGCTGTTCCAGAGTGGTCGCAGCACCTGCTGCTGCGCGCTTGTCCTTGGCAGCTTGCTCACGGTAGGCAGCAATTTCGCGCGCCTGCGCTTCGGTTTCTGTCACATTCAGAACGTCGCCAGCTTCCGGAGTGCCGTTAAGGCCAAGAACCTCAACCGGAACCGAGGGGCCCGCTTCCTGAACGCGCTCACCCTTATCGTTGATCAGCGCACGGACTTTGCCGTACTGCTCACCCACAACAAAGATGTCACCCTGGCGCAGGGTGCCGTTCTGAACCAGAACGGTGGCAACGGGGCCGCGGCCCACATCCAGCTGGGCTTCGATCACGGCGCCTTGGGCGGCACGGTTCGGGTTGGCTTTCAGTTCCAGGATTTCCGCCTGCAGCGCAATGGCTTCCAGAAGTTCGTCCAGACCCTGGCCGGTGTGCGCCGAAACTTCGACGTCCTGCACTTCGCCGGACATCTGTTCGACAACCACCTCGTGCTGCAGCAAGTCCGTGCGGACCTTCATCGGGTCGGCGGCAGGCTTGTCGCATTTGTTGATCGCCACGATCATCGGAACTTCGGCCGCCTTGGCGTGGTTGATGGCTTCGATGGTCTGCGGCATGACGGCGTCGTCCGCAGCAACAACCAGAACCACGATATCGGTTACCTGAGCACCGCGCGAGCGCATCGAGGTAAAGGCTGCGTGGCCAGGGGTATCCAGGAAGCTCAGCGTGGTGCCGCTTTCGGTTTTCACCTGATACGCACCAATGTGCTGGGTGATACCGCCGGCTTCGCCGGCCACAACGCGGGCATTGCGGATCGCATCCAGAATCGAGGTTTTACCGTGGTCAACGTGGCCCATGATGGTGATCACCGGCGGGCGCGGCTTCAGATCATCTTCTTTGTCTTCGACTTCCTTGATCACGTCCTCGACGTCAGCATCGGAAACGCGAGTCACCTTGTGACCAAATTCCTCAATGATCAGTTCCGCGGTATCGGCGTCGATCGATTGGTTCTGGGTGACCATCATGCCCATCTGCATGAGCGACTTCACCACATCAGCAACACGCTCCGCCATACGGTTGGCCAGCTCGGACACCACAATGGTTTCCGGCAGCTGCACATCGCGCACAACCTTTTCGCGCTCAACCGAGCCGCCCATGGCCTTCTGGCGCGCACGCTCCTGCTTGCGCTTCATCGCCGCCATCGAGCGCTGGCGGTTACCTTCACCGCCAGTTGCCTGGCCAAGCGTCAGCTTGCCGGAACGACGGTTGTCATCACGGCCCTTACCGCGGGACGGGCGCTGTTCACGCTCGCGCTCTGCCTTGCGCGGTGCAGCGGCGGGGGCAGGTTTGCTCGGCGCGGATCGTTCCGCTTTCGCGGCGTCCGGTGCCGGAGCAGCTGCAGCACGCTTCGCCGCTTCTTCAGCTGCAATGCGCTGGCGTTCCTCTTCTTCAGCCTTGGCTCGTGCGCGCTCTTCCGCTTCGCGCTGCTCGCGCTCCTTGGCTTCCTGCTCCGCCCGGCGGCGCTCACGCTCTTCGGCGCGGGCCTTTTCCTCGGCTTCACGCTGCGCGGCTTCCTCTGCCTCACGGGCCTTGGCGGCCTGCAGGGCCTTCAGGCGGCGCTCCATTTCCGCGTCGCTGATGCCGGCAGGCCGGCGCGATCCGGATGTCGAAGGCGCAGCACCGCTGCCCCCCTTGGCCGCACCCGGCTTGGGAACCACAACGCGTTTGCGCTTGGTTTCCACCACGACATTCTTGGTCCGTCCATGGCTGAAACTCTGTTTCACGTTCCCCGGACGGGAACCCCCACGCAGACCCAGTGTCTTTTTGCCGTCACTATCGCTCATAAAGCTACTTATCCTTCCGTGCGGCCGTTGCCGCCCACCATTTCGCGCAAACCTTGCAGTCGTTGCGCCTCATCTACAACACGTTTGCTGAGTCCGCCAGAGGCGAGGGCGGCATGGATCGCAGTTTGGCGCCCAAATGCCATTCCCAGCTCGTCCGCCGTGAGGCAGCCGATGAATTTGCCCTTGTAGGGCGTGCTCAGCTTCGACTTCCCGCGCCCCGACCCGTCAGAGGCCTGGATCAGCACCCGAGCCTCTTCTTTGGCCAGCCAATCCTTGACCCGCTCAAACCCGGACACTGCGTCGCCCGATTTGCGCGCCAGACTGATCAGCTCTATCAGGCGGCGGACAACCTGACGCTCGACTTCCTTTACCAGTTCCTCCGGCACCTGCACCTGCGCCTTGAAACCGCGGGCAAAGAGCTTCTTCTTGACTGCCGCAGCCAGTGCCTCCCGGCTGGAGGCCACATAGACACCGCGGCCGGGCAGTTTGCCCATTACATCGGGCACGACCTGACCGTCAGGGCCCATCACAAAACGGATGAGGCCCTGTTTAGGCTGGGTTTCGCCGGTCGCGATACATTTACGTTCGCTGTCACCGGTCCGGTCTTTTGTTGCGCCGCCGCGTGTCATACGGGTCTCCAATGCAAGGCCTGAAATCAGGCCTCGCTTTCCTCTTCGCCAGCTTCCTCGCCTTCAGCGGCTTCCGCTTCCAGCTCTTCCGGATCAACCCATCCCAGCATGATGCGGGCGGTCATCACCAGATCCTGCGCTTCTTCCAGCGACACGCCGAAGGGTTCGAGGATCCCATCATCTTTGATCCGCTCGCCGCCGTCGGTGGTCCAGCCGCCGGCCAGTTCCCAGTCCGCGCAGGTGGCAAAGTCTTCCAGCGATTTCACGTCGTCCTTCGCCAGCGCTTCGACCATCTGGGGGGTCAGACCTTCGAACTGGATCAGGCTGTCTTCTGCACCCAGCGCACGTGCTGCATCCAGCGCTGCCTTGGCCTGGGCTTCCAGGAAATCGCGGGCGCGGGCCTGAAGCTCCTCGGCGGTGCCTTCGTCGACACCATCAATCACCAGCAATTCGTCCAGCTCAACATAGGCAACCTCTTCGAGGTTGGTGAAGCCTTCGGACACCAGAAGCTGGGCAAAGAACTCATCCAGATCCAGAGTTTCCATGAACAGCTTGGTGCGCGCTTCGAATTCCTTCTGGCGGCGGGCCGATTCCTCTTCCTCGGTCATGATATCGATGTCGAGGTTGGTCAGCTGGGACGCCAGGCGCACGTTCTGGCCGCGGCGGCCAATGGCAAGGCTCAGCTGCTCTTCCGGCACAACAACTTCGATCTTGCCGGCTTCCTCGTCGAGAACGACCTTGGAAACTTCCGCTGGCTGCAGTGCGTTCACCAGGAAGGTCGGCTGATCTTCGTTCCACGGGATAATGTCGATCTTCTCGCCCTGAAGCTCATTCACCACGGCCTGCACGCGAGAGCCGCGCATACCCACACAGGCACCGACCGGGTCGATCGAGCCGTCATAGGAGATAACCGCGATCTTGGCGCGCGAGCCCGGGTCACGGGCAACAGCTTTGATCTCAATAATGCCATCATAGATTTCCGGCACTTCCATCTTGAACAGCTCGGCCATGAACTCCGGCGCGGTGCGCGACAGGAAAATCTGCGGGCCGCGCGGCTCACGACGCACATCCTTAATGTAGCAGCGCACACGGTCGTTCGGGCGGTAGCTTTCGCGGCCGATCTTCTCGTTGCGGCGCAGAATCGCCTCACCGGCGCCTACATCGACGATAACGTTGCCGTATTCCTCGCGCTTGACCAGACCGTTGATGATGGTGCCTGCGCGGTCCTTGAATTCTTCGTACTGGCGGTCGCGCTCTGCTTCGCGGACCTTCTGCAGGATCACCTGCTTGGCCGACTGGGCCGCGATGCGGCCCATCTCAACCGGCGGCACTTCCTCGACATAAGTCTGGCCCACTTCGGGGTCCGCCATATACTGGCGCGCCTGCTCGACAGTCATTTCGGCCTGATAGTTTTCCAGCTCGTCATCGGCCACAACGGTACGTACACGGGTAAAGGTGGCGCGGCCGGTCTTACGGTCGATCGAGACGCGGATGTCCATCTCGGCGCCATAGCGGCTCTTGGCCGCGCGGGCGAGGCTCTCTTCCATCGCCTCGATCACCAGACCCGGGTCGATCATCTTTTCGCGCGCCACGGCCTCGGCGGTTTGCAACAGCTCCAGCTGGTTTGCAGAGGTGATAGCCATTACTTGTTCTCCTCGTCAGACTCTTCGGTCTCGATTTCGTCGAATGCGTCTTCGTTCAGCGTGCCGGCCTCTTTGCGCTGCCGCAGCATTTCCTTGATCAGATCATCGGTCAGGACCAGCTTGGCGTCACTCAGCCAGTCGAATTTCAGACCAATGGTCACAGTCTCGCCCTGATCGTCGATATTGATCAGAACCTCATCCTCTTCAGTACCCGCCAGCTCACCCTTAAAGCGGCGCCGGCCACCGACCAGCTCTTCAGTTTCCAGCTTGGCCTCGTAGCCTTCGAACATGTCAAAGTCCTTCAGCCGGGTCAGCGGCCGGTCGATACCCGGGCTCGATACTTCCAGTGCATAGGCGTCGATGATCGGATCTTCGACGTCCAACGTCGCGCTGACCGCGTTCGAGATCGCAGCACAATCGTCCACTTCAATGCCGCCATCAGGCTTATCGGCCATGATCTGCAGCGTGGTCGCCTTACCAGACATCAGCCGGATTCGCACCAACTCGTAACCCAGATCCTCGATCACCGGGGTGACGATCTCGGCCAGGCGCCGGTCAATGGCAGCTTTGGCAATCAGGTCGTTGGTCATCAGACCTCCACTTGGGGCATGCAGACAAGGGCCTGCAAACACAAAAAAACGGGCGCGCGGCCCGTCGAAATTCCCGGTGGAGCCTTGAGCCAGAGGTTCAACGCGCCGCTGTTGTAAAAGGCATATAGGCAAGATTGGGGAAAACTGCAAGGCTTGTATTGAAGCGAACCCGCGGACGCCCTTACAGCCGCCACCAGCGTTCGGCAATGCGGCCATCGTCCAAGGGTGCACGCTGGCCCACTTTTCGTGGAATACCAACATTGTGCCGAGCCGCTAAAGCCATTTCCTTGGAGGACGGATAATACAGGAACTCGCCGCGCTTCAGCAGACCGCGGGGTTCTGGCAGAGCAGCCACATCGACATAGCCGTCGCGCAGGGCCTCAGCCCGAACTGAGGCATCCGGAATCACAATGATTTCCACCGTGTCTACCCAGCCTGCTGTACCGGCCTTGTAGTGCCCCGCCACCTTGGATGCGCGGAAGTGACGGCCATCCTGAGCACGCTCAACACGGAAACAGCCCGTGCCAACCGCATTTGCAAGAGAGGCTGACAGCTCCCCCCGCGGGGCAATCAGATGGTCCGCTCCAGCCAGCAAATACGGCAGATGCGGATTCGGCGCCTCCAGTTCGAGCAGCAGCTGATGGCCGTGCAACGCGGTGGCGGCCCTCAGATCGGCCCCTGTCACGCCCAGCGCATTTAAAGAGGCCGCGGCATCCTCCGCCGTTAACGGAGTGCCATCGTGAAAAGTTACGCCGTCGCGCAAATCAAAGGTCCAAGCGCGCGCATCCAGAGCTGATTGCCAGCTGGCCGCAAGTTCACCGCGTAGCAGCCCGTCAGGCGCTATTTCCGTCAGCGTATCAAATACCGCTCCATGGGCGGCTTGCTCCAGCATTCCAGCTTCACGCGGCACTGCCAGGCGCAGCACACCGCCAGCCTTGGGTGACGCATGAACCGACCCGCCTGCTGCGGCCAGCAAGGCAGCAGCAGCACCCGAGGTGAACAGCGCGCGACGGTCGATGCGCGTCATGGCACAAGCTCTCCTGCGATCCGGTCCATTGCCCGTACCAGCTCAGCGCTGATTCCCGGCTCCGACAGAGCATGGCCGGCATTGCGCACCATCTTCAACTCCGCATTTGGCCACAGTTCATTCAGCCGCCAGGCGGAAGACGGCGGGCAGATCATGTCGTAGCGGCCCTGCACAATTACACCGGGCACGTGGGAAATCCGGCCCATATTGGCGAGGATCTGACCATCGTAGTCGAGAAAGCCGCCATTGCTGAAGTAGTGGTTCTCCAGTCGGGCAAAGGCACGTGCATAGTCCCCTGGGCTTTCACCGCTTTGACCATTGGAATGGACGGAGGCCAGTGCGTTTTCCCAGGCAGACCAGGCCCGGCCGTATCGCACTTCTTCCTCCAGGTTGCCCGAAAACAGCCGCTTTTTATATGCGGCAATCATATCGTTTCGCTCTGCATCGGGTATCAAGGAGACGAATTTTGCCCAGGTCTCCGGCCAAAACTTTCCTGCACCACCGCCATAGAACCAGTCCAGCTCTGCTTTGGTCATCAGGAAAACGCCGCGCAGGATGATCTGCTGCACCCGTTCCGGGTGAGACTGCGCATAGATCAGCGCAAGAGTTGCTCCCCAGCTGCCGCCGAACAAAATCCAGGTTTCGATGCTGAGCTGTGCTCGAATCAACTCCATATCTGCCACCAGATGCCAAGTGGTGTTATTCTCGCAGGAGGCATACGGTCGCGACCGGCCGCAGCCGCGCTGGTCGAACAGAATGATTCGAAAGATAAGCGGATCGAAGTAGCGCCGCATCGCCGGGCTGCTGCCGCCCCCGGGGCCGCCGTGGCAAACGATGACCGGAATTCCATTCGGATTGCCGCTTTGCTCCGCATAAATGCGGTGGCCCTGGCCTGCGTCGATCATGCGCTGGTCAAAAGGCTCAACCGGCGGGTAAAGATAATGCACAGCGCGCTTTTGGTCCGGGTATCTATCCATTACTGACCTTAGTGAAACGTCAGACTACAAAAGAGCACACGGAGACAGGAATGCAAGCGCCTCAATCCACGGTCGACCCTGCGGAAATCGCCAAATTCGAAGCGATGGCTGCGGAATGGTGGGACCCGCACGGCAAGTTCAAGCCCCTGCATATGCTAAACCCGTGCCGTCTGGACTATATCACAAACCAGATTGCCGGTGAGTTCGGACGCGACCTGACGTCACAGCGCCCGTTCGAAGGGCTGCGGCTGCTGGACATCGGCTGCGGCGGCGGATTGCTGAGCGAACCTATGGCACGGCTGGGAGCGACTGTGGTTGGCGCCGATGCTGCGGAAGGCAACCTTCCGGTCGCGCGCATTCATGCCGAACAATCCGGATTGGAAATCGATTACCGCCACACCACCGCGGAAGCGCTGGCCGATGCTGGCGAGCAGTTCGACGTCGTGCTGAATATGGAAGTTGTGGAGCATGTCACCGACCCGCTCAGCTACCTGACGGCAACCCAGAAGCTCCTGAAACCCGGGGGGCTGGAAATCTGCTCAACCATCAACCGCAACCCCAAAAGCTTTGCCATGGCAATTATCGGGGCAGAAGTGATCATGCGCTGGCTGCCACGAGGCACCCATGAATGGTCAAAGTTCATCACACCAAGCGAACTTTTCGAATTGCTGCAGCATGCGGGACTGAAACCGGTCGACCGAAAAGGTTTCGTGTTCAACCCGATTACCTGGAACTGGTCAGTTTCGGAACGGGACCTGTCAGTCAACTATGTAACCGCCAGCGTGAAGCCGGGCTGACAGCCCTCCTCGCAGTCCAATTCCAGCAGCCTCCATCCAAAAGGATAGGTGGTAATCCTTATGAACACTTTAGCCGCAGACTGCCGCTTGCTATCGTCAAATAGCGAAAATGGAATACTTTCGCCTCGTTTCTTGGGCGCAAGCTCCTGAACCGAGTGATTGCTTGCCGCTTTAACGTTGGTGGGTCCACCCAAAGGTAACCGGAACCGCCACTCACGGACTGATGGGGACTGATGGGGAAAAAGGCGTCTGCTTGCAGGCGTCTTTTTCAATGTCTTAGATCAAAAGCTTATGGAAGTTCCAGCTTTCAGCCGCTCTCTTCAAGTTTGCCGCGCAGCTCTCTAAGGATTGGCAATGTTGCCCGGACCCGGTCACTGCCCAGTTCCCCCACAACTTCAGAAATCACGGGAATAATTCCTGCCAGTGCGGCGTCACGGGCTTGTTTTCCTGCAGGGCTGATGGCCACCATCTTGCGCCGGGCGTCATCCCAGTCGGGGCGGACATGTATGTAGCCTGCCACTTCCAGCTTGTTCAGCGTGTTGGTCATCGCCCCGCGCGTGACATGAAACGCTTTCGCCAGCTGAGCTGGCGATCGCTCGAGCCCTGCACGCGCAAGATGATTCAATACCGAAAAATGCGACAGCTCCATTCCCTTGGGCAGCACTTTGCTGAGGCGTGACCGGGCAAGCTGGTCAGCCATCAGAATTTCGCTGAACAGCGATACTGCCAGAGAATGGGTCTCGTCCATCAGGGTCCGTCAAACTCCCGGTCGTGGGTCAGGGAAGGCACGCGCTTGCGTGCTTCTGCCACTTTTTCCATGTCGAGATCAACGTAAGTCACGCCAGGTTCCTGCCCTGCATCCGCCAACACCTCACCCCAGGGAGCAACAGCCAGAGAATGGCCATAGGTCTGACGGCTGGGACCACGGGACGCCGGATGCTTGCCGGTTTGCGCGGGCGCCAGCACGAAGCAGCCGGTTTCGATGGCACGGGCGCGCAGCAACGAATGCCAGTGTGCGGCGCCTGTGACATAGGAAAATGCCGCTGGAACAGTGATGATCTGCGCGCCGCTCTTGGCAAGCGCCCGGTGCAAACTCGGAAAGCGCACATCATAGCAGATGGTCATTCCGATCTTCGCAAAAGGTGTTTCGGCGACCACGGCCGTGGTGCCGGGGCGGTAGCCGTCAGATTCCCGGTAAGTCTCTTCCGGCGTGACCTCCACATCGAACATGTGAATCTTGTCATAGCGTGCCTTGATTTCACCGTCGGGCGAGATCAGGAACTGGCGGTTGGCAAAACGGCCGTCGTCGTCATGGGTTTTGATCCCCAAAGACCCAAGCAGAAGCCAGACGCCATGCCTGGAAGCTTCTTCCTGCAGGGCCGCCAGAGTCGGATCGCCCTCCTCGTGGCACAGCACGCTGTTCTGATGTGTCCGGCTGCCTGAAAGGCAATTGGTGACTTCCGGCGTCAGAACAAAACCTGCTCCACCGCGCACAGCCTCCGCCATCATCGTCTTCACTGTCTCCAGATTTTGAGACGGAACATCCGTGGATGTCATTTGAAGCAGAGCTGCGCGCATGTCCGGTCTCCGGGTCTTAGGCTGCCAGCAGCGGGTCGAGCTTGCCCGCTTGCTCAAGAGCATAGAGGTCGTCGCAACCGCCGACGTGGGTATCGCCGATAAAAATCTGCGGGACAGTGCGCCCGCCATTGGCGCGCTGGATCATTTCCGCCTTGCGGCCCGGCTGTGCAAGCACATTGATTTCCGAAAAGGCAACACCTTTCTGTTTCAGCAGCCGCTTGGCTGCGTGACAGAAACCGCACAGCGGAGAGGTGTAGATTTCAACCGGTTTCATTCATGGCCCCATGTTCAAGTTTCGAAGGTTGTGGAGGAATTGGGCATTCATTGCAACAATTGCCAGTGGCACCCGGTAAACCTCACGCTTGCGTGACCCGGGCCAGAACGGCCACACGCACTTCAGCCGCGCCTGCTTGCAAGCAGGCATCGGTGCTGGCGCTGAGAGTGGCACCTGAAGTCATTACATCGTCCACTATCAGCACAACCCGTCCCTTGACCCTGCTTCTTCGGCTTCTCGGAACACCAATGGCTGACCCCAGCAGCCGGTACCGTTGTTCCCGGGTTTTCCCCTCCAGCGAGGCTGTCCGCCACTCACGTCTCAGCAGATCCGGACAATGCTCCCATCTACCACGTTTGGCCAAGGCAGCAGCCAGCAATGCGGATTGATTGTACTTTCGCTTCAGCAGCCTGGTCCAATGCAGCGGCACCGGGCAAATCAGCGGATCGTCTTCCAGCAAAGGCGCTGCCGCACGGTGCAGCCAGTTCGCTGCTGGACCGGCGATTTCCGTGCGGTCGCCGTGTTTCAGGGCTAACACCAATTTGCGCCCCTGCCCTTCATACAGAAGTGCAGACCGGCCCTGACTCCAGGGTCTTGGATGGCGCAGGCAACTGTCGCATTCCAGACGGAACCCGTCCGCTTCACCTGGCAGCGGAGCACCGCAGCCTTCGCAGACTGTTCCACTGATGAAATGCATGCCTGCCCAACAAGCCGCACATAGTCCGAAGTCACTGCCAACCATCTCGCCGCACCCCAGGCACTGGGATGGGTAAATCAGTGAAACAGCGGTTTGAATCCGGGCTGTCAGCATCTAAATAGCCCCCATGACACAAGCACCTTTGCAGCTTTTCGACCGCCGCGCCCTTGAAGCCCATCGTTCACGCCGGCAACAGGAAGCACTGTTCCTGCACTACATGGCACGGGTCGAGGCTGAGGATCGCCTGAGCTTGGTTAACAGAAGCTTTACAGCACCCGCAGTGGTTTGTCCTTTTCCTGAGGTCTGGGAGAGATTTGGGCCTGAAGCAAAAATTGTTGCCGATGAGGAGGTGCTGGATCTGGAGGATGGAGCGCACGACGTGGTAATCCACGCCATGTGCCTGCATTGGGCCAATGATCCGGTCGGGCAGCTGATTCAGTGCCGCCGCGCCCTGAAGGAGGACGGTCTTCTTCTGGTGATGCTGTTGGGCGGCCGGACCCTGCACGAGTTGCGCTCGGCCATGGCCGAAGCAGAGACAATTTTGCTAGGAGGCCTTTCACCGCGAATTGCGCCGATGGGGGAGATCCGCGATCTCGGCGGCCTGCTGCAGCGGGCCGGCTTCGCTCTGCCGGTGGCCGACCTGGTACCGCTCAAGGCCGAATACCGCGACGTGCCCCACCTGATCCATGACCTGCGCGGAATGGGTGAGACCAACGCCCTTGCCCAGCGTCTGAAACGCCCGGCGCCGCGCGGTCTTTTCCAACTGGCCGATCACATCTACCGGAAGCATTTCGCCAACGCCGAAGGCCGGCTGCCCGCGACGTTCGAACTTGTCTGCCTGACTGGCTGGTCGCCATCGGACAACCAGCAGAAACCGCTGCGTCCAGGTTCAGCTCAGATGCGTCTGGCCGACGCGCTCAAGGTGCCCGAATCGAAACTGTAGCCTTGATTAGTTTAAGCTATTGCTGCGCCAATGTGATCCAATTGGCCTTCCACGCGTAAACACAGTAATTATCCGCTAACAAAAATCTCAGCCGAACAGGACCTTCCCATGCTGGACGCCGCCCGGACCGCCAAATGCCCTGCCCACGCCCCGGCCGATCACCCCAAGATCCCGGCAGAAAAAGTCGGCATCCTGCTGGCCAACCTCGGCACTCCTGATGATTACTCCTACTGGCCGATGCGCCGGTATCTGAGCGAGTTCCTGTCCGACAAACGTGTAATCGACTACCCATCCTGGAAATGGCAGCCGCTCTTGCAGTTGATCATCCTGACGAAACGCCCGTTCTCCTCAGGAGCGGCCTACAAATCGATCTGGAATCACGAAAAGGGCGAAAGCCCGCTTATGACTATCACGAAGGACCAAACCACCAAGATGGCGGAGGTGATGAAAGCGCGTTACGGAGACCAGGTAATGGTCGATTTCTGCATGCGATACGGCAATCCATCCACCAAAACCAAAGTGCGGCAAATGGTTGAGGCAGGCTGTCAGAAGATCCTGTTTGTCCCGCTCTATCCGCAGTATGCAGGCGCAACATCGGGCACCGCCAACGACCAGTTCTTCCGGGCGCTGATGGAAGAGCCCTGGCAACCCGCTGCCCGCACTATCGCACCTTATTTCGATCAGCCCGCCTATATCGACGCCTTGGCACGCTCTGTGGAAGAAGCCTACGCCAAGGCAGCGAAACGCCCGGATATTCTGGTGGTTTCCTATCACGGGATGCCAAAACGGTATCTGATGCAGGGAGATCCTTATCACTGCCAGTGCCAGAAGACGACACGTCTGCTGAAGGAGCGGCTGGGGTGGGACGACACCCGGATCACTACCACTTTCCAGTCAGTTTTCGGTCCTGAAGAGTGGCTGAAACCCTATACAGTGGACCATGTCGCCACTCTGGCCAAGGAAGGCAAGAAGAACATTGCGTTGATTGCGCCGGCCTTCTCAGCCGATTGCATCGAGACGCTCGAAGAAATCAACGAAGAGATCCGCGAAAGCTTTGAGCACGCAGGCGGGGAAGACTTCCTCTATATTCCGTGCCTCAATGACAACGACGATCACGTAGCGGCTCTGGCCGGTGTTATCGAGGAGAACCTGAAAGGCTGGCTGGACTAACCGGCTGGCTCAGTCCAGAAAGTATCCAATATTCAATTTCCGGACCGGCCGGAAAACGGGGAGATATTGGATGACGCTTGCGCATTGGGCCAAAGCCCTCCGGGAGCATTGGGGTATCGAGGCAGAGCTGACCCGCCTGGACGGGGAATACGACCTGAATTTCCTGGCCAAGAGGCAAGACGGCCAAGGCTATATCCTGAAAGCAATGCGCCCTGGTTGCGACGGATGGCTGGTCGATATGCAAGTGAAGGCGTTCGAACATATTGCGAAACGCCAGCCTGACCTGCCCTGCCCGCGGGTCATTGCGTCATGTTCCGGACAGTCACTTCTATCCCTGCCGGATGAAGACGGCCAGTACCGGCTGGTTTGGTTGCTGAACCAATTGCCGGGCCGTTGTTATGCCAAGGCAGAGCCGAAAAGCGATGCGCTGATCCAAGAGGTCGGCAGAGTTTTGGGCGGTTCGGCCAAGGCGCTTGCAGACTTCCGTCACGAAGGCCTTGAACGCGATTTCAAATGGGACCTGATGCAGGCGGGGTGGATCACGGAACAGCTTTCCTGCATCAAATCCCCCGCACGCCTCGCCATCCTGCGCGAAATTTCTGCAGAGTTCGCCAAGTTAGAGCCCGAACTGGCGAAGCTCCCTAAACAGGCCATCCACAACGACGCCAATGATTACAACATCATGGTAGCTGGCGAATTGACTGCACCTCGGCGTGTTTCCGGGCTGATCGACCTGGGCGACATGTGCGCGGCACCGCGCGTCTGCGATCTGGCAATTGCTGCGGCCTATATCGTTCTGGATCACCCGGCACCGGAGGCAGCCCTTGCATCGCTGGTTGCCGGGTATCACGAGACCTGCCCGCTGACCGCCGCCGAAGTGGACATGGTCTGGCCGCTTCTGCGGATGCGGCTTGCAGTGAGTGTGGTGAACTCCACACTCATGGCGGCAGAAAACCCGGACGATCCTTATGTGACAGTCTCACAAGCGCCAGCCTGGCGGTTCCTGGAGGGTAAAGCTCTGCATGGCGGGTTGCTGAATGCACGGCTGCGAGCGGCCTGCGGCCTGCCCGTGGTCGATGGCGCAGACCGCATCCTGGCATGGCTTGAACAGGAACGCGGCGATTTTGCTCCCCTCATGGGGAAAAACCTGGCAGATGCACCGATGGGATCGCTGTCGGTGGAGCAATCAACCTGGCCTCAGAACCCCTTCCTCATGCCCTTGGAGGAAGCAGCCAAGGTCGGTGAAGAGTTCGAAGACTGCGGCCGGGTCTGGCTGGGCTACTACCATGAGCCCAGGCTGATTTACACGGATGCAGCCTTCCGCACGGGGCCATGGAAAGCCAGCAACAGACGCACGGTTCATCTGGCAGTAGACGCGTTCGCCCCTGCCGGGACTGCGATGTTCGCACCGCTGCGAGGTGAAGTGGTTATCGCTGAATACCGTAGCGGGCATCTGGATTACGGCGGGCTGATCATCCTGCGTCATGAAACACCCGAGGGCGATTCCTTCTTCACTTTATACGGCCATCTGGATCCTGAGTTCCTGGACCGCTTGAAGCCGGGTGATACTATCGAAAAGGGAGAAGAATTCTGCCGCCTTGGCGATCCCAGCCAAAACGGCGGATGGGCGCCGCATGTTCATTTCCAGTTGGCGCTGTCCACTGAGGGAATGGAGGCCGACTGGCCCGGCGTCGGCGACCCGGACGAGATGTATCTATGGCGCGCACTCTGCCCGAACCCGGCGGCGCTGCTCAATCTGCCGGATGAGAAGGTCATTTATAAGCCGACCAGCAAGGACAGCGTTCTGGCAGGACGCCACGCGCATTTTGGAGGCAACCTGAGCCTTACTTACACCGACCCCGTGATGCTGGTGCGCGGCTGGAAACACCACCTGTTTGACGAGTGGGGCCGACCATATCTGGATGCCTACAACAACGTGCCGCATGTGGGACACGCCCACCCGCGCATCCAGGCCGCTGCTGCCGACCAATTAAAGCGAGTAAACTCCAACACCCGGTACCTTCACCCGGCGCAAACCGCATTTGCCCACAAAGTACTGTCCAAGCTGCCCGATCACTTTGAGGTCTGTTTCTTTGTCAACTCCGGGACTGAGGCAAACGAACTGGCCTTGCGCCTCGCGCGGGCACACACCGGAGCCAAAGGTATGGTGACGCCAGATCATGGGTATCACGGCAACACCACCGGTGCGATCAGCATCTCCGCCTACAAGTTCAACAAACCCGGCGGGGTCGGGCAGGCTGACTGGGTAGAGCTAATTGAAGTTGCCGATGATTACCGCGGATCTTTCCGCCGAGATGATCCGGATAAGGCCCAAAAGTATGCCGCTCTTGCAGATACAGCGATTGATCGACTTCAGGAAAAGGGCCACGGTGTGGCCGGTTTCATCGCGGAAACCTTCCCGTCAGTTGGCGGCCAAATCATTCCCCCAAAAGGGTATCTGCCTGCGATTTATGAAAAAATACGCAGGGCGGGCGGCGTCTGCATCGCAGATGAAGTGCAAACCGGCCTCGGACGGCTTGGCAAATACTATTTCGGGTTCGAACATCAGGGCGCCCTGCCAGATATCGTTGTGCTGGGCAAGCCAATCGGCAACGGCCACCCTTTGGGTGTACTTGTGACGACTAAGGCAATCGCCGAAAGCTTCGATAACGGGATTGAGTTCTTTTCCACCTTCGGCGGCTCGACACTGTCTTGCCGGATTGGAAAAGAGGTCCTGGATATTGTGGATGACGAGGGTCTGCAGGAAAACGCCCGTGTACAGGGCAAACAACTGATTGAAGGCCTGAAAATTCTAGAACAAAAATATGCCTGCGTTGGTGACGTCCGCGGCATGGGGCTGTTCCTTGGACTGGAGCTGAACAACCCGGACGGCACCGAAGCCACAGATATCTGTTCCTATGTCAAAAACCGGATGCGAGATCACCGTATCCTTATTGGCAGCGAAGGCCCCAAGGACAATATCCTGAAAATCCGGCCGCCGCTGACCATAGCGTCCGATGACACTGACATGATCATCAAAACCCTGGATAGTATTCTGCAGGAGGTGGAGGCGGGCTGACGGCCCCTCCCGCACTCCCTTCACGCAACAAAAAAGGCGGTGGAAAACCACCGCCTTCTCTGTAACCGTGTATCGAAATTAATTCGATGCAACAGCTGCGCCAACCAGAACCAGCAGCAGCAGCGGCAGCAGGATGCCGCTGGAAGAACCCTGAGCTTCTTCCACGATGACCGGCGGTTCAACAACCGGCTCGGACAGGTTGCCAGCGGTGGCGGTGGAAGCAGCAGCGGTCAGCGCAGCAGCGATAACGAGTTTTTTCATGTTAACCTCCAGAATTTGCGCGGATCAAACATCTGAACCACGCACCCAAGACTTACCTCGTATTTTTTTCTAACCAGCAAAAACGCGGGATTGCAATTGCTTGTTATAGTTAACAGCTTAGCGCCCCGCCGCGTGTCGTCAAATTAGCAACACCTGAGTGCCGACTTTTGCTAGGCTGAACAACTCGGCGATATGCTCATTGTAAAGCCCGATGCACCCGTTCGATGACTTGCGCCCGATCTTGCGCGTGTCATGGGTTCCGTGGATCCGGTAATACTTCCACGCCAGATACAGCGCATGGGTACCCAGCGGATTATCCGGGCCCGGCGGAATGTAGGCGGGCCATTCCGGGTTCCGCTTCCGCATATTGGGCGTTGGCGACCAGCTTGGCCCCTCCACCTTGCGCACAATCTGAGTGCGGCCACGGCGTGTCAGATCGTCTGACAGCGGTACCGATGATGGGAACAGCTTGTAGGTGTTTTCGTCTGCCGACCAATAGTGCAGCGCCCGGCTGTCGATATCGACCAGAATCGCTCCGTTGCGCAAGTTGTCAAAATACGGCCGCCAGGATTTTGCCCGGAAAGCGGAAATGTTGCGCTGGACAGGCGGTTCCGGCTCTGGCGGCGGGCGCAAAGGGTCATAGGCCGGCTCAACGTTATCAGGATCCTCCTGCGCCAGCGCCGAAGAGGATATCAAGGCAGCACTTCCGGCAAGGAACTGCCTGCGGCTGAAGATTTCAAATGGTTTTCGGGACATCACATCTTCCAACTTGCGCTTTCAGTATCATAGATTGCAGCATTTTATGGCCGGAAAGCCGCAGTCGCAAATCAATCCGGCGGCAAAGTCCGCATAATTCTGCCGGCCCGTTTGCACAGCTGCCACAGGAAGGATAGATGCATCAGCGACTGATAGAGCGAGAGAGCATTATGAATCGCGTTTTTCTGCTGATGGCTGCTGCAATCCTAACACTGGCGGCAGCCTGTACACCGTCATCAGAATCCGGCGGGTCATACCGCATCAGGAATGCAGATAAGGTGCAGCTGCGAATGCTCGACTCGGTCAATGCTCTGCGCCAGGCTGCTGGTGCTCAGACGGTTCAGCTAAACGCGGAGCTGACCGCTGCTGCAGCGACTCATTCCCGAGATATGTCCGTGCAAAACCGGCCTTGGCACTTTGGGTCTGACGGATCGTCGCCTTTGGACCGGGTTGCCCGCGCAGGGTACATCGGCACATTACTGGGTGAAAACATCTCTGAAACCTACGAGAATGAACAGCAAACCCTGACTGCCTGGCTGGAAAAACCGGCCACCCGTGCGGTGATCCTGGATCCCAAGGCTAAAAACATGGGCTTTTCCTGGTTTCAGGAACCAAACGGCAAGATCTGGTGGACGTTGGTGATGGGCAGCTAACCCACTGCGCCTAGAACTAATACAGTTCCAAAGAAAAAGGTCCGACGCTGACGCGCCGGACCTTTTTCTTTGGACAAATTCCTTGGGTCAGGGCCGCAGAGCGATCGTTGTGCCGTCCTGCACCATCGCATAGATCTCTTCGATTTCCTCGTTGGTCACAGCGATACAACCAGCCGTCCAGTCATCAACCCGGGCTGCGCGCTTGCGTTCCTTGGGGTTGTTCGGCTGACCGTGGATGAAAATCTCCCCGCCAGGCCGTTTACCGTTGGCCCGCGCAAGAGCGCGATCCTGATTGTTGGGATAGGAGATGCCTACCGACAGATGGTAACGGCTGTTCGGATTCCGCCGGTTGATCACGTAAGTGCCTTCTGGCGTTTTACCATCACCCTCAAACCGCTTGGGGCCAAGTGGTGCAAATCCCAAATCCACCTTGTATTCCCGCAAAATTTCATCGTTGTGCATCAGATAAAGCTTACGTGCGCCTTTATTGATCACGATCGACGTGACCTGCGGACCACCATAAAACTTGAACCTGCCTACTGTACCACCGTTGGTGCTGCAGCCGGCCAGCGCAAGGCTCGCGGCCGCACTAATGCCAAATGCCCTTCTGTTCATTGTCCCAGCCTGTATTTTTCTTGTGCCTCTAATCAGGATTTAACGCGAAAGCGCTGTTAAGGAAATTCACATTTTCCTGTCCTGTACCGGCTTATTGGATAGCTTTTGCTCAATTGCTTCCAGCCGGCTCAGCACTTCATCGCGGTAAGCATCTGTGCGCTCACCTTCTTCTTCACCGTGGGCATCCTGCATCGAATTCACAATCAGGCCGACCAGAAGGTTCACCACAGCAAAGGTCGTGACCATGATGAAGGGCACGAAGAATGCCCAAGCATGCGGATGCACTTCCATCACCGGGCGCACGATTCCCATCGACCAGCTTTCCAGTGTCATAATCTGGAACAGCGAATAGGCACTGAGACCGAGGTTGCCGAACCATTCCGGGAAATCCTGGCCGAACAGCTTAGTTGAGATCACAGAGCCGATGTAGAAAATGATCGCCATCAGCAGAAAAACCGAGCCCATCCCGGGAAGAGCAGTGATAAAGCCCTCGACAACCCGGCGCAGACGCGGTGCGACAGAAATCACCCTCAGCACCCTGAGAATCCGCAGTGCCCGCAGAACCGACAAGCCCTGGGTTCCGGGCGCAAGAGCAATTCCAACAATCACGAAATCAAATACATTCCAGCCGCTGAGGAAGAACCGCAGCCGACGTACAAGCAGCTTGGCCAGGATCTCAACGACAAAGATTGAAAGGCAGACCTTGTCGATAAGGTGGATAGGCGCTCCCAACTTAGCCATCACCGTCGGGGACGTCTCAAGGCCCAAGGTAACCGCATTGACCAGAATGACCGCGGTGATGAAGCGGCCAAAACGGCTGCTGTCCAGAATGGCTTCCAGGCGGCGGGTCGGTGTCATCACTTGAATATCCGTCATCTTAGTCTTTCAGGGCGAACTTTGCGGCCAGTTCGGTATGGGCTGACCAGCGAAACTGGTCAACAACCTGAACCCAGTCCAGTGCATAGCCTGCCTCAACCAGCAGCTTGGCATCACGGGCAAAGCTGACTGGGTTACAAGACACATAGGCGACTACAGGCGTCCGAGCCTTGGCCAATTGCACTACCTGCGCCTCTGCTCCAGCCCTGGGCGGATCGATCACTGCGGCTTCATAGGCGGCACCAAAAGGGTTGAGGTCCTCTGGCAGCAAGGGATTGCGAAACAGGTCACGGGTTTCGGTGGTGACTTTTTTCAACCCCTTCGCTTTTCGCCAGCCCGCATCCAAGGCCTTGACCATCTCGCGCTCGCCTTCAACTGCATGCACTTCGGCCGCCTGCGCCAGAGGCAACGAAAAGGTGCCGCAGCCGGCAAACAAGTCGACAATCCGCTTGGCGCCCCTGGTGATCTCCAGCACAGCGGACAGCAAAGCCGCCTCTCCTTCGCAGGTAGCCTGCAAGAAGGCTCCGGGAGGCGGGCAAACTTGCGCAGCACCAAAGGGCTGTACAGGCGGCTGTTCCATCGCAACTGGCTCATCATCCCAGGTCAGCCGGGCAATCTGGTGTTTCTCAGCCAGCTGTGCAAGTTCGATCCGCAAGGGTCCATCCAGCGGTTTGCCATTACGGACCAGAATATCAAGCCCAGCAACAGATGCAGTGACTGTCACAGCCAGCGGTGCCTTTCGGCTGGCACCTGCCAGGGCCAGCGCTTCTGCCGTTGGAACGGCCGCCAGCAAGTCTGGCTTCAGCAGCTGGCAGCCCGGAATTTCGGTAATCACATCCGAAGCCTGGCAATGGAATCCGGCCATCGCCCCTTTCTTTGTGCGCCGAACAGCCAATGTGGCGCGGCGGCGGGACCGTGGCGGCGATGTCTGGATTGGCCGAAACTCAGTCTCTACCCCCTGCGCTGCAAGCGAATTGCGGACCACATTCGTCTTCCATTCTGCCACATAAGCATCGCTGGCGTGCTGCAACTGGCATCCGCCGCAAGCCTTGTAATGACGGCAGGGTGGCTGCACGCGGTATTCAGACGGAGTTTCAATGCGGATATGCGTCAGGCGGTTGCCCTCAGCTACACCGCTGACAAGCTCGCCCGGCAGGGTCCGAGGGGCAAACAAGGGACCATCGGCCACACCATCACCCTGATGGCCCAGCCTGCTGATCGTTGCTGTGATTCTGGCTGCGTCAGTCATGGGCGCTCATTACCCCGGCATTCATGCCAGCAAAAGAAAAATGCGCCGAATTGATTACTCGGCTGCAGCTGTATGCCCATTATCCGTGCAGATAAAGCCGCCGGATTGACGCGCCCAGAAGGAAGCATAGAGACCGCCTTTCGCCAGCAGCTCCTGATGACTGCCGTTTTCTGCGATCCTGCCTTTGTCCATTACAACAATCCGATCCATTTCGCTGAGCGTCGACAGACGGTGCGCAATGGCGAGAACCGTTTTGCCTTCCATCACACGGTGCAATGCAGCCTGGATCGACGCTTCGACCTCAGAATCCAGTGCCGAGGTCGCCT
Source organism: Leisingera sp. S132 (assembly GCF_025144465.1). Classification (NCBI taxonomy): domain Bacteria; kingdom Pseudomonadati; phylum Pseudomonadota; class Alphaproteobacteria; order Rhodobacterales; family Roseobacteraceae; genus Leisingera; species Leisingera sp. S132. The sequence continues at coordinate 3,780,939 of NZ_CP083553.1, forward strand.
CATCCAGTACCAGGATCGGTGCGTCCTTCAGAATCGCACGGGCCAGTGCTATCCGCTGCCGCTGCCCGCCTGACAGCTTCACACCGCGTTCGCCAAGGTGCGCATCATAGCCTGTACGCCCCTGGCCGTCCTCCAGTTCAGTGATGAACGCATGCGCCTCTGCTTTCCTGGCTGCGGCAATCAGATCAGCCTCTGAGGCGTCCGGCCGACCGTACAGGATATTGTCCCGTGCAGACCGGTTGAACATGGCAGTCTCCTGCGTGACCATGCCAATCTGGCTGCGCAAAGAGTTCTGCGTGACCTCCGAAATCTCCTGTCCATCAATCAGGATGCGGCCCTTCTCTTCGTCATAGAGCCTGAGAAGGAGCGAAACGAGTGTCGACTTTCCCGCCCCAGAGGCGCCGACAATACCCAGCTTTTCACCTGGGTGTATTGTCAGATCTATACCTTGCACCCCGCCGGCATCACGGCCATAGGCAAACTCCACCTGATCAAAGACAATTCCGCCTTCTCTGACTACAAGCGGCTTTGCCTCTGGCGCGTCTTCCACCCTGTCGCGCACGGCCAGGGTTTTCATGCCGTTTTCGATTTCACCCACATTGGAGTAAATCGCCATCAGCGTGAAACTGACCCAGCCAGTCATTTGTGCAATCCGGATCGAAACAGCGCCAGCTGCTACGATATCGCCTTCAGTGGCTGTGCCGGACTGCCACAGTAACAGGGTCGCCCCAATCAGCAGCACAGGCAGAATGCCTGCCAGGCACATCAGGCAAAACCGGAAACCAGCCGAGAGGTAGCCGAAATCAAGCGACTTTTCCCGGAAGGAGACCATGGCGTCCTGGGCTGTGCGCTCCTCGTGCTCGGCATGGGCAAACAGTTTTACCGTCTTGATGTTCGTGATCGAATCGACCACCTGCCCGGTGACCATTGCGCGTGCGCCGGCCCGTGAACCGGAACGCTTGCGGATGCGCGGCAGGAACCAGTGGATCAGGACGAAATAGCCGATCAGCCACGCCAGAAATACCCCGGTGATGCGCCAGTCAATAGACCCTAGCAAGGTCAAGGAGCCTAGGAGTGACGCCAACGCGAAGGCCACAACATTGATCATCTCAGTGGTGACAGACGTGACAGCAGATGCTGTTTGCATCTGCTTTTGCGCGATCCGGCCGGCAAAATCGTCGTCGAAAAACCGCACCGACTGGCCCAGCGTCCAGCGGTTCAGCCGCGACAGAACCAGCGGATTCACATTCGGCTGCACAATAATTGCGTTGGACGCAGCAGACAGTCCAAACAGAACCGGGCGCACAAACAGGAAGAAGCCCAGCGCTAGCGCGATTACCGCAACGTTGCCAATGGAAAAGAACTGTTCCGGCCCGCTCGCAATCGCGGTGTCGATCACTATGCCGAGGATAAAGGCGGTGCCCGCCTCCATCCCGCCTGCCAAAGCCGAAAATGCGGCCGCGAGTAGCAGCATTGGCCAGGCACCGGCTAGGCACCAGCGCAAAAAAGCTCCCAGCCTTTGCGGCGGCGGTCCGCTGGCCGGGCGGAATGCATCAATCAGGTTTCCTATGTTCATTCTGCTGCCTCGATGTTCAGGAATCCGCCGGACTGACGCGCCCAGAGCTGTGCATACAGCCCCTTCGCCTGCAATAGTGCCTCATGCGACCCCTCTTCAACTATACGGCCCTGGTCCATCACCAGGATACGGTCCATCTGCGCGATGGTGGACAGCCTATGTGCAATGGCGATCACCGTCTTACCTTGCATCATGCCGTAAAGAGTTTCCTGAATTACCGCCTCCACTTCGGAGTCCAGTGCGGATGTCGCTTCATCCAGCACCAGGATCGGCGCATCCTTCAGGATCACCCGTGCCAAAGCAACCCGCTGGCGCTGCCCACCTGAAAGTTTCACACCGCGTTCACCGACATGGGCATCATACCCCCTGCGCCCGTGCGGGTCCTCAAGGTCCAGAATGAACTCATGCGCCTGGGCCTGATTGGCAGCAGCAATCATCTGCTCTTCCGATGCATCCGGGCGGCCGTACAAGAGGTTGTCCCGCACCGACCGGTGCATCAGCGTGCTGTCCTGCTGCACCATGCCGATGCGGCTCCGCAAACTATCCTGAGTGACACAACGGATATCCTGACCGTCGATCAGGATCTGACCGTACTCGGCGTCATAGAACCGTAAGAGCAGTTTCACCAAGGTCGATTTTCCGGCACCTGAGCGCCCGATCAACCCGATCTTTTCACCGGGCTGGATAGTGAGGCTAATCTTGTTCAGACCGCCAGCTTCGCGCCCGTAGTGGTGCGAGAGATTGCGCAGTTCGATTTCTCCCCTTGTCAGCTGCAGCGGTTCCGCATTGGCCGCATCCACCAGATCAATCGGCTGGGCAATGGTTTCCATCCCCTCGGCGACCACCCCCAATTGCCGGAAGAAGGACGTCAGCGCCCACATGATCCAGCCTGTCATAGCATTCAATCGCAAGGTCAGCGCGGTCGCGGCGGCAACCAGCCCGACCGAGGCGGAGCCTTGCATCCACAGCATCACCGCCCAGCCCACCACGCCGACAATCAGAAGCCCATTTAGCGTGACCAGCGTGGCATCCATGACTGTGAAGATTCGCATCTCCGTCTGGAACGTCTTACGGGTATTTTCGATTGCATCCTTGGCATAGGTCAGCTCCCGGTCATGGTGGGCAAACATCTTGACCGAGTGAATGTTGGAGTAGCTGTCGACCACCCGCCCCGTCACTGTAGAACGCGCATCAGACGATGCTTGGCTGGCTGGCCCGACCCGTTTAACGGTCCACATCACCAGCATCGCATACAGCGTAAACCACACCGCTAGCGGCAGCATCAGCCGCACGTCTGCAACCCACAGCAACACCGCCGCGCCCACCAGGTAAGCCAGCGAAAAGGTGATCGCGTCAAAAACCTGAAAGATCACCTCCCCCGCCGCGGGCGGGGTCTGCATGATCCGGTTGGCGATGCGGCCGGCAAAATCGTTCTCGAACCATCCCACAGACTGGCGCAGCACATGTTTGTGCGCCCGCCAGCGGATCAAGGTGCCAAAATTTGGCAGAATGGCGTTGTTCAGCAGCACAACATCCAGAAATTGGATCAGCGGCCGCAGCAGCAAAATGAACAGGGCGACCAGAATCAATTCGATCCCGTAGTCCTCCCAAACCTGCTCAGGAGTGCCGGACATGATGTCCACCACCCGGCCCATATAGTAGATCAAACCGACCTCAATTGCGGCGACAATCACCGACATCAGCGCAGCCAGCACAAAGATCTTGTTGAAGGGTTTGGAGTAGTCGCGCAGGAACGGCCACAGACGCGTCGGCGGCGTGTTGGTTTCCGGATAGGCACAATAAGGGTCAATAAGGTTTTCGAAAAAGCGAAACATGCGGGAGCTCCAGGAGTTCGAGCAAATCGGAATACAGATGAAGACAGCGGGCCGCCCAAGGCTCCCACGTCACACGGGGCAAGGTCTCAGGCGTTAGAGAAACCAGATCCCGTAATACATCAGCATTCCTCCGTCATGTGGTTGCTGCCTTATGGGTACGCAAGATTTGCCGTTTTGTCACCCCCCAAGGTTGTGACGCTGCTGACATCCCTTGTCAGTGCAAGGAGTCCAGCAGTTCCCCGCGGCTAAGGGAGAAACCTGACTCTATCCAGTCGGCTTCCATTTTCTTCAACGCCGCGCCCAGCTCCGGCCCCTTCAAATCCGGCAAAAGATCCCGCGCTTTCACCGGGAACTTGGCATTGGCGCCCAGCTCAATATCAGTCTCTAAACTAGGGGAAAGCGGCTGTTCCAGAAAGGCAGCGCGCAGCAGAAGCGAATCCAGCGCTTTCTCCGGACCCAACTGGTACCCCAGCTCCCCTGCCCCCGCAGTAACAGCGGCTGCCTCACGGATTTTTTCCAGATGCGAGGCCTGTGCCTTACTCAGCCGCAGCGCCTTTTGCAGATCCTCCCCGCCCAGCGCCGCAAGGCGGCGTATGGCGGAGGCCGCCCGGCCTGCCTCCAGGTGAATCAGCGGCGCAAGGGAACGGTCATCGGCCCCAGGCAAAATCTGTGCCAGGACGCCAGCCTGCCGCATTGCTGCAACCGAAGGCGCCGGGTCGGGTGCTGCCAGCAGTTTCAAGAGCTCCGCACCCACGCGCTCTTTGGACAGCGAGGCCAGCCCGTCCAGGTTGGCAGTAATCGCTGCCAGCGCATCCGCATCAAAACCCTCTGCGTGATCGCCGTACCAGGCATGAAAGCGGAAAAAACGCAAGCTGCGCAGGTAATCTTCGCAGATCCGGTGTTCCGCAGTGCCGATAAAGCGCACCCGGCGTCGGGTGAGGTCCGCCAGTCCGCCCAGCGGGTCGACGACTTCTCCATCCGGGCGGGCATAAATCGCATTCATGGTGAAATCGCGGCGGCGAGCATCCTCAGCGATGTCGGGGGAGTATGCCACCACGGCCCGGCGGCCATCGGTCGCCACATCCTTGCGGAAGGTGGTTATCTCATGCGGGATGCCGTTTTTGACGAGGGTCACGGTGCCATGGTCGATCCCGGTCGGCACCGCCTTGATCCCGGCACGGGCAGCCAGCTCCATCACCTGCTCCGGCCGCGCGTCGGTGGCAAGGTCCATATCGGAAACCGGTTCACCCAACAGCGCATTGCGCACACAGCCGCCAACAAACAGCACTTGCGCTCCATCCGCGGCAACGGCCAGGCACACAGCTTGCGTTGCTGGGTTCTTCAGCCATGGCTGGTTTAGCCGCATTCCCCCTCCATCCGGGCCGCAAAGCCGCGCAGCATACGTGCAGTGGCCCCCCATATGTAATATGGCCCGTAGGGAACGGTATAGTAGCGGCGACGGGTGCCGCGCCAGCGGCGGGATTCGATGATATAGTTATCCGGCTCCAGCACATGTTTCAGCGGAACCGAAAACACCTCTGCCACTTCGCCGGTTTCAGGGAGCTCCTCAAACCAGTCCCGGATCAGCGCAACCACAGGAGTCACGGAAAAACCGGTCACGGTTTCATGCTCTGGCAAACAGCCAATGACCTGAGGAAGGTCTCGCGGCAGGCCAATCTCTTCCCAAGCTTCCCGCAGCGCAGCACCGCAGACGTCCTTGTCGCCCGCATCCACCTTACCGCCGGGAAAGGCAATCTGACCTGGATGATGCTTGAGCGCAGAGGAGCGTTTCGTCAGGATCAGCCGCGGCGTGCCTGAAGCAATAGTGACCGGCACCAGCACACCGGCTGGGCGCAGCTTGCGCCCCTCCTTCAGTACAGTTTCAGGGTTCAGGTCAAAATCAGACGAGCCGCCACCCTGTCTGTTCAGGGCAGCGGAAATCCGGTTAATCAGATCCTGACCAGTGTCACTCACTTGGCGGGTTTTCCGCTTCAAATCCGACACTTGCCGGATCCAGATCGTAATGCGCGCCGCAGAACTGGCAGTCGGCAGTCACCCGGCCGTCATCCGTGGTCATCTTCTGGATATCCTTGGCTGAGTAGATCGACAGGCTTTGCCGTACCCGGTCCTCGGAACAAGTGCAGCCAAATCGCACCGGCTGGGTGTCGTAGACCCGCGGTTGTTCCTCGTGAAACAATCGGATCAGTAGGTCGGTCGGGGTCACTGACGGGCCGATCAGTTCGAGCTCTTCCACCGTGCTCAGTAGCGTTGTGGCGCGGTTCCAATTCTCTTCCTCATCCCCGGAGATCAGGTCGCTGGCCTGCAGAACCTCGCCGGACCCTTCGCCCTGCGCCGCAAAGGGAGACGCCTTGGGCATGCTCTGCAGCATAACACCGCCGGCGCGCCAATGCTCAGCGACGCCCGGTTCTGCCGACGTTCCAAAGCTGAGCTTGAACATGGTCGGCAGCTGTTCTGACTGTGCAAAATATGCTTCGGCACAGGCACTCAGAGACCCGCCGGACAGCGGCGTGATGCCCTGATAAGGCTGGGTGCCATTGCCCTGATCGATCAGAATAGCAAAATATCCTTCACCAACCTGTTCAAAAGGATTGCTGTCTGTCAGCCTGTCACGGTCAAAGCTGGCATAGGCGCGGATCTGACCGATCTCACCTTCTTTTCGCGGCGCGTAGTAATCGGTTGCGATCATCCGCACTGCCCCTTTGGACTGCACCTGCAGCGACAATTTCCAGCGCAGGGAAATCGTCTGACCGATCAATGCCGTCAAAAGCGCCATCTCAGCAACAAGCGCCTCGACGACGGGCGGGTAATCATGCTGTTTCAGGATACCGTCCAGAACACCGTCAAGCCGCGCCACGCGGCCGCGCATGTCGGATGCATCAAGCTGGAATGGCAGGACGGTGTCGTCCCACGCGATTTTCGAACCAAGAGTCATGGGGTTTCCTTACGCGCCGGGGATTGGCATACCGGGGCTATATAGGAGAAACGACACCAGAGTGAAGGGGCCGGCCCTTGATCAGACGTTTTGGCGACACACCGCAGAAGGGCCGGCGCTACCAGATGCGCCCGGGCGCATATGCGCTGCTGCCCCGCGACGGCAGGCTATTGGTCACTTGCCAATATGATCCTCATCCGGATCTGCAGCTGCCCGGAGGCGGCATCGACCCTGGCGAGTCGCCGATCCCCGCCCTGCATCGCGAGGTCTATGAGGAAACAGGCTGGAAGATCCACACCCCACGGAAACTGGGAGCCTTCAGGCGCTTCGCCTATATGCCGGAATACGATCTTTGGGCCGAAAAATTGTGCCACATTTATGTGGCCAGGCCTCTGCGCAGGATCGGCCCGCCGGCAGAGCAAGGACATGAAGCGCTCTGGATAGACCCAGCTGAAGCTGCCGCCCAACTGGGAAATGCCGGAGACCGCTACTTTGCCGCTCTGCTGGCGGTCCGCAAGCGGCCGGGGCAGCAGAAATACTAAACACAAAATCCCAGCCGCAGCCAGGACGTCAGCATTCCGCAGTAAAAAACGCGCCTATGAGCCTTGGTATTCAAACAAGGTGGCGGAGACGTCATCTTCCAGCCCATGTTCCTTACTCATCATCTGGGTCAGATGCCAATAGAGGTCGTCGAGGAACTCTTTCCCGCTCTGCTCTGGTCCGCATTTCTGCACCAGATCTATCAAGCCCTCAGGCTCAAGCATGGACCCATCCTCCAACCGTGCTTCGGTGAATCCGTCAGAAAACAGCAGCAACCTATCGCCGTGTTCCATTTTAAATTCTTCCTGGCTGTAGCCGATATCCGGTACTAGGCCGACAGGAACGCCACCTTTGCCAATGAACTCCATTTCGCCGGACTTACGCAGCAGCAATGGATGCGGATGACCGGCTTGCACCATCTTGACGACCCCGCTGCGAAGATCAGCGATGCAATACGCCATGGTAAAATATTCTTCGATCCCGGTATCGGCAATCAGCCGTGCGTTCAGAAGACTGGCCACCTCTTCCGGCTGGCGCAGGGCATAGAAGCGGTTGAACCGCTTCTCCATACCAACATTTTGGTCAAAGTAATTGGAGGACAGGTAACCGCCCAAACGCGCTGTCATCATTGCAGAGGTTATGCCGTGGCCAGAAACATCGATCGAGTAGAAACCGATTCGATTCACTCCTGGGGAGAACATCCCGACCAGATCTCCGCCGATATGGCCGCAAGGTTTCAGCAGCAAACTGACCGTCGAGGACCCAAATTCCTTAGAAAGCTCGGGTACCAGGGATTCTTGGATTTTTCGGGCCTGGATCAAGTCTTTGTCGATAGCGTCATAGACCCGTTGCAACTCGCCCAGGGTTTCCGACACTATGCGGTTCTTCTCAGAAAGCTCCCGCTGCATCCGCAAAATACGCTCGCCGGCGGATATCCTTGCCCGCAATTCATCAGAGCTGACCGGCTTTGTGAGGAAATCATCAGCACCCGCATCAAGCCCTTCAGCGACCTCATTCTTTTCACTCTTGGAGGTCAGCAGAATGAAATAGGCATAGTCCTCGCTTCTGCGGGAGCGGAACGCGCGGCAAAACTCCAGCCCGTTCATTCCTGGCATCATCCAGTCGCTGAGAATCAGATCAGGGGTTTCCTTCTGGCAGATTTCCATTGCTGCCTCGCCGCTGTCTGCTTCAACAACATCGAATCCCCATTTCTTGAGAGAAGCCACAAGAATGCGTCTTTGCAGGCGGCTGTCGTCCACAACCAGCACACGGCGTATTGATCCGGCCACTGTCTGGTCCTCGTCGTCCATCGAACTTTCTGGCAGCACCGAAGGCACCTCACAAATGGCAAAATCAGAAGATCTTGTGATACTATCGGCCCAGAGATTTAACAGGCGGTGAAGCCTAAAATTTGAGCTTTCTACTTTATTTCACCATATTTTTACTGCAAGCAACTTAAGATGTGCGCACAGCGAAAGATCGTAAGGACGTATCACATGATTGACTGGCCACGCGTGACAGAGCTGCGCGATGAGGTAGGCGCCGAAGATTTTGGGGAAGTCGTCGACATTTTTCTGGAAGAAGTCGAAGAAGTCATTGGCAAGCTGGAAGGCGGCAACCGCGGACAGCTGGAACAAGACCTGCACTTTCTGAAAGGCAGCGCTCTCAACCTTGGATTTGAAGAGTTTTCCTCAATGTGCCTGGACGGCGAGCGGAGGTCCGCACAGGGGGAAGCAGAAGGCGTCGACGTTGCCGCCATCATCGCCAATTTCCAAGCTTCCAAGTCCGCTTTTCTGACTGGTCTGTCCGAAAAGTTCTGATCCCCGCGCTGGGTCAGATGACAAACTGCGCCAGTGTCTCATCTCGGGTGATATCCGTGTAGGTCATGCCCGCAGCATCAAGACGCGCAAACAGCTGCTCAAAGTTCTCGGGCCGCTTGGTTTCGATCCCGATTAGAACAGAACCGAAATTGCGCGCCGACTTTTTCATGTACTCAAAGCGGGCAATATCATCCTCAGGCCCCAGAATGCCAAGGAATTCTTTCAACGCTCCCGGCCGCTGCGGCAGCCGCAGAATGAAATACTTCTTGACCCCGGAATAGCGCTGCGCCCGCTCCTTGACCTCAGGCAGGCGTTCGAAATCGAAGTTTCCGCCGGAGGTTACGCAAACCACGGTTTTGCCGCGGATCCAGGAGCGCACATCCTGCAGCGCCTCAACTGACAGCGCTCCGGCCGGCTCCAGCACAATGCCTTCGACATTCAGCATTTCTATGATGGTCGCGCAGATCCGGTCTTCAGAGATCGCCAGCACGTCCGGCAGTGGCACGTTCTTCAATATATCGAAAGGCATATCACCAATCCGGCCCACCGCTGCGCCATCTACGAAGGTGTCCACAGTGTCCAAAGGCACAGGCTTGCCTGCTGCCAGCGCCGCCCGAAGGCAGGCGCCGCCGTCCGGCTCCACAAACAGGCTGTGCACCTCTTCACCGAACCACGACGACACGCCTGCAGACATCCCTCCACCGCCGACCGGCAACAGCACATGATCAGGCGCCTTGCCTAATTGTTCCTCAATCTCAACCGCGATGGAGGCCTGGCCTTCGATTACATCGGCATCGTCAAAGGGAGACAGGAAATGCCCGCCCTCCTGCGCGCACCATTCCTGCGCGGCAGCCAAGCAGACGTCGAAATAGTCGCCGACCAGGTGGATTTCGATATTGTCGCCGCCGAACATCCGGGTCTTCTGGATTTTCTGCTGCGGCGTGGTAACCGGCATGAAGATCACCCCGCGCCTTCCCATGTGGCGGCACATGAAGGCGACGCCTTGCGCGTGGTTGCCAGCTGAGGCGCAGACAAACAGCTCCTGATCCGGCTGCTTGCGCATCGCGTTCATGGCGCCGCGTATCTTGTAGGAGCGGACCGGGCTCAAATCCTCGCGCTTGAGGTAGATGTCGGCGCCGAAGCGTTCGGACAAATGCACGTTGCGCTGCAAGGGTGTTGCAGGGAACACATCGCGCATCGCCTGTTCAGCGGCGCGGGCTTGGGTCTTGAAATCGCTCATGCATCCTTCAGTGGCGCATGCCCGCGCCCAAGGCAAGGGGCGGGTGCGAAGCATACATAAGAATACTGGAAATCAGATCGGACGGCCTTCGACATAGTGGCCATAGAACGTGGTCAGGACGCTGGCGCTTACCAAGGACAACATAAGCATCGCCACAAAGACGATAATTGCACCGATAACCGGGATCAGCAGCAGCACTGCCGCCGCAAGCTGAACTAAAAGCTGAAACGCAACCATAATCAGGAAGAGCATAATGATTGTCACATTAGCCCCTGCAGTCGCGTTCCATGCTTCTCTCAGTTTCAAAGGCTTGCCAATTGCCGCAGCCGGCAGCACCGGCACCAACCGGTACATCGCAACCAGCACAGCCAGGTAAGCGACAACCATGCCAATGATCGAAACTACCGGCGACACGGCGGAAACTGCCATGATGAACAACATGACAGGTATCATCATGGCAAAAGCGACCAGAAGCATCAGCAAGCCATGCCCAAAATAGGACAGCATACGATCAAACCGGAAAGCCGGCACCCAGCCGGACGGGTATTCTTCAAGCAGAACAAACCGATGCCAGGACACGACGATCCACAACATCGTAATCATGATCAAAAGCCAGAACACAATAACCCCGCCAGCGAAGCTGCCAGAGTTCTCCACCAACATCTTTTCCATTACAGCCTGATCAGAAAATGCCGAGAAGCTCAGGCCTACTGTTGCTCCCAGTGCGAGCAACACTCCAAAGGCAATCGCCGCTGGGACCAAAGCGATCTGAACAGCCTCCCTCAAGTTACGGAAAACCATCGCAAGTGAATGGGCAAATATCGACCACGCTTTCATCTCAGCCGTCCTCAAATCTACATTGAAAAATCGACCGCAAGCTATGCACAATCATCCGCGTTGAAAACCCCGGAAAACCTTGCCCTTGCGGCCAAAACCCGTTACGCCGCAGGCGTTCTGACCTGAGAGGGAATTCCATGTCCGCGCCCAAGAAAGTTGTGCTCGCCTATTCCGGCGGCCTCGACACCTCGATCATCCTGAAATGGCTGCAGACCGAATACGGCTGCGAAGTTGTCACGTTCACCGCCGACCTAGGCCAGGGTGAAGAGCTGGAGCCCGCCCGTAAGAAAGCGGAAATGCTGGGCATCAAACCGGAAAACATCTTCATCGAAGATGTGCGCGAGGAATTTGTCCGCGATTTCGTCTTCCCAATGTTCCGCGCCAACGCGGTTTATGAAGGCCTCTACCTGCTGGGTACCTCCATCGCCCGTCCGCTGATCTCGAAACGTCTGGTTGAGATTGCAGAGGCCACCGGCGCCGACGCGGTTGCCCATGGTGCCACCGGCAAAGGCAACGACCAGGTCCGTTTCGAACTGGCAGCCTATGCGCTGAACCCTGATATCAAGGTGATCGCACCCTGGCGTGAATGGGACCTGTCCTCGCGCACCAAGCTGCTGGAGTTCGCCGAGGCACACCAGATCCCGATCGCCAAGGACAAGCGCGGCGAGGCTCCTTTCTCGGTCGACGCCAACCTGCTGCACACTTCCTCCGAGGGAAAGGTGCTGGAGGATCCGGCGGAAATGGCGCCCGACTATGTCTACCAGCGCACCGTCCACCCCGAAGAAGCGCCGGACACCCCGGAATTCATCGAGATCACCTTTGAAAAGGGCGATCCGGTTGCCATCAACGGCGAGGCGATGAGCCCGGCTACCATTCTGACCGAGCTTAACGAATACGGCCGCAAACACGGCATCGGCCGCCTCGACCTGGTCGAAGGCCGATTTGTCGGCATGAAATCCCGCGGCATCTACGAAACCCCGGGTGGCACAATCATGCTGGAAGCCCACCGCGGCATCGAGTCCATCACCATGGACCGCGGCGCAATGCACCTGAAGGACCAGCTGATGCCGCAATACGCGGAGCTGATCTACAACGGCTTCTGGTATTCCCCTGAGCGTGAAATGCTGCAAGCCGCGATCGACGCGAGCCAGAAACATGTCTCCGGCACCGTGCGCGTGAAGCTCTACAAAGGCTCGGTAAACACCGTTGGCCGCTGGTCCGAAAACTCGCTCTACTCCGAGGCGCATGTGACCTTTGAAGAAGATGCCGGCGCCTACGACCAGAAAGATGCAGCAGGCTTCATTCAGCTGAATGCCCTGCGTCTCAAACTGCTGGCTGCCCGCGAGCGCCGCATCAAGAAGTGAGCGACCAAGACGGCATAGACGGCGAATTCGAGGACGATTTCGCGGAAGAGCTGGACATGTTCGTCGAAGCGCAGGACACCGTTTGGGCGGCAGTTCTGAGTGAACTGTCTGAAGGTCAAAAGACGAGCCACTGGATGTGGTTCGTCTTTCCCCAACTTGCTGAACTTGGCCGGTCCCATATGGCGCAACTTTATGGTATCGAAGATCTGACCGAAGCCACAGCTTATTTAAACCATGAGGTACTGCGCGCCCGACTAGTTGAGGTCAGCAAACTGATGCTGACGCATCAGGGTGAGGATGCCGAACAGATTATCGGCAGCATCGACGCCAAGAAACTGCGCTCCTCAATGACGCTGTTTGCCGCCGTCCCCGGCGCGCCGACAGAATTCCAGCAGGTTCTGGATGTTTTTTATGGCGGCCAGCCATGCCCGCTGACGAAGGCTGCGCTTGCCGCTGCGTAATCCCTTCACCTTTCCTGCGGTCAACCTTGTTCGGCATCCCACCTCTGCCTAACCCTCTTGCAAAATCAAGGAGGACAAGATGGCATTGGAGGAAATTGCAGCAGGCATCCGTGATGGCCTGACCGGGAAGAGCTTCGACGGGTCACTGAAATTCGATTGCGGAACGGACGGTGTGATTGTCCTGTCGAACGGAAGCGCCAGCACAGATCACCGCGAAACAGATTGCACGCTGCGGCTGTCGGCTGAAAATCTGAAAAAGCTGCTGACCGGAAACCTCAATCCGATGACCGCCGTCATGATGGGCAAGATCAAGATTTCCGGCGATATGGGCGTTGCCATGAAACTGAGCAAGCTGATCAGCTGATCCAATTTCGGGCGGCAGGTTTCCGGAGCTGAGCACCGCAGGCACGAGGCGCATCTCCCTTCAGCCCATCAGATTTTGGCCGCCTTCATTTGTTCGTAAAAGGGCATCGCTGCCTGCAAGACAGGCTGCAACTCTTCCGGCACGTCCGGCAAGGGGCCCTCGGGACCAGCGAATCCGGTAGAGGTCCAGACAGCGCCATACCAATGGGCAGCCCAGACCCCGTCGTCCTTGTGGCCGCCTTTCGGCCAGTTCAGCATCTTCGGCGAATACGGCATTCCAATCTTCTCGCACAGCTGCTCCAGCTTGGCGGCCGGATCTTCGCGGATGTCATGGCTGTCCACCACTACCGGCACCTGACCCCAACTTCGCAGCAAATCAAACAGCTCCGCCTGCTGGCGGAAGCCGATGTCCTCCAGCGTCGGGTTCTCCCGTTTCGCGGCATAAGACGCAATCACTCGCGCCGGATGGCGGATCAGAAAAACGTTGGTGACATCCCGCAACCATTCCCGCGGAACCCCTGGGATCATGTGCTGGGTCATATGTTTCTGGTAATAGAACGGCTTCGCCGCCGGCACGGGCCCCAGCAGCGCCTGCGCCACGGCCTCAGGATCCTGGGGCTGGCTTTCCAGGATTTCCGCGCGCATCGGATGGTCGAGATCCGTCATCGCCAGATAAGCCGCGTAAAACGGCTCATCCGCAACGGCGCAATCGCCGCGGTTGCCGAACGCATACATCATTGCCGTCGACAGGTTTCGCGGCCCGGACCACATGGCTATCCTCATCAGGCGCACTCCCTTTCGATCAGCTCTTTGTAGAGACTGCGGATGCGCTCTGTCACCGGGCCCATTTGCCCCTCACCGATCTGGCGGCCATCAATGCTGCCCACCGGTGTCTGCGCGCCAAAGGTCCCGGTTAGAAACGCCTCGTCCGCACCGTAGGTGTCCACCAGAGAGTAGTTTCTCTCATAGACCGGGATGCCGTTGTCACGGCAAAGTTCGATCACTTTCTGCCGGGTAATACCGTTCATGCAGTAATCTCCGGTTGAGGTCCAAACCTCTCCCTTGCGTACAATGAAAAAGTTGCAGGCGTTGGTCGTGTTCACAAAACCATTCACGTCCAGCATCAGTGCCTCATCCGCGCCGGCCTTCTCCGCCGCAATGCAGGCGAGGATGCAGTTCAGCTTGGAATGGGAGTTAAGCTTTGGATCCTGGGTCATCGGCAGCCCGCGGAGATGCGGTACTGTCGCCAGTGTAATCGGGCGCGGCAGATTAGGGCGGGAATGCTCCATGATAATGGTCATGGTCGGGCCCTGGCGCGACAGCGAAGGATGCTGGAACGGCCGGGTCTTCACTCCACGCGTTACCATCAGCCGGGCATGAGCGTCCGTTGTCATCTCATTGGACTTTTGTGTTTCTAACAAGGCGTTTTTGACACCATCCTGATCTAGCCCAATGTCCAGATCAATGGCCTTGGCGGCTTCAAACAACCGGTCCATGTGCTCATCCAGAAACGCCCAGGTCCCGTTGTATAGACGCAACCCCTCCCACACGCCATCACCGAGCATGAAGCCACTGTCATACACACTGACCTTAGCCTCGGCCTTCGGTACAATTTCACCATTCAGATAAATCAGGATCTCTTCGTTTCTTTGATCTTCTTCGGCCTGGTGGGTGCTCATCTTGTCGGTCATGGGATCCTCCTTGGCCGGCACGTTATTGATACTGGATCCGGAATCCAAACGATAACGTGCTGTCACCAGTCCGTGAAATCCTGACTTGCCGGGTTGAGAGTTTGCCCTGCAGGCCACAGGCTGGCAGCAAGTCATCATGGAGTCGGAAATGCGGGTTCTGGAGAAACTGAAACCTTTCGTACTGACCAGCCTGATCGCTGTTGGCCTCGTTGCACATGGCAATCCGGTGCAAGCGCAGTCTTCTGCGGTTCTGACTGTTGCCGGCGGCTGTTTCTGGTGCGTCGAAAGCGATTTCGAAAGTGTGCCAGGCGTCATCGAAGCCGTTTCAGGCTACACCGGGGGAACGACACAGGATCCCACTTATAAGGACGTTACCGGCGGCGGAACGGGACATTTTGAGGCCGTTCAAATTACATTCGACCCCACCAAAGTCTCCCGCAAACGGCTGCTGGAATTATTTTTCCGATCGGTTGATCCGACCGACTCAGGTGGCCAGTTTTGTGACCGCGGGGACAGCTACCGCACCGCGATTTTTGTCTCTAACTCGGAAGAAAATGCACTGGCGAGAGAGGTAACGGCCGAGGCACAGCACGCCTTGGGGCAGAAAATCGTCACCCCAATTCTGGCAGCCCAAACATTTTACAAAGCGGAAGATTACCACCAGGACTATTACAAGGGTCAAAGCCTGGTGTTTACGCGGTTTGGCCCCAAACGGCAGGCAGAAGCTTACAAGCGCTACCGCCAAGCGTGCGGGCGGGACGCCAGGGTGGCAAAGCTTTGGGGCAGCGCAGCCTCCTTTGCAAAGGGACACTGAGGCCAAGCCGCCCTGATTTAAAACCGGGCGGCTTGAACTTCTTCCAAGGTTGGAATGACATCAGCCGTGCCCCGTCGCGTGACCATAAGCGCCCCTGCCCGGCTGGCCTGTGCCATTGCTTCGGCAACCGTAAGGCCGAGATCCAAGCCAGACAGGACGTAACCAGTGAAGGTATCGCCTGCACCAGTTGTATCGACCGGCGTGACCGGCAAGGCAGGCACATCACTGACCACCCCCGTTTCCCCGTCGATATGCCGCGCGCCCTTGGCACCCAGGGTGATGATCACATCCTTGACGCCCAACCCACCCGGCTCTTTTCCTGTGGCCTGCTGGAGCTGCTGGGCTTCGACCTCATTGAAGATCAGAAAATCCAGGCACGGAAGAACCGCCTGCACCGCATCGGCATCAAACGGTGCGGCTGCGTAGCAGACGCGCAGCCCCATCTTCTTCCCCAGCTGCGCCGCCTCTGCCTGCATACTGGTTTCATTCTGCATGACCAGAATATCACCGGCGCCCGCCCGGGACAGAGCCTGTTCCACCTGTTCCCGGTTCAGTGTCCTGTTGGCCCCGGGAAACAGAATGATCTGGTTTTCTCCCTCAGGTTCCACCGCGATGATGGCATGCCCGGTTGGAGTGTCCGCCTGGACGATATGTCTGATGCCAACCCCATAATCATCAAGTCGCTTCACCGCCCAATCGCCGTCAGGCCCCACAGAACCGATATGGTGAACGTCGCTGCCTGCGCGGGTGGCGGCGACGGACATGTTGGCGCCCTTGCCGCCAAGAAAGCGGTCAAGTCTTAGGGCGGCCAGGGTTTCCCCCGCCGCCGGCAGATGCGGCATGGCATAGACCATGTCCGCGTTGATTGAGCCTAGATTCCAGATCGCCATGACAGATCACCCGATATTGCAGGCTGCCAGCACCGCCATGTTCAAAATGTCATTGGTCGTGGAGGTGGTCGAGCAGATCTGGATTGGTTTGTCGATACCGGACAGGATCGGGCCAATCACGGTGGCTCCGCCCATCTCCTGCATCAGCTTGACCGAGATCGAAGCCGAATGGCGGGCCGGGACAATCAGGATATTGGCCGGGCCGGTCAGGCGCTGGAACGGATAATACCGCTGCGCACGCTCATTCAGAGCCACATCAACGGTCATCTCGCCTTCATACTCGAAATCCACCCCCCGCTGGTCCAACACAGTTGGCGCGACATGCATCTTTTCAGCACGCTCCGATACCGGATAGCCGAATGTGGAGAAGCTAACGAAGGCCACTCGCGGTTCAAGCCCCATGTGGCGGGCAACTACGGCAGCACGCTCGGCAATATTTGCCAGGTGGTTTTCATCCGGCCATTCGTGCACCAGCGTGTCACCAATCAGCACGATCCGGCCCTTGTGCAGAAGTGCAGTCACACCAGCCACACCGTGGTCTGCGTCGGCATCAAACACATGGTTGATCCGATCCAGCACGTGCGCCGACTTCCGCGTTGCACCGGTGACCAGACCGTCACCATGCCCATGCGCCAGCATCAGGCTGGAGAACACATGCCGGTCGCGTCCAACAAGGCGGTGGATGTCCTTTCGGTCAAACCCTTTGCGCTGCAGCCGGTTGTACAGGAAATCTTTATACATTTCGAAATGCGGCGTGTTGGCCGCATTGACAATTTCCAGCTCGCGCACCGCATCGCCCAGACCGGCTTTTTCCAGCTTGACCCGCACGTCCTCCTGACGACCGACAACCAGCGACTTTCCAAAACCGGAGCGCTGGTACATCACTGCAGCCCGCAGCGCACGGGGATCGTCGCCCTCGGCAAAGATCATCCGCGACTGGGCCGAGCGCGCACGGGCGTTCAGGCCGCGCAGGATAGACGCTGTCGGATCCATCCGTGATTTCAGTCCGACCTCATAGGCATCCATGTCCACAATCGGGCGCCGCGCCGCGCCGGTATCCATACCCGCCTTAGCGACTGCCGACGGGATCCGGTGGATCAGGCGCGGATCAAACGGGGTCGGGATGATGTAATCACGGCCGAAGGTCAGCGACTTGCCATAAGCCAGCGCCACCTCATCCGGCACATCCTCCCGCGCCAATGCCGCCAGTGCGTGGGCGCAGGCAATCTTCATTTCGTCGTTGATTGCACGGGCATGAATATCCAGCGCGCCGCGGAACAGATACGGAAAGCCCAGAACGTTGTTGACCTGATTCGGGTAGTCCGACCGGCCAGTGGCAACAATGGCATCCACCCGCACTTCGTGCGCTTCTTCCGGAGTGATTTCCGGATCCGGGTTGGCCATGGCAAAGATCACCGGATTGTCTGCCATGGAGGCGACCATATCCTGGGTCACCGCTCCTTTGACAGAAACGCCAAGGAACACGTCGGCCCCGCGCATTGCTTCCTCAAGGGTGCGAAGATCAGTGCTGATCGCATGCGCCGATTTCCACTGGTTCATCCCCTCCGTGCGGCCCTGGTAAATGACACCCTTGGTATCACATACGATGCAGTTCTCATGCCGCGCGCCCATTGCCTTCAGAAGTTCGATGCAGGCGATACCCGCTGCGCCGGCACCATTGAGAACGATCTTTACATCCTCGATCTTCTTTCCTGACAGATGCAGCGCGTTGATCAGACCCGCGGCACAGATCACCGCTGTGCCATGCTGGTCATCATGGAACACGGGAATGTCCATCTCTTCCTTGAGCTTCTGCTCAATGATGAAACACTCAGGCGCCTTGATGTCTTCCAAGTTTATGCCGCCAAAGGTCGGCCCCATCAACTTGACAGCTTCGATAAATTTGTCCGGGTCCTCAGTATCCAACTCGATGTCGATCGAATTGACGTCAGCGAAGCGTTTGAACAGGACAGACTTGCCTTCCATCACCGGTTTGGAGCCGAGCGCCCCGAGATTGCCCAGTCCCAGCACGGCAGTACCGTTGGAGATCACCGCAACAAGGTTGCCCTTGTTGGTATAGTCATAGGCGGTCTCAGGATTTTCCGCGATTGCCTCGCAGGGCACTGCAACACCCGGAGAGTACGCCAGCGAAAGATCCCGCTGCGTGGTCATCGGAACGGTCGCATTGATCTCCCACTTGCCCGGAGACGGCTCCAAGTGAAACGCCAGAGCTTCTTCATCGGTGATCTTGTTCTTGGGCATGTAAGTTCGTGTCCTCTCCTCGTCGCGGACCGTCTTAGCCCAGCCCACGGCGCCCCTCAATCCGCGGTTTCAAGAATCTGTATCGCCAGATTTTAGAAAAAAGCGGCTAAAAGACGATAGATTCCGTCAGGTTTTCGCCTCAAAGCAGACCGCGGAATGCTGTAATTTCTTAATAGGTATTAACACGCACCTGTCTTCCAGGTGGCGCGAAGGTCCGGAAGCAATGGGCCTGCAAGCATCGGTCAGAATGACGATTGTCCGCCCGACAAGGGCATAGGATCAAAGGAAAAGTGAGGAATGATAAGCTTCCATAACAATTCCGGTGCGATGGTGGCCTTGCAGACATTGGGCGGAGTCAATTCTCAGCTCAATCAAACGCAAGACAGCATTTCTACCGGTCAGACTATCAATTCCGCTCCAGACAATGCGGCCCTTTGGGCCATCTCTGAACTAATGAACTCCGATATTTCCGGCTTGCGCTCGGTGTCGGACTCTTTGTCGCTGGGCGAAGCCACCGTGGCCGTTGCCTCGGCCGGTGCGGAGCAGATTACTGAAACACTGACTGAAATGAGGTCACTGGCCATCATGGCCAGTAGCGGCATGGGCGACTTCAGCAAGTATGAAGCGGCCATGGCAAAGAAGACCGAGCAAATCAATTCGATCATCTCGTCTTCCGGCTTTAACGGTGTGAATCTGCTGAAGACCGATGTCGATGGTGCCGGCGGAACTGGGCTGACAGTACCGTCAGCGATTTCCAGCGATGGCGGCCTGAGTACCCTCAGCGTTGACGGTGTGGACTTTGAAGGCAGCCCATTGTTCGACCTCGGCAGCAGGACTTCAATCACCGACGGGGCCAGCGCCCTGACCGCTTTGGGTGAAATCGAGGGCTTTCTTGCCTACGCAATCGAAGGTTCGGCAGCTTTTGGGTCGAGTGCCAATCAGCTGGCTGGCCAAGGTGATTATATCAGCAAACAGTCCGATGCGCTCACCCGGGGTGTCAGCTCCATGATCGACACCAATATGGAAGAAGCCGCAACCAAGCTGCTTGCCCTTCAGGCACAGCAGCAGTTGAGCACACTGTCGCTCTCAATCGTCAACACGATGCCCGACACTCTGCGTAACCTCTACTGACAGCAGGCTGCCGCCGGGCGACCCGGCGGCAGCCATATCCGGGTTTTCCTCGTCCCGCCCCCATTGTAGATGTCTTGCAAAGACGACCCCGGGGGACCTCCAATGACCGTAACGCCCATGATGGCGCAGTATCTCGAGATCAAAGAAGCGCATGCGGATGCGCTGCTTTTCTACCGGATGGGCGACTTCTACGAGATGTTCTTTGAGGACGCGGTCAACGCCGCCGAGGCGCTGGACATCGCACTGACAAAACGCGGCAAGCACAACGGCGAAGACATCCCGATGTGCGGCGTGCCGGTTCATGCTGCCGAGGGCTATCTTCTGACCCTGATCCGAAAGGGGTTTCGGGTGGCTGTTGGCGAGCAACTCGAAAGCCCCGCCGAAGCGAAGAAGCGCGGATCCAAATCGGTGGTAAAACGCGATGTGGTGCGTTTGGTGACCCCCGGCACCCTGACCGAAGACTCCCTGCTCGAGGCCCGCCGCCACAATTTCCTGGTCTCATTCTCCGAACTGCGCGAAGAGGCTGCGCTGGCCTGGGCCGATATCTCCACCGGGGCGTTTCACGTTATGCCGGTTGCGCGGGTGCGCCTGTCTCCGGAACTGGCCCGCCTTGCACCTTCGGAACTGATTGTTACGGATGGTCCGGCCTATGATGCCGTTCGCCCGCTCGCAGATGAATACAAGATCCCGCTGACCCCCTTGGGCAAAGCGAGCTTTGACAGCACTGCGGCTGAGAAACGTATTTGCTCCCTGTTTAATGTCAGCGCTCTGGATGGGTTTGGAACATTTACCCGAGCCGAAGTTTCGGCCATGGGTGCACTGATCGACTACTTGGAAATCACTCAGAAGGGCAAACTGCCTTTGCTGCAGCCGCCGCAGCAGGAAGCCCAGGACCGGGTGGTGCAGATCGACGCCGCAACCCGCCGCAATCTGGAACTGACGCGGTCCCTGTCCGGCGGCCGTGCTGGCTCTCTGCTGTCCGTCGTGGACCGGACCGTCACCCCAGGCGGCGCTCGTCTTCTGGAACAGAGGCTATCCAGCCCGTCGCGCAACTTGGACATTATCCACCAGCGGCTGGCCGCCGTCGACTTTTCCTTTGAGAATACGCGTACTGCCGAAGACCTACGCGCCGCGCTGCGCAAGACACCGGACCTCGACCGGGCTTTGTCACGCCTGGCCTTGGAGCGCGGCGGCCCCCGGGATCTAGCCGCTATCCGAAACGGTTTGTCGCAGGCAAAGGTGATCGCGGAACTCTGCACCGGTTTCGATCTGCCGGACCTGATCTCCGGCGCCATATCTGATCTGCAAGGATTCGATGATCTGTTATCGCTGCTTGACGCCGCCCTTGTAGCGGAACCGCCACTGCTGGCCCGCGATGGCGGCTTCATTGCTGCCGGCCATGACCATGATCTGGACGACGCCCGCACTCTGCGCGACGAGGGCCGCTCGGTCATCGCATCAATGCAAAAGAAATACGCAGAACACACAGGAGTCGCTTCGTTGAAGATCAAGCACAACAACGTGCTGGGCTATTTCATCGAAACCACTGCGACACACGCGGACAAGATGATGTCGCCGCCGCTGAACGAGACCTATATCCACCGCCAAACCACAGCCAACCAGGTCCGGTTCACAACGGTGGAGTTGAGTGAGATCGAAACCCGCATTCTTAACGCGGGCAACCTGGCTTTGGAGATCGAAAAGCGGCTCTATGCAGGGCTTTCTGGTGCTATTCTCAACAACGCAGCGCGCCTCAACACTGCCGCACGGGGATTGGCGGAACTGGACCTTCTGACAGGCCTTGCTGATTTGGCCCGCGGCGAAAACTGGACCCGCCCCAAGGTCGACAACAGCCGTGCGTTTCACGTGGAAGGCGGCCGTCACCCGGTTGTGGAACAGGCCCTGCGCCAGCAAGGTGGAGAGACCTTTGTTGCAAACGACTGCGATCTGACTGCGCAGGACGGTGCTGCTGTCTGGCTGCTGACCGGCCCCAACATGGCCGGTAAATCGACCTTCCTGCGTCAGAACGCCTTGATAGCCCTGCTCGCACAAATGGGCAGCTATGTCCCGGCTGAGGCGGCACATATCGGCCTTGTCAGCCAGCTGTTCAGCCGGGTCGGTGCCTCCGACGATCTGGCCCGCGGCCGCTCAACCTTCATGGTTGAAATGGTCGAAACCGCCGCGATCCTGAACCAGGCAGACGACCGCGCGCTGGTGATCCTCGACGAAATTGGGCGTGGCACAGCCACCTACGACGGCCTGTCCATTGCCTGGGCGACGCTGGAGCACCTGCACGAGGTCAACCGCTCCCGCGCGCTGTTTGCCACCCACTATCACGAGCTGACACAGCTTGCTGCCAAGCTCGACGGCGTCGACAACGCCACCGTTGCGGTCAAGGAGTGGGAAGGCGAAGTCATCTTCCTGCATGAAGTACGCAAAGGCGCTGCCGACCGGTCTTACGGTGTCCAGGTGGCCCAGCTCGCCGGCCTGCCTGCTTCGGTTGTCGCTCGCGCCCGCGATGTGCTCGACATGCTGGAACAGGGCAGCCGCGAAGGCGGCTCCAAGATCCAGATTGACGACTTGCCCCTGTTCGCAGCCGCCCCGCCACCGCAACCCAAGGCGCCTTCGGGTCCCTCAGCTGCCGAGGAGCTTCTGGCCGGCATCCATCCGGACGACCTCTCCCCGCGGGAAGCGCTGGATATGCTCTACAAGCTCAAGGAAGCTGCGAATTAAAGCAAAGGGCGGATCCAAACGGACCCGCCCTTTCATCTTTCAAAAATACTCCCGCCGGAGGCTCAGACCCGCCAGGGTCTGTTTATCAGCTGGCCGGGGTCGAGGACACGCCCACCTGCGCCGCGCGCAGCAGACGGTCGTGCAGCATGAATCCTTCCGCGGATACCTGAATGATGTCGCCCGCCTTGGTGCCCGGTACCGGCGCCTCGAACATCGCCTCATGCACCTTTGGGTCGAACTTGTCGCCAACCTCGGGCGACACAATCCGGATTCCGTGCTTCTCAAACACGCCAAGCAGCGAACGCATTGTCAGTTCCACGCCCTCGATCAATGCCGCTGACACCTCGCGCTGCTCTTCGGTAGCAGCTTCGATTGCACGTTTCATGTTATCGTAAACCGGCAGCATGTCGCGGGCCAGTTTCGAGCCGCCATAATTCTCTGCCTCGCGGCGTGCCTTGTCGCCGCGCTTGCGAGCGTTTTCCGCATCCGCCAGCGCCCGCATGAAGCGATCCTTCAGCTCATCCCGTTCCGCCCGGAGCGCATCGATTTCCAGCGAGGCATCATCATATTCCTCAGTCTGCGCTTCCAGCTCTTCAGCCTCAGCGGCGGCGATGTCATCCAGAAAGTCTTCGTCCTTGAGCTCTGCCATATTTCACCTCTAACTCCGGTCGGACAAAAGCTTGCCGACCAGCTGTGCCGTGTAGTCCACAATCGGCACAATCCGTCCGTAATTCAGGCGCGTCGGGCCAATCACCCCGACCGCACCGATGATCTTTCGATCAGCGTTCATATAGGGAGACACCACCAAAGAGGAACCCGAAAGTGAGAAAAGTTTGTTCTCTGAACCGATAAAAATGCGAACTCCCTCGCCTTCTTCCGTCAGTTCCAGAAATTCAGCAATGTCCCGCTTTCGTTCCAGATCGTCGAACAGTGTGCGGATCCGCTCGAGTTCCTCCACCGCACCAGTCTCCGCCAGGAGATTCGCGCGTCCGCGCACAATCAGCCGGGCTTGTTCGCTGCCTTCGTCATCCCAGACGGCCAGCCCGCTTTCGATCATTGCATGTGCAAGGCTGTCAATTTCCTGACGGCGGGCAGAGATCTCCTTCTGGATCTGCCGTTGAACCTCGCTCAGCGTCTTGCCTTCAATCAATGCGTTTAGGAAATTCGCAGCCTCCCTCATCGAACTGGGTGTTTGACCCGGTGGCGGAGTGAACAGCCGGTTTTCCACATGACCATCGGAGAAAACAAGAACCACCAATGCCCGGTCATGCGCCAGGGAAACAAACTCGATATGCCTGATTTCCGCCTCATGTTTGGGAGTCAGTACCAAAGAGGCGCCTTGCGTCACCCCGGACAGTGCTGCACCAACACGGTCCAGCATCCCGCCGACGTCACCCGCATTCCGGCCCAAGGTCGCATCGATCTTTTGCCGGTCCTTTGCGTCGAGGTCGCCAACCTCCAAAAGACCGTCGACAAACATTCTCAGCCCCATCTGTGTAGGCACCCGCCCAGCGCTGATGTGCGGGCTGTCCAGCAGGCCAAGATATTCCAGATCCTGCATAACATTGCGGACCGTTGCTGCACTGACTTTTTCACTTAACGAGCGGGTCAGCGTGCGGCTGCCAACCGGATCGCCGCTCTCCAGGTAGCTTTCTACGACCGCCCGGAACACGTCCCGTGAACGGTCATTCAGGTCTTTCAGAATGTTGTTCGGATCGCTCATCAGCCTTCCAGCGCGTTGCCCGGGATAAACATAAGAACCCCGGCCGGAGTTGTCATTAAAGAGCAGCAGACCAAAAGGTCAATCGGGCTTGCATAGCCCTGCATCCGGGGGATATCCCCAAGCCAACAGCAAAAGGATGTGCCATGCGACCCTCAGGACGAGAACTGAATGAAATGCGCCCTGTCTCGATCGAGACCGGCTTCACCAAACACGCCGAGGGCTCCTGCCTGATCAAGGCCGGCGATACTCACGTCCTGTGCACCGCAACTATTGAAGACCGTGTGCCGCCGTTCATCAAAGGCACCGGCCTGGGCTGGGTCACCGCTGAATACGGAATGCTGCCCCGTGCCACCAATACCCGGATGCGCCGCGAGGCCGCTTCTGGAAAGCAGGGCGGCCGCACCGTGGAAATCCAGCGCCTGATCGGCCGTGCGCTTCGGGCCGGCGTCGACCGTGTTGCCCTGGGCGAACGACAGATCACCATAGATTGCGACGTGCTGCAGGCCGACGGCGGGACCCGCTGCGCCTCGATCACCGGCGGCTGGGTCGCCCTGCGTCTGGCCGTCAACAAGCTGATGAAAGCCGGCGACGTTCAGATCGATCCTCTGATCGACCCCGTTTCTGCGGTGTCCTGCGGCATCTATGCCGGCCAGCCGTTGCTGGACTTGGACTACCCCGAGGATTCCGAAGCCGGCGTCGACGGCAATTTCATCATGACCGGCTCCGGCAAGCTGATCGAAGTGCAGATGTCTGCAGAAGGTTCCATCTTCTCCCGTGATCAGATGAACCAGCTGATGGACCTGGCTGCCAAGGGCACGGCTGAGCTGGCAGAGATGCAAAAGGCCGCCTGCAAATGACCCGCAAACTGGAAGGCGGCAAGCTGCTTGTCGCCACCCACAACAAAGGCAAGCTGAACGAGATCACCGAGATCCTCGCGCCGTTCGGCGTTGAGGTCATTGGCGCCGGCGAGATGAACCTGCCGGAACCGGAGGAAACCGAGGACACATTCGTCGGCAATGCCCGCATCAAGGCTCATGCCGCCGCAACGGCAACCGGCCTCCCGGCCCTGTCCGATGATTCCGGCATAACCATCGACGCACTGAACGGCGCACCCGGTGTCTACACTGCCGACTGGGCAGAAACACCCAATGGCCGCGACTTCAAACTGGCGATGACCCGTGCCAATGACGAACTGGCCGCGGCTGGCCCAGCAGTTCCCCGCACTGCCCAATTCCGCTGCACTCTGGTGATTGCCTGGCCCGACGGCCACGACGAGGTGTTCGAAGGCGTGATGCCGGGGCAGCTGGTCTGGCCGATCCGGGGAGAGCGTGGCTTTGGCTATGATCCGATGTTCCAGCCGGACGGCTACAGCATTACCTGCGCCGAGATGGACCCGGCGGAGAAGAACAAGATCAGCCACCGCGGCAAGGCGGTTGCGCAGTTTGTCCAGGGCTGTTTCGGTGGATGACTGGCGCAATGGGGGCTTTGGCCTGTACGTGCATTGGCCGTTTTGCCAGGCCAAATGCCCCTATTGCGATTTCAACAGCCATGTTTCGGCAAAAATTGACCAGAACCTTTGGGTTAGAGCCTATCTGCAAGAACTCGATAGACTCTCCGAACAGCTTCAGGGCCGTGTTCTGAACTCCATTTTCTTTGGCGGCGGCACCCCTTCCCTGATGCAGCCGGAAACCGTAGCCGCAGTCATTGAGCGCGCACGTGAAATCTGGCCTTTTGCCAATGACATAGAGATTTCTCTTGAGGCCAACCCCGGGTCAGTCGAGGCCGGACGCTTTGCAGGCTACCGCGGCGCAGGCGTGAACCGGGTCTCCATGGGCATTCAGGCCCTGAACGACGAAGACCTGCGCCGGCTTGGCCGCGTTCATAGTGTCGCAGAAGCCAAGGCAGCTTTCGACATAGCCCGCAAATGTTTTGACCGTGTGAGCTTTGACCTGATTTACGCACGCCAGGGACAGACATTGGAAGCTTGGCAGGCAGAGCTGCGCGAAGCACTTTCCATGGCCATTGACCACCTTTCGCTCTACCAGCTCACAATTGAGGAAGGCACCGCCTTCGGCGACCGCTACGCGCGCGGCAAACTGCGCGGCCTGCCAGAAGACGACACCGCCGCGGACATGTACCAAGCCACCCAGGACATCTGCGCCGGCTTCGGCATGGCCGGTTATGAAGTCTCAAACCACGCCAAAGAGGGCGCGGAATCCCGCCACAACCTGATTTACTGGCGCTATGGCGACTATGCCGGCATCGGCCCCGGCGCCCATGGGCGTCTGACCTTGAATGGCCGGCGTTACGCCACTGAAACCCATTTGGCGCCCGGAGCTTGGCTGAAAGCGGTGAGCAAAGGCAATGGAGAATGCCTGCGGGAGCTTCTAAACAGGGAAGATGCTGTGGCTGAATACCTTATGATGGGGATGCGTCTGTCCCAAGGTCTGGATATGGGACGTTACGGCCAGCTTTCAGGTCACAAACTGCCGGAAGACCGGCTGGCTGACCTTGCACAAATGGGTATGGTCACTATCTCTGATCAGAGGCTTCGCGCAACTGACAAAGGCCGCGCGGTATTAAATGCGGTGCTCCGCGAACTGTTGATGGATTGAAGCAATGCGTTTCCTCTACGGCGGCCTGGGACTTTTTTGCGTCGCTCTGGCCGTCATCGGCATTGTTCTCCCCCTGCTCCCCACCGTCCCATTCCTGCTGCTGGCAGCCTTCTTCTTCGCAAATTCTTCAGAACGCCTGCATAACTGGATTGTCGCCCACAATGTATTTGGTCCGATGATCATGGATTGGCGTGATCATGGCGCCATCCGGCCGAGCGCAAAAAAGGCGGCAACCCTGTCGATTGCCGCCGTCTTTGGCCTGTCTTTGCTGCTAGGAGCCCCCGGTCACGTTCTTGGTATTCAAGCAGTGGTTCTGTCCGCCGTGCTTACCTTCATCTGGACCCGGCCTAGCGGCTGAGCAGATTGCACAGCTCATCCAGCTGATCCAGGGACTCATAGCTGATCGTCACCGCGCCGGCCTCACCGCCAGGTTTATGGTCGATCGAAACCTTCATTTTCAGCATAGCGGATAGGTCGCCTTCCAATGCCCGGGTGTCGGCATCCTTCTCTGGCACTTTGCGTGCCTTTTTAGGCCCGCCTGTCTGTATACCCGCGGCATCCTTTTTGACTAATGCTTCAGTTGCACGGACAGACAAGCCGCCTTTTACGATCTTCGTCGCCAACTCAGACGCATTGTCGGACGTAATCAATGCACGTGCATGGCCCGCCGAAAGTTTACGTTCCTGGACGAGGGTCTGAACATCCTCAGGCAGATGCAATAGACGCACCAAGTTGGCAATGTGGCTGCGGCTTTTTCCGAGCGCCTCTGCCATCTTTTCTTGGGTATGGCCGAATTTTTCCATCAGCTGCTTGTAGCTTTGCGCCTCTTCCATCGCGTTCAGATCAGACCGCTGGATGTTTTCAATGATGGCAACTTCCATCATTTCCAGATCGGAGTAATCCCGGATCAGAACAGGAACTTCATGCAGCTGGGCCGCTTGGGACGCCCGCCAACGGCGCTCACCTGCGACAATTTCATATTTCCCGCCGGTCCTGGGCCGCACGATCAGCGGTTGCAAGACCCCCTTCTCCTTGATGGAGGCCGTCAGATCATCCAGATCTTCCTGCAGGAACTGCCGGCGCGGCTGGTTGGGGTTGGCAATGACATTCTCGATCGGCACCAGTATTTCCGCATTCCTCGGTGCCTCTGCTTGCGTGCTCACAGGAGCGGGGTTCACATCCGCCATCAACGCCGACAATCCCCGGCCCAGCCCGCGTGGTTTTGTTTTCTTGTCTGCCATGGATGCCTCCGGTTCGTTTTTTGCATTTACGCCGCTATCTTGTGATGTTTATTCAGGATTTCTTCTGCCAGTGCCCGATAAGCCTGTGCACCTTGGGAGTTACTGTCATAGTTTAGGACAGGCTGAGCATAAGACGGTGCTTCGCTGACACGCACATTGCGCGGAATCTTCGTTTGGAACACCAGGTCACCCAGATTATCGCGCGCATCTTGCTCAACCTGTTGTGACAAATTGTTGCGCCGGTCAAACATGGTCAGAACAATTCCCTCGATGCGCAGGTTCGGATTCGCCGACTGCCGGACTTCGCGGATCGTCAGCATCAGTTGTGTAACCCCTTCCAACGCAAAGAATTCGCTTTGCAAGGGAACCAGAACTGAATGCGCGGCGACCATCGCATTGACCGTCAGAAGATTCAAAGACGGTGGACAATCAATCAGAACATAGTCCCAGTCATAATCATCCATTGCCGTTTGGCGCAGCGCGTCATGCAGTAGAAAGCTTCGCTTTTCATTGGTGAACAACTCAATATCCGCAGAACTCAGATCAACAGTTGCCGGAATAATGCAAAGGTCTTCAATCGCGGTTTGCCGGATGACATCGGTCAGGGATGCATCCTCCACAAGGAGATCATAAGTTGTCAGATCCCGGTCAGAAGCTACAATGCCCAATCCAGTGGATGCGTTTCCTTGCGGATCCAGGTCAACGACCAGCACACGAAGGCCGCATTCCACCAAAGCTGCTGCGAGATTGATAGCCGTTGTTGTCTTCCCTACTCCGCCTTTCTGATTTGCGACCGCGATAATACGAGGCCCCTCCGGCCGGGAATAATCAGACACGTTCCACTCCCCTGATTTTCAGGATTACTGCTTCTGGCTCAGTCAAACTTCTAGCGGTTTCCATTTCAAACCGCCATCGCTGCCGCGTTTTATCCACTTCTTTTTTCCAGTTCTCCCCTTTTGGAAAGACAGCAGTACCGTCTGACGCAAGGTGACGATCTGCAAACTCGATCAGATCTTCCAAACTGGCCAGTGCCCGGGCGGAAAGGACATTCGCGTTCTGGGGTTCAACCCGTTCAATTCGGCCACTAATCACGGAAAGAGGCACCCCGCACTCCCTAGCCGCTGTCCGTAGGAATGCTGATTTACGCTGATCGCTCTCAATCAGCGTAACTTTCATTCCAGGCGCCTCATCAGCGGCTAGAATTGCAACGACAAGTCCCGGAAACCCTCCACCACTGCCAATATCAACCCAATGATCCGGTGTTCCGACGCAACGGAAAACCTGGATCGAGTCTGCTATATGACGGGTCCAAAGCTGATCCATACTGGACCGGGATACCAGGTTAATCTTTGGATTCCACTTGTGAATGACTTTGTCGAAAACATCTAGGCGCTGCATTGTTTCACGTGAAACATTGAGAGAACCGAGGAGTTCCTTACTGCTCATGCAGTTTTCTCCTGACCTACCTTTTCTCTTCGAATCCTTGCGAGGATGAGTGCAAGGGCCGCCGGTGTCATACCATCAATTCGGGCTGCCTGCGCCAAAGTCTGCGGGCTAGCACGTTTAAGCTTCTGCTGGAGTTCCTTGGAAAGCCCCTCAATCCCCTCATAGCTGAAGCTAGCTGGTATCGAATGACCTTCGTCTCGTTTCAAAGCGGAGATTTCCCGCTCCTGACGGGCGATGTAGTTCGCGTACAGAGCATCCCGTTCCATTTGCCGGCGAATCTCCGGTTCTACCTCCACCAATCCCGGCATCAGTTGAATCACATCTTCGAAACTGACGTCCGGGAAGGCCAGAACATCCAGACCCGTCCGCTTGTTGCCATCTTGATTTATCCGGATCCCGGCAGACGCGACTTGCTTTGGCGTATAGCTATGCGCTTCAAGCATCCGGCGCGCTGAAACCAGATTTTCGCTCTTTTTCACGAATGCCTCTTGGCGCGCATCGCCCACACATCCCAATTCAATCGCAAGAGGTGTGAGTCTTTGATCCGCATTATCGGCTCTAAGAGACAAACGGAATTCCGCGCGGGACGTGAACATTCTGTAAGGTTCGGTGACTCCATTTGTCGTCAAATCGTCGATCATCACGCCGATATAGCTATTTGACCGGCTGAAATTCACAGGCTCATCACCCATCGCCCGTCGCGCTGCATTAAGTCCCGCGACAAGACCCTGCGCGGCCGCTTCCTCATAGCCCGTCGTGCCATTAATCTGCCCTGCGAGGTATAGGCCAGGCACATCCTTCAAGGACAGATCCAGTTGTAGCGCGCGAGGATCTACATAGTCATATTCAATTGCGTACCCTGGCTGTAGAATGACAGCTTGTTCGAGGCCAACAATCGAGCGCACATAATCTTCCTGAACTTCTACAGGCAGGCTGGTGGAGATACCGTTTGGGTAAACCGTGTGATCTGATACGCCTTCCGGCTCCAGAAAGATCTGATGAGAGTCCTTTTCTGCAAACCGAACAATTTTGTCTTCGATCGACGGGCAGTAACGAGGCCCTACTCCCTCAATATGCCCGCCGTACATTGCCGAACGGTCGAGGTTCCGGCGAATGATGTCATGAGTTTTTGAGTTTGTATGCGTGATGCCGCACGACACCTGTCTGGTATTCAGTGTCTTTGTGAGAAAGGAGAAGAAAACCGGGTCATCATCACCAGGCTGCGCGTCCAGGACGCCCCAGTTTATGGTTTTCCCATCCAGTCGGGGCGGCGTGCCAGTCTTCAAGCGGCCTAGCGGCAGTTCAAAGCTGTCAAGGCGCTCGGCAAGCTTGACCGAAGGCTTATCCCCCATTCGCCCCCCTGGTTTAGAGACATCGCCGATGTGAATTAGACCGCGAAGGAAGGTGCCCGATGTCAGAACCACTGACTTGGCCGGAATCTCGCTTCCGTCGAAGAGTATCACGCCAGCCACAGACTGCCCGGACATCAGGAAATCTGTCACCTCGCCTTCTAGTACATCCAGGTTCTTCTGGGCTTCCGTCAGATGGAGCATTTCCCGGCGGTAGATACTGCGGTCTGATTGAGCACGCGGCCCCTGTACAGCCGGCCCCTTACGCCGGTTCAGCAAGCGGAATTGGATGCCTGCGAGATCCGCAACACGCCCCATGACGCCATCCATAGCGTCAATTTCCCGAACGAGATGGCCCTTTCCTAGGCCACCAATTGCGGGGTTGCATGACATCACCCCGATACCGCCCCGGTCCAAAGTCACCAGTGCGGTTGATGCGCCCATCCGTGCCGATGCGTGGGCCGCTTCGGTACCGGCATGTCCGCCGCCGACAACAATCACATCATAAGATGAATGTTTCACGTGAAACACTCCTTCACTTACCCAGACAGAAACTAGAGAAAATCTCATCCAGGAGATTTTCAACCCCGATACGCCCTACAAGCATTTCCAAGGCGCGGATTGCCGAACGCATTTCTTCGGCGGCAATATCATAAAATTCCGGTCCACGCTTCAGTATGTTCTGTGCTTTAGTAAGGTTAACCAAGGCTGAAAGCATGGCGTCCCGGTGACGCGCCCGAGTGGCGATGCCGGCCTGAGCAGACCGGTTCTTGAGAACCAGTGCTACATGATCAATCAGTCTATCGACCCCGTGCCCGGACTGACCGGAAATTGCGTTTACCTGATCGGCACGTAGATCCGCCTTTGGCCGCAAACGAATGTCGCCGGCCCGCATTTCAACATCCAAGACGTCATTGTCTTCCGCCAGAAACACCCGCAAATCGGCGTTTTCAGCCCGCTCGCGCGCCAAAGCAATGCCAATACCCTCAACGTGGTCTTCGGTGTCCCGCAGGCCGGCAGTATCCAGCAAAGTCACTGGCAAGCCGGCAAGGTCCATGCGAACTTCGATAATATCACGGGTTGTACCGGCATATTCGGAAGTGATGGCAGCCTGGCGGCCGGCCAGTGCATTCAGAAGAGTGGACTTCCCGACATTCGGAGCGCCGACAATTGCAACCTCGAAACCGCTACGTATACGTTCTGCGATCTTTACGCCTGCGGTCTCCTTTTCGAGGCCGGTCTGAACTTCGTCTAGCAGACCGGACACTTCCGGAGTGACATCAACTGGTACGTCCTCATCAGCGAAATCAATGGTCACTTCGATCAAGGACGCAGCCCGGATCAGCTTCGCCCGCCAATTTTCCGCGAGTTTCCCTAGCCCGCCGGCGAGAATGACTTGCGCTTGCTTTCTCTGCGCTTCGGTTTCCGCGTCAATAAGATCAGCCAGTCCTTCAACCTGAGCGAGATCCAAGTTTCCGTTTTCCAAGGCCCGGCGAGTGAACTCGCCAGGTTCAGCGATCCTAAGTCCATCGATTCGCCGCAAAGTCTCAAGGACCGCAGAAACAACTGCGGTACTCCCATGTGTTTGAAATTCAACAGTATTTTCACCTGTGAAACTGTTGGGAGCAGTAAAACTCAGGACCAGAGCCTCGTCCAGGCGTTCACCCGATTCGTCTTTCAGAATCCTTAGGCTGGAACCCCGGGCCGGCAGAATTCCACCACAAAGCGCCGCGCCCGCGCTGAGCGCCAGCGGACCGGAGACGCGGATCACCGCAACCCCGGCCTTCCCTTGGGCGGAGGCCAGCGCAAAGATCGTGTCCATGGGATGGCCTTTCTCTCTTGCCGGCCCGGATCAGGTGTTCATCGAATCGAAGAACTCGGAGTTCGACTTGGTCTGCTTCAACTTGGACAGCAGGAATTCGATTGCGTCGGTGGTGCCCATCGGATTCAGGATCCGGCGTAGCACAAAGGTTTTTGCCAGATCGCCCTTATCGACCAGCAAATCTTCTTTCCGGGTGCCGGACTTGAGGATGTCGATCGCCGGGAACACGCGCTTGTCGGCAATCTTGCGGTCCAGCACGATTTCCGAGTTGCCGGTACCCTTGAATTCTTCAAAGATCACCTCGTCCATGCGCGAACCGGTGTCGATCAGCGCTGTGGCAATGATGGTCAGCGAACCGCCTTCTTCGATATTGCGCGCAGCACCAAAGAAGCGTTTCGGGCGCTGCAGAGCGTTAGCATCCACACCACCGGTCAAAACCTTACCGGAGGACGGCACCACTGTATTGAACGCTCTACCAAGTCTTGTGATCGAATCTAGAAGAATAACAACATCTCGTTTGTGCTCTACCAGGCGCTTTGCCTTTTCGATGACCATCTCCGAGACCGCAACGTGGCGGGTCGCCGGCTCGTCGAAGGTAGAGGAGACGACCTCCCCTTTCACCGAGCGCTGCATGTCCGTCACCTCTTCCGGGCGTTCGTCGATGAGCAGAACGATCAGGTAGCACTCCGGATGGTTCTTTTCGATCGAGTGCGCGATGTTCTGCAGGATCACCGTCTTACCGGTGCGCGGCGGCGCCACGATCAGAGAACGCTGCCCCTTGCCAATGGGGGCCACCAGGTCGATCACCCGGGCAGAGCGATCCTTGATGGTGGGATCCTCGATCTCCATCTTCAGGCGTTCATCGGGATAGAGCGGCGTCAGGTTGTCGAACGCAATCTTATGACGGGCCTTTTCAGGCTCCTCGAAGTTGATCTTGGTGACATTGGTCAGCGCAAAATAACGCTCTGTCTCCAACGGTGCCTTGATTTGCCCCTCCACGGTATCACCGGTGCGCAGCGAGTACTGGCGGATCATTTCAGGGGAGACATAAATGTCGTCCGGACCCGGCAAGTAGTTTGCCTCAGGCGAGCGCAGGAACCCAAAACCGTCCTGCAGCACTTCCAGCACACCATCGCCGCCGATGTCCCAGCCTTCATCCGCGCGTTCCCGCAGGATCTGGAACATCATCTCGCCCTTGCGCATGGTCGAGGCGTTTTCGATCTCCAGCTCCTCAGCCATCGCCAGCAGCGCTTTGGGGCTTTTCGCCTTGAGATCGGACAGATTCAGGGATTGCACGGTCATATAGATACGGCCTCTACTCCCCGCTCGTTCGGGGGTCGGTCACACGACAGGATTGGAAAACACGGCTGCCCGGACGGGCCCGCTGAGAGCCATACATAGGGACTCGCTTCAGATGAGTCAAACGCCGGCTGTAAACGTTTCACAGCTACAGCCCCCGTCCCAGCGCCGCTCCGTCAGAATTTGAAGATAACCGAGATCACGATCACCGCCATCAGAACAGTTGGCACCTCATTCATCAGCCTGAATTGCCGTCCGGTCAGTGTATTCTGGCCTTCTTTGAAATCACGGTAGCGAAACAGAAGCCAGTGATGGAACCAGGTCATGCCGATCACGGATACTCCCTTGATCCAGGGCCACAGATAGCTCCAGTCAACAATGCCCGGTGTCAGAACAATGAACAGGCCAGCAGCCCAGGACACATACATTGCAGGCCGCATGATGATCCGGAGAAGCTTTTCTTCCATGGTAAGGAAAATCGGGACTGCGTTCTGAACCTTCTCTGCCTGTTCCACATGGTACACATACAGACGGGGGAGATAGAAGAGCCCTGCCATCCAGCTCAGCACGGCCATGATGTGCAGTGACTTGGCATATGGGTAGAGCGTGAACATCAAATCGCTCAGGTCCATGGTCTGTTCTCCCCGGTCAGATCGGACCACCCTAATAATTAAAGAAATATTAGAAGGATGATGTTTTTGTAGTGTGCGTGGATTCCAGTGGATAAGTGCATCTTCCTCCGCTTATCCCCAGCAGGGATAAGATTCCAGCGTGCATGGGACAGGAGACGTGGAAAATTCCTTAACGCCCGTAAAACATGGCTTGTTAAGGATCAGTTTACCTTTCTTGTCTTGGGGATAACAGCGGGATGAACCGGGGAGAGCCGGCATATCCACGATTCAGAAGTTATCCTGACTCACAAAGGACGACTCGGCCGGCAGAATCCTGAGATTTGCGTCAACCCCTGGAGTCTTTACTTAACCGCGGAAAACCATACAAAACGTCCTGAAACGATCTGCGTCTTTCCCACGGGGTTTTCCACATGACTGCCCACATTGTGCTGGCTTCCGGTTCCGAAATCCGGGCGCATCTGTTGCGTCAGGCCGGTATTAAGTTCGAGCCTGACGTGCCGCGCCTAGATGAGGAGTCAATCAAGTTGGCGTTGCTGACCGAACAGGCTCCGCCGCGGGACATTGCTGATGCGCTGGCAGAGGCAAAGGCACGTAAGATAAGCGGAAAGCACCCTGGAAAGCTGGTGCTGGGATGTGATCAAGTTCTGGATTTCGAAGGAAGTATCCTTTCCAAACCTGCCAGCTCCGAGGAAGCACTGCGTCAGTTGAAGGACATGCGCGGCAAACGCCATATGCTTTTGTCTGCCGCGGTAATTTACCGTGATGGAAAACCGCTCTGGCGCCATGTGGGGCAAGTCCGGCTGGCGATGCGCAAGTGCAGTGACAGCTATCTGGAAAGCTATGTCACCCGGAACTGGGACAGCATCCGCCACGCGGTCGGTGCTTACAAGCTGGAGGAGGAGGGGGTGCGGTTGTTTGCCAGCATAGAGGGCAGCTACTTTAATGTCTTGGGACTACCGTTGATGGAGCTTATCAGTTACTTGGGACTTCAGGGGGTGATCGAGCAATGACAGATGCAAGAATCCCGCTTGCCGGCGTTATCGGCTGTCCGGTTGCGCATTCCAAGTCGCCTCAACTTCATGGCCACTGGCTGAGGACGCATGGTATCTCTGGTCACTATGTTCCCTTGCACGTAGAGCCGGAAGACCTTTCCGAAACCCTTCGGATGATGCCGAAGATGGGGTTTGTTGGGGCAAATGTGACCATCCCGCACAAGGAAGCGGTGATGGAAATCGCCGACAAGGTGACAGACCGTGCCAAGCTGATCGGAGCGGCCAACACGCTGACTTTCCGCTCAGACGGGACCATTTTAGCTGATAACACGGATGGTTACGGGTTTATTACCAACCTGCATCAGGGAGTGCCGGATTGGGACCCTCAGTCTGGGCCTGCGGTCGTGTTGGGTGCCGGCGGCGCTTGCCGGGCGGTTGTTGCATCTTTGTTGGAAGCAGGTGTTCCGGAAATCCTACTGAGCAACCGCACCCGGGACCGCGCTGATCAGCTGCACAAGGATTTCGGGAACCGGGTTAAAGTGGTGGAGTGGCTTCAGGCCGGCAACATCGTTGAGGAAGGTGCGCTGATTGTGAACACAACCTCGCTTGGTATGGTCGGCAAGCCGCGTCTTCGGGTGCCGTTTGATGGCTTGCAAACCAGTGCGGTGGTGACTGACCTTATCTACGCGCCCCTCAAAACCGATCTTTTGCAGACAGCAGAGGACGCGGGCTGCACCGTGGTTGATGGGCTGGGCATGCTCCTGCACCAGGCGGTTCCGGGGTTTGAGCGCTGGTTCGGCCACCG
This sequence comes from Leisingera sp. S132, assembly GCF_025144465.1. Taxonomy (NCBI): domain Bacteria; kingdom Pseudomonadati; phylum Pseudomonadota; class Alphaproteobacteria; order Rhodobacterales; family Roseobacteraceae; genus Leisingera; species Leisingera sp. S132. Next base: position 3,817,373 of record NZ_CP083553.1, read on the forward strand.
TCCGGAAGTTAACGCTGCCACGCGGGACGCGGTGCTCGGATGAGTTTCAGCCTTGGTCTCACCGGCTCCATCGGTATGGGCAAAAGCACCACGGCCCAGTTGTTTGCGGCACAGGGCTGCGCGGTTTGGGATGCCGATGCAGCGGTTCATCGGCTTTACGGCAAGGGTGGTGCTGCCGTTGTGCCCATGCAGGCTGCCTTTCCTGAAGCTGTGGAGAGGGATGAGGTCAGTCGTGAAGTGCTGAAGCAGATTATCGGACGCGATCCGGAAGCGCTGGCGCATATTGAGGCCATTGTGCATCCGCTGGTCGCGCAGGACCGGGCGGCGTTCCGGGCAGCGGCGCAAAGCGACATACTGGTGTTCGACATCCCGCTTCTGTTTGAGACCGGGGGCAACGCGGAAATGGATGCGGTGGCCTGCGTGACAGTAGATGCGCAGACCCAGCAAGAGAGGGTTCTTGCCCGCGGCACGATGACGGTTGAGCAATTCCGGCATATTCTGCAGAAACAGATGCCAATTGAGGAAAAACTCTCCCGCGCGGACTATGTGATCGAGACAGATACTCTCGACCATGCCGCCGCGCAGGTGGCAGAGATCCTCTCAGATATCAGGAGCAAGATCGGCCATGCGTGAAATCGTTCTCGATACTGAAACCACCGGATTCGATCCGTTTTCGGGGGACCGGATCGTCGAGATCGGCGCGGTGGAACTCTACAACCACATGCCGACCGGAGAAACGTTTCACGTTTACATCAACCCGGAACGGTCAATGCCGGCGGAGGCGTTTTCGGTCCATGGCATCGGGCCGGACCTTCTGGAGCCGCCGCAGAAACCAGAGCCCGGGGCAGTGACGTTGAGGGACAAGCCGGTCTTTGCCAAGGTTGGCCAGAAGTTTCTGGATTTTGTGCAGGATTCCAAACTGGTCATTCATAACGCCGGCTTTGACATGAAGTTCCTGAATGCGGAACTCGACTGGATGGGGCTGCCCAAACTTCCAATGGATCAGGCAATCGACACGCTGGCAATGGCGCGCCAGCGCTTCCCTGGTTCGCCCGCGACTCTGGACGCGCTTTGCCGACGGTTCAACATCGACAATTCCAACAGGACCCTGCACGGAGCACTTCTCGACTCCGAAATTCTCGCAGACGTCTACCTGGAGCTGATCGGCGGCCGGCAGCCGGATTTCGGCCTTTCCACACAAGCCAGCTCTTCCGCCACTGCCCAAGCAGAGGATGACTGGCGCCCTGCCCCCCGGCAATCGCCGCTGCCACCGCGGATCACAGCTAAGGAACTGGAAGCGCATGAGGCATTTGTCGGCAAGATGGGTGATGGTGCTCTATGGAAGACCGCTTAACACTGCAGATGGCACAAACAAAAAACGCCGCTGAATGTCAGCGGCGTTTCCTAAAGTAAACTAGACCTGCTTACTGTGTGGGGGCCGCTGCTGCCGCTTCGGACTGGCGTCGGGCCAGCTCGTTGCGGTAGATCGCCACAAAATCGATGTTGTCCAGGTTCAGCGGCGGGAAGCCGCCGTCGCGGGTCACGTCGGAAACGATGCGGCGCAGGAACGGGAAAGTCATGCGCGGGCATTCGATCAGCAGGAACGGATGCAGCTGGTCTTCCGGAATACCGACGATGTTGAAAACACCAACGTATTCCAACTCCAGCACGAACAGGACGTTGCCGCCTTCCTTGTTCTTGGATTCCACGGTCAGCTTGGTGACAACCTCGTACTGGTTCTCTGCCGAGCGTTTCTTCGCATCCAGGTTCACCTGTACGCTGACGTCAGGCTGAACTTCGCCGCCGGTGCCTTTTTGCGCCATCACGTTCTCGAACGACATGTCGCGGATGAACTGGGCCAGAATGTTCATCTGGACTTGCGGCTGCTGCTGCGCTTCGCCGTTTTCGGCCATGGGGATACTCCTGAAAATATACTTTGAAACGTGCTTAACAGCTTGGTTCAGGCAGCTCAACGGGGGCCGTCAACCCAGCCTGAAGTGCCGCTTGGGCGCTGACCTGGGGTCACATCTTTGTAATCGCCATCAATGACATCATCCGGCCTGCCAGAGGTGCCGGGATAGTGGCGGCTCTGCATGCTGCCCGGTCCCATCTGAAACTGAGCCACAGTGATACGGGCGCGCAAATAGCGGTAAACCGCCAGCCGCACAGGTGGCATCAGAAGAGCAAAGCCAGCTGCGTCGGTAAAGAAACCAGGTGTCAGCAGCAAAGCGCCGGCAAACAGGATCATTGCTCCATGTGCCAGCGGTTCCGCCGGATCGGACAGCTGTTGAAAGGATGACCGCAGCTGTCCCATTGCTATCCGCCCCTGGGTTTTGACCAGCCAGGTGCCCAATACTGCGGTCAGAACCACGATGGCCAGGGTCGGCCACAGGCCGATGGCGCCGCCGACCTGAATAAACAAAGCAATTTCAATGATGGGAACCATCAGAAAGGCCAGGAAGAGATACATGGGGTTTCCTTGCGATCATACGTCCGGGCGGTAGACTTGCTCCCGCCCGTCACCTACATAAGGTCTGATCGCTTTGGTTTCAAACAAAGCACGAACGCCTAGCATGAGGTATCCATGGAGTCGCCTGTGATTCAGCTATTGGTTCTGGCCGGTATTGCCGTGTTTCTGATCCTGCGCTTGAAAAGCGTTCTAGGAACACGCGAAGGGTTCGAAAAACCGCCGCTGCCAAAATCCGAAGCCAAAAGCCGCCGTCCGGATCTGGAAGTGATCGAAGGCGGCCCGGACCGTGACATCACCGATTATGTCGCTGAAGGCAGTCCGCAGGCGCAGGCCTTGGCGTCCATGAAACGGGTTGAACCCTCGTTCCAGGTTCAGGACTTTGTCCAGGGCGCCCGCGGCGCTTATGAAATGATCCTGATGGGGTTTGAGCACGGCAACCTGGATGAAATCCAGCCCTTCCTGGCCGAGGATGTGTTCGACAGCTTCGTCGAAGCTGTCGCGCATCGCGAAGACCAGGGCCTTAAGATCGAGGCTGAATTCATTGGCGTGCGTGAAACATCGCTGGCAGACGCGCAATTTGATGCCCAGTCGGGACGAGCCGAGATCACCATGCGGTTCGTCGGCGAGCTGACCTCGGTTGTGCGGGACCGCGGCGGCGACATCGTCGAGGGCGACCCCAAGGCGGTGAAACGCCAAAAGGACACCTGGGTCTTTGCCCGCAACATGGGCAGCGACGATCCGAATTGGCAGCTTGTCGCGACGGACGCATGATTGCGGCGCTTCGGGGGGCACTTGGGGCAGCTGCGATTGCAGGTGCCGCGATGACCGCCTCCGGGGCGCACTCCGAAACTGTGTCCAGCATTCTGGAATTTTCCCAGCTGGATGGCTGGGAAAAGGATAACCACGCGGCTGCGCTGGAGGTTTTCCTGGGAACCTGCCAGGACCTCAAGGACCCTGACTGGGCGGCCTTGTGCAACGCAGCACAGTCCCAGCCAAAAGAAGGTGCAAAGGCCTTTTTTGAGTTGTTCTTCCGTCCGGTTCTGATCGAAGACGGTAACCCTGCCTTGTTTACTGGCTACTTCGAGCCAGAACTGAGTGGCTCCCGCTATCCCACGGGCCGCTTCCGTTATCCGGTTTACAAGATGCCGCCCGAGGCACGGGGTGACGGCTTGTGGTTGCCGCGGCGGGATATCCTGACCAGCGACGTGATGCAGGGCCGGGGTCTGGAAATCGCCTGGGTCGATGATCCGGTGGAGCTGTTCTTTCTGCAAATCCAAGGATCCGGTCGAATTCGCTTGCCTGATGGCTCCACAATTCGCGTGGGCTATGGCGGGGCCAACGGTCATCCCTATAAATCCATCGGTCAGGAACTGGTGCGCCGCGGCGTCTACAACGCCCACCAGGTGAGTGCCCAGGTGATTAAGTCCTGGGTGCGCCGCAACCCGGCCGACGGCAAGGAACTGTTGTTCCACAATCCTTCCTATGTGTTCTTCCGGGAGGTGCGCAAAGTTGCGGCGTCCAAGGGGCCGCTTGGCGCGATGAACCGGTCTGTCACACCAATGCGCACCATTGCCGCCGATCCTGCCTACACCCCGCTCGGTGCGCCGGTCTGGGTGGAAAAGGACGGGCATATGCCGCTGCGGCGGCTGATGGTCGCGCAGGATACCGGCTCTGCGATCAAGGGCGCACAGCGGGCCGACATCTTTGTCGGAACAGGTGATGCAGCGGGCGAGACCGCTGGCACCATGAAAGACCCGGGCCGGATGGTGCTGCTGCTGCCGATCCAGCGGGCCTATGCGATGCTGCCGGAAGACATTTGAATGACACGGCGCAAACTGACAGGCGACGAAATCGACCTTTGGCACAAGGTCGTGAAGCACACAGAGCGGTTGCATCCGGGTGCGCATTCTTCGCCGCCAGCTCCGCCGATGCCCAAACCCAAACCGGTCAAGCAGCCGGAGCCGCGCATGACCGCGTTTGAGATTGGCAGCCGGGCCAAGGTGAAACCCCTCAAACACGATCTGAAACCAACGATAGCCCGCAGCCTTTCCAGTGATCCGCTGCAAATGGACGAAAAGGCCTTCCGCCGCATGAAGCGCGGAAAGATCCGGCCGGAAGGTAAACTGGATCTGCATGGCATGCGGATCGACACTGCGCATCCTTCTCTCACGCGCTTTATCTTGTCGGCACAGGCGTCGGGAAAGCGGCTGGTGCTGGTGGTAACCGGCAAGGGAAAGGACCGGGACGAGCCGGGTCCGATGCCGGTGCCGCGCGGTGTCCTGCGTCACAAGGTGCCGCAGTGGCTGGCCCTGCCGCCTTTGTCGCAAGCCGTCTTGCAGGTCACGCCGGCCCACATCAGCCATGGCGGAGAAGGCGCCTACTATGTCTATCTCAGGCGCAGCCGTTAAGGGAATTCACCGATTGTCCGACGGGGGGCCGTCCAGGGCGATTTCAATTGCGTTGTCCCGGACAATGACTTGACCGGGCAAAAGCCTGCGCAGACGATCCTGATCACGGTCAAAGGTTTGTGCTGTTTCACGCGCACCGTTCAGCAGCGCCAGCAGCGCTGGCGAGGTCGCAGCGACAAAATGCTGGGATTCCGCTTCATCAGCAAAAGCTGTCGTATCAATAATCTCCACGGGGAGATCACTGATCTCCTCTGCATTGTTCAGGTTGCCGAGCCTTGCACGCCCGTTCAACCCGCGCAGCCGCTGCGACAGGGTCAGGATATTGTCCTTTTGCGAAACGAAAATCGCAAACGGCTGCGGGACTTCTGCAAAGCGGCTCATTTGCGATTTGAAAACATCCACGTCCAGATCCGGTGACATCAGCACCACGCCGCCCAGGTTACGCGCGGTCCACCCTGGCGACTTGATCTCGATCTGCCGCAGCGCCTCCATGGTGAGAAGCCCGCCCATCGAATGTGCCACGACAACAACCCGGCTAGCGCCGAAGCTGCGCAGCTTGCGCAGCAGAGACTCCAGACCGTCACGGGCGAACAGAACACTGTCACCGTCATAGGCATAGCCAAGCGCCTTGCCTTTGCTGGGCCAGGAATAAATGACAGTTGCACCGGGAACATTCAGGTCATGTGTCAGCTGGGCGGCTCTGAACGCTGTTTCCGCCTGGGTGGAATTGAAGCCGTGCACAAAAACTGTAACGTCCCGCTCATTGGCTGGAAACTTGGCCAATTCCTGTTGCAGCCTGGAAGAAAAGGCGGCCTCAGTTTGAAATTTCCTGCGGCCCGCCATAGTGAACTCAGCCGAAGGGTCCGGATTTGCGTAACCGAATTTCAGAGAGCCGGGTGTGTGTTCGGGCGGAATTGAAACTGTCAATTCAAGCAGGCTTAAACCGTCGGTTCTCTCGGCTCCGAACGTGCCATCGGGCAAGGGTTCCCGGTTTGTAGCTGCAAAGACAGTTGCGGGTTGTCCAACGTCCAAGGCTTCAGGGACTGTCGGCGAGTAGGATCTGTCCGCACAACCTGCCAGCCAAATCAGTAAAAAAACGCAAACCGCGCGCAGATCCTGCATGGTGCCAGCCCCCAAACTCAAATGGCGGCAGGCTATCCGACCTGCCGCCATTGTCCAGTGGCTGTGCCTGATGATGGCGGTTTACAGCACGTAACGGCTGACATCCGCAGACTGGCCAAGCTCGCCCAGGTTCTTTTTGACAAAGGCTGCGTCAACCGTGACGGCCTCTCCAGAGCGGTCCGGCGCCGTGAACGATAGCTCTTCGAAGACACGTTCCATCACGGTATAGAGCCGCCGTGCGCCGATGTTTTCCACTGTCTGGTTCACCTCGGCCGCAATCTTGGCCAGTGCAGCGATACCGTCCTCCGTGAAAGTCACTTCAACTTCCTCGGTCCCCATCAGCGCTGTGTACTGTCGCGTCAGCGCGTTGTCGGTCTCGGTGAGGATGCGGACAAAGTCCTTTTCGGTCAGTGGCCTGAGGTTCACCCGGATTGGCAGGCGGCCTTGCAGTTCCGGCAGCAGATCGGACGGTTTGGCAATGTGAAATGCACCTGAGGCGATAAACAGAATATGGTCGGTCTTGACCGGCCCGTGCTTTGTGCTGACGGTGGTGCCTTCGATCAGCGGCAGCAGGTCGCGCTGCACGCCTTCGCGGCTGACATCTCCGCCACGGGTTTCCTGGCGGGCGCAAACCTTGTCGATCTCATCCAGGAACACAATGCCGTTCTGTTCGACGGCTTCCAGAGCAGTGCGGGTAACGGTTTCGTCGTCCAGCAGCTTGTCGGCCTCTTCGCCGATCAGCACCTCATAGCTTTCGGAAACGGTCATCTTCTTGCGGGTGGTGCGCCCGCCCATCGCCTTGCCGAACAGGTCGCCCAGGTTCAGCATCCCCATGTTACCGCCGCCGGGCTGGCCTGGAATTTCGAACATGCCCATCGGATTGGAGTTGTCGGCCACATCAAGCTCGATCACCGTGTCGTCGAGTTCGCCCGCCTTCAGCTTTTTGCGGAACATTTCGCGGGTGGCTTCACGGGCATCGGTGCCGGCGATGGCTTCCACAACGCGGTCCTCTGCAGCCTTGTGGGCGTTGGCCTTCACGTCTTCGCGCATGTACTCGCGGGTCTGAGCAATGGCGCTGTCCACCAGGTCGCGGATGATCTGTTCCACGTCACGGCCGACATAGCCGACTTCGGTGAACTTGGTGGCCTCCAATTTGATGAAAGGTGCCCGCGCGAGCTTGGCCAGGCGGCGGGAAATCTCGGTCTTGCCGACGCCGGTGGGCCCAATCATCAGGATGTTCTTGGGATATACCTCGTCGCGCAAGTCGTCGGCCAGTTGCTTGCGCCGCCAGCGGCTGCGCAGCGCTACTGCTACGGCACGCTTGGCTTCCTTCTGGCCGATAATAAAGCGGTCCAGTTCGGAAACGATTTCGCGCGGGGTCAGATCAGTCATGGGTCTTTCCGTTTCAGTGTGAGGGCGGCAGCCGGTCAAGTGGCAGCACACCGGTCAAGGGGGTAAGCATGGCCGCTCGGATGCGGCTCCAGAAGGCGCCGAGGGCAACCAGAAACACACCAAGCGCCAGTATGGTGATGGCGGTGCCTTCGCCGTTGAACACGGCGCCGGCCAGGGTGACGCTGTAGCCGATGGCGGCAATCAGGAAGGACCGGCGGTCGATGATGATTGCGATGAGGGCAAACAGTACAAGGACGGCAAACAAGAGAAGATTTGAACTGGAGGTTCCATTGTCCAGAAGGCTGAGAGCAATGGTGTTGACCAGGGCTGGCGCGGCAACGACATGCAACCAGAACCCTTGCGCTGATCGCCTGGTGACGCGGTGCGGATCGCTGAGGTCAAACCCCATGGCAACGGCAAACACCGCCAACCCAACCGCCAGGGTGATCCAGGCAAACGAACCTGTGGCTGACAGCAGGAACAGATCGCCAATCCCTGTCGGGGTGCCGGCCTGAATGGCGCCGGACAGCAGCGCAAAGGCAAAGACTCCCAGCGCAATCAAAGCCATAGCAAATGGCACCCGGAAGCGCAGCCAAAAGAGCGCGATGGCCGCTGTTGTCAATGCCAGGGGCAGCGGCAGGCTTCCATAATCGTTCTGGGCAATCATGAAGGGCTGGCTAAACTGGGCATTCAAACCGGTGCCCGCATTGATGGCCCAAAGCAGCGACAGCGCAATCGCCGGCGCCACCATGCGGCGACGGCGGATGAAGTAGCCGGACAGACCCCATAATACGACGGCGCCGACGATGGCGGCCGTTACGGTCTTTCTTTGATAGTCGCTCGGAGATCCGCTCAGATCAATTGCGATGAAACCCACCCAGCCCGAGGTCAGGATCAGCAGGCCGATGACGATGAAAATCTCGTTGAAACCTTTGAACAGCTCAAAAGGCTCATCTCCGGGGGCGAGGTCTTCACGTGCCCCCCGCCGGCTGTCTGCCAGCGCCAGTAATGACGCCGCCTGTGCCTCGCTTACCAAACCTGACCCAACAGCGGCCCGCAGGTCATCCTGACCTATCCGGCTCATCTCAGCCGTCCTGGCCGATGGTTTCCACCGTCAGCCTGCCATTGGTATAGACGCAGATGTCGGCGGCGATGGCCATGGCGTCGCGGGCCACGGTTTCGGCGGATCTATCGCTGTCCATCATGCCGCGGGCCGCAGCCAGGGCAAAATTGCCGCCGGAACCGATGGCAGCAACATCATGCTCAGGCTCCAGCACGTCGCCGGCGCCGGTGATCACGAACATGTCGGTACCGTCGGTGACGATCAGCATCGCCTCCAGTTTCTGCAGGTATTTGTCGGTGCGCCAGTCCTTGGCCAGTTCAACACTGGCGCGGGCCAATTGCCCGGGGGTGGCTTCCAGCTTGGCTTCCAGACGTTCCAGTAAGGTGAATGCATCCGCGGTAGAGCCGGCAAAACCCGCCACCACATCAAAGCCGCCAGGCGACAGGCGCCGCACCTTGCGGGCGGTGCCCTTGATCACAGTCTGCCCCAGCGACACCTGGCCGTCGCCGGCAATGACAACCTGCCCGCCCTTCTTGACGCCGATGATGGTGGTGCCGTGCCAGCCGGGGAATTGATCGTCTGCCATTTATGCCTCCGTTAAGTTGCCCCCTATATGGAACCATCCCCCCGCCGGCACAAGGGAGCGGGCCGGATCGTGGGCATTGCAACGTCCGCATGGCATTTTGCTGCTATGCAGAAAGCGCAAGGCGGGGCTGTTGAACCGGCAATTGCGGGACTCAGCTGCGCATCCTACATGAGGCTCACAACCGGCACAGGGTCGGCTGTTTCTTAGAAGGATATGCGCAAATGACGACCGCAAACATTCATGCGCCGCTCGGAGCAGTCACCGTTCTCCGCGTGGTCGATGCTATGACCAATGTGAAAACCTCCATCGTGGAGTGGTATGAAGCCCGCGAGACCCGCAAGGCTCTGGCCCGGCTGACCGATGCACAACTGGATGACATTGGCATGAGCCGGGCTGACATCGCCAAGATCTGAGACTAAAATGGTCGAAGACATTGAATGAGCCGCCCAGAAACGGGCGGCTTTGTTCATTTTGGGGCTGAGATTTTGTATATCCGGGCCTGGTCCGGCAGCCAGGCCTCGACTGCCGCTGTAGCCACCACATGGCGGCTGCCGGCTTCTGCATCCTCCACATCCAGCCCGCCCTTGACGGCACGCACGCTGGCCCTGCCCCGCGGCAGATCCTGCGCCACCAGATCGCAATCAACTGCCTCCGGCTGCTGCACCCCGATGGTCACATCAACGCGCATTTCGCTGTGATCGATACCAAGCTTGGCGAACAGGGTGATCGACGAATGATGCAGCGCGTCCTGCACCGCACGGCGTGCAGCCTTGGTGTAATCCTGACCGTAAAGGTCGTTGCCGGTGCCCATTTCCAGGATGATGCGTTTCTCGCTCATTCCGCTGCCTCCATGTCAAAGGATACAACCACGGCCGCATTGGCAATCACCGTGCGTCCGCCATGCGGCTTCCCGATGTCGAGCCCGCCTTCCACCACCCGGATGCTGGGCTGGCCGTAGGGGAAAATCTCCAGCAGCGCCTCCGCGTCCACCGCCTCCGGTTTCTGAACGCCGATCTCGGCTTCGATGATCATGTCTTCCTTTTGGAAATCGAACAATTCCGCCATGCTGACGGAGTTGTGCCACAGCGCGTCCTTGATCGCGCGGCGGGCGGCTTCGGTATAGTCCTCGCGCCTCAGCGACGTGCCCATGCCGAATTCCACCAGTACCCGTGTCTTTGCCATTTTGCCTCCTTTACCTGTCCAAGGCGAACCGTCGCAGGGTATCAGCGCAAAGGACAGTGCCAGTTTGCTGCCGGCCGGTACGCCAGCGCTCAAAACAAAAAAGGGCCGCCCCGACAGGGGCAGCCCTTGGAAATCCAATTTGGATCCGGCTCAGATCGACTCTTCGATCCAGCTCTGCAGCGCGGCCTTGGGGGCGGCGCCGGCGCGGTTGGAGATCACCTGGCCATCCTTGAAGATGAACAGCGCCGGAATGCCGCGCACGCCCATGGCAGCAGCGGAGTTCGGGTTGCTGTCAACGTCGACTTTGGCGATTTTCACCTTGCCGCCGAATTCCGCGGCCAGCTCTTCCAGAGCAGGGCCGATCTGTTTGCAGGGACCGCACCACTCGGCCCAGAAATCCACCACAACGGGGATATCGGAATTCTTGACTTCGGCGTCAAAGGTGGCGTCGGTGACGGCTACGGTGGACATATGCATGTCTCCATGAGTGTGTGGCAACTGGAGTTGGAACCTATGTACGGCTTAACGGATCGTCAAGGTTCCAGACGCCGCATCAGCGCCGCTGTCACAAGTTCGTGCGGCAGCGGCATCAGCGTGGCCGTTCGGGTCCAAAGAAGCGCGGTTTCGATAGTGCGGCCCGGGTAGATCTGCGCCAGCGAATGAGTGTAGGCACCCATCTGCCGCAGCAGCCCTTCGGGGCATAGAACGGGTGTTGCAGGCACGGTGGCATTGGATTTGAAATCGACGGCCAGCACCGTGTCAGATGTGACAATCAGGCGGTCGATGATGCCATGCAGGCGGGTCCCGTGCAGGTCCGCGGTGATGGGCACTTCGGCCAGAGTTTCCGGGGCGAAAACATGGGACAAGTCGGCATTTTGAAGAACACCTGACGCCTCGGCAAGCAGCTCTGCAGTATCCTCGGCACCCTGCAGCAAGTTGCCGGCAAGCTGCGGCCAATCCCCTTCAGAGCGGCCCGGCAGGTGCTCCAGCAGCAGGTGCAGCCGGCTGCCGCGCGCCTTGGCGGCTTCCTCTTCCAGACCCAAGTCACCCGGCAAGGCCTTCGCTCCGCCCAGGTCGGAAGGGCTGAGCGCCGGCGGCGGCGGATCATAGGCTCTGGCCACGCGGGAAAAGACCTCTGGAAAGCAGTGTTTTATGGCCTTCTCGACCGGTTTTTCGACCAAAGGCAGATCGTCCCAATCCCCGTGCTGCAGGCGCAATCCTGCCCCGCCAGGACAATCAAGCTCCACTGCACCGCCCTCGCGCATGGCACGCTCTGTAAGGCGGTACCAGCTGTCGCCCGGCTCGCCAGCGTCGCCGGCGGCAGCGACAATCAGCCACTTTTCCGCCCGGGTTAGAGCCACATAGAGCAGCCGCAGACGTTCATTCTGCAGCTTTTCCTGCGCAGCTTCACGGGCCGCCAGCATGGCGGCAGGCATCTGGTCCTTGGGCAGCTTCCAGACCGGGGTGCCCTCGGCCAGCATGATCTCCGCGTCGCGCGGAGCCTGGCGTTTGGCGGTGTCCGGCAGGATCACGATCGGCGCTTCCAGCCCCTTGGACCCATGCACCGACATCACCCGGATCATGTTGCCGGCGGCGCCCATCTGGCGTTTGATTTCCAGATCGTCGGTCTGCATCCAGACCAGAAACCCGGTGAGGCTGGGCACGTCGGTGCGCTCATAAGCCAGCGCCTGCGACAACAGCGCGTTGATACCATCCTCTGCCTCCGGCCCCAGTCTACCCAGCAGCTTCTGACGGCCGCCGTGGCGGGTCAGAATGCGTTCGATCAGGTCAAATGGGCGCAGGAAATCCGCATTGGCGCGCAGGTCATCCAACACTGCCATAGTTTCCGGGAACTCCCCTGCCCGGTCGCGCAGGGCTGGCCACAGATACATGGCCTCCCGCCGGTGCGCGAGGTCGAACAAGGCCTGCTCGTTCCAGCCGAACAGCGGCGATTTCAACGCTTCCGCCAAGGATAAGGAATCCTCGGGCAGCGCCAGAAACCGCAAAAGCGCGGCAATGTCTTTCACCGCCAGTTCCGCGCCGACTTTCAGCCGGTCAGCGCCGGCAATGGGCAGTTCCGCCTTCTTGCAGGCGCGGATGATTTCCGAAAACAGGTCAGAGCGGCGCTGCACCAGGATCAGGAAATCGCCGGCCTGAACCGGACGGCGCTGAAAGGTGCCGCGTTCGGCGCCATCCTCGGGGATGGTGACGCCGTTTTCAATCATCTGCTTGATCGACCCGGCAATCCGTTCCGCCAGGATCACCGTGTGATGGCGGCTGCTGGGGCGGTCGACGGGGCTGGTCCAGTCGGGATCCGCGTCATCCTCCACCTTCTCGACCACCGGCCACAGGTCAACCCGGCCCGGCAGGTCCGATTTGAAGGCACGGTGCAGCGCGTCCTTGCGAAAGCCGGCGCGCGGGCTGTCCTTGAACACCAGGTCGACCAGCTTCAGGATTGCCGCAGAAGAGCGGAAGGAGAAATCGAGCGAGGCATCCTGCAGCCCGGCTCCGGTTTCCGCCAGCCGGTTGCCGAACTCCAGCTGCATCCGGTCAAACGCATCCGGGTCAGCGCCCTGGAAGGAATAGATCGACTGCTTCTTGTCACCGACCACGAAGATGGTGCGCTCCACATCCGAACGCGCGCCCTCGCCTGCGGTGAATTCCTGCGCCAGCTTCTCGATCACGTCCCATTGCACCGGGCTGGTGTCCTGCGCCTCGTCCACCAAGATGTGGTCGATGCCGCCGTCCAGCCGATACAGCACCCAGGCGGCCACGCCCGGATCGTTAAGAAGCTGGCGCGCCTTCAGGATCAGGTCATCAAAGTCGAGCCAGCCGCGCAGTTGCTTGCGGCGCTCATACTCCGGCAGGAAGGCAGCGGCGAAGCGGTGCAGATCGTGGCTCTTGCGTGCGGCGGTCAGCGCCAGACGTTTTGCACGCGCGTCCTCAATCCGCCGCATCAGCGGTTCCAGCTGATCCATCAGAGACAGGTGGGATTCGCGCAGTTTCTTGGTCGGGAACTTGTCTATTTTGGCGGTATAAGGCTCCTTGGCGCTGGCGCCGGTCAGGAACACGCTTTCCAATATACTCAGATCGGCGAGCTTTGGTTTGGTGATACCTGCCAGTTTCTCCGCTGCCTTCTGGTCGGTTGAGCCGCCCTGCCCCAGCATCTCATGCGTGCGCTGCAGCAGCTCTTCCTCGCCGCCCAGGAACACCAGAGATTCCAGCGCTGTTTCGTCGAAACCTGCGGGCAGTTCGAAAAGGTCCAACAGCCCGTCCCAGTCCCGCGGCTCGCCGAAATCGGCGCGGCGCTGGCAAATCGCGGAGGTTAGAGCTTCGAAGTCACTGTCGCTCACATGCCGCGCCAGGGCATCCACCAGAAGCGCCTCGGCTCCTTGGGCAAAATCCTCCATGATTTCCGCCCGCAAGAGCTGGCCCGCACGGTCGTCCATCTCGGAAAACTGCGGGCTGACGCCGGCCTCCAGCGGAAAGCGGCGCAGCAGCGATGAACAGAAGGAGTGGATGGTCTGGATCTTCAGCCCGCCGGGCGTCTCGATCGCGCGGGCAAACAGGGTGCGCGCCTGTGCCAAATCCTCAGCTGCGGTGTTGACCTCCCCCAATTCGGTCAGTGCCGCAATCAGCGCCGGGTCTTCCAGCATCGCCCATTCCCCCAGCCGCTTGAACAGCCGGTTCTGCATCTCGCTTGCGGCGGCCTTGGTGTAGGTGAGGCACAGAATGTGCTGCGGCTGCACGCCCTTCAGCAGCAGCCGTGCCACCCGGTCGGTCAGCACCTTGGTCTTGCCGGAGCCCGCATTGGCCGCCAGCCAGGTGGAGGCATCAGGCCGGGCGGCGCGGAACTGCGCCTCTGAGGCGGCGTCGCGGATGGTCATGCCAGATCCTCCGGCTGCGGTACGGCGCTGCGGTCCCATTCGCCGTAGCGCGCCAGGTGGTCATAGTCGCCGGCGATGTCATCCCTGTGCACCATGCGGCGGCTCGAATAGCCTTGTTCAGGCTCGAAATAAGCCCCAATCAGGGTGCGCAGCTCATCCCAGACCTTGGCGGGCGGCTCGTCCTCGAGCGGCGCGCGCACCTCCTTCATGCTGGAGCCAAGGCCGATGAACAGGGCGCGGGCAACCTCCGCCGGGCCAAGATCGTCAAATGCGCCTTCTTCAGCCATGGCGGCCTCGATCAGAAGCTGTTTTTCGAATTTCTTCTGCTGCGACTCGCTGGGCGGCGTGCCGGTCTTGTAGTCGTAAAGATGCAGGAATCCCCGGTCATCCATGTCGATCCGGTCGGCGCGGCAAGCGATAGTGAAATCCAGCGGATCCAGCCGGGCGCTGCCCCTGGCCTCAAAGGCAACAGGTTTGGCGCGGGCCTGGCGCTCCTGTTCCGCCAACACGAATTCGCCGGCAATCTTGCGGATGCGGCTGTGCCACAGGATGCGGGCAACGGGCCAGGGCACATGGGTCTCCAGCAGCAGCCGTGTTTTTTCGATCAGATGGCTGGCAGTCAGCAGGCTCGGATCCGCCTGGGCTTCTTTGATGAAGTGCTCAAACACTTCATGCACCACGATGCCGCGCAGCAGGGCGTCGGGCTCCTGCACCAGCGGGTTCAGCGGCTTGAGCCGCAGCACATGTTTGGCGTAGATCGCATAAGGGTCGCGGATCAGCCGCGGGATCTCCGTGATCGTCAGACGGCGTGGGCGGGCCGCAACCGGCGGGCGCGGCGAGGGGCGCGGCATCTGCGGAATGGGCGCAGGCTCCTCCAGTGCGTCTGCCCAGCCGAGCCATCGCTGGCCCCTTGCACGCATTGCATTCAGCGCATCCCGGCCGCCCTGATCCGGCAGGCCGGACAGAAGATTGGTCAGCCGGTTCAGCCAGCGCGAGGGTACTGTGTCGGCTTCTTCCGACCGTTCAGCGCGGGTCAGCCAGACCTCAGGTGCGGCAATTGCCTGCTGGAAGTCATGCGCCGACAGACCGATGCGGCGTTCAGGCAGCAACAGCCCTGCCTGATTGCGCAACTGGCGGTTCAGCCAGGGATCGGGGCTGGCGGCCTCCGGCCAGCTGCCTTCGTTGAGCCCGCCCAGAATGACCAGATCGGCGCCCTGGACCCGGGCCTCCAGCGTGCCCCAGATCATGATCGAGCCATATGGCGCATCGCGGTCGCGCACCTCACCCTGGCTCAGCAGCGCGCCCAGCAGGTCGGCGAAATCGCGGGCGGTCATCTCACCGCCATAGGGGGCTTCAGCTTCCAGGTTTTCGATGCAGGCGTGCGCCGCCTGGCCGGCCTTCTTGTCCCACAGCGTGCCGGAACCGTCCGCCTGGCTGCCGGCGGCGATGCGCTCGGCCAGCTCTCGCAGCCGTTCGATCCAATCGGTCAGGGGCAGGGTGCCGGCGATCTCCTGATCCGCGAAACAGGCGCTTAGCCAGCCGGTCCAGCCCGGTGTCAGCTGACGGCCCTTTTCAAAACTGGCAAAGGCCGCGGCATCGGGGAAGGGCGGGCCGTTGCGGCGCAGGGACAGCTCCAGTTCGCGGGTCTGGCGCAGGTGATTGCCGCGCTCCGCGCCGTCATGGGTGAGCGGGTGTTTCAGCAGCGTCAGCAGGCTGTCGCAGGCCAGCGGCTTGCAGAACAGCCCCGCCACGTGGCGCAGGAACCGGCCCGGCGGCGACAGCTGCAGCGGCTGGCCGGCGGAATCATCCGGCAGGATGTCCCAGCGGTCCAGCGCGGCGGACACCTGGCGTGTCAGCATCCGGTCGGGCGTGATTAGTGCAGCGGTCTGGCCGTCCTCCGCCGCCTGCCGCAGGCGCAGCGCAATGGCGAGCGCCTCGGCACGGGGGCCGGGAGCTTCGACAAGCGAGACGTTTTCCGTTGCGCGGTCCAGACCGGTCAGTTTGGGGCCTTCACTCATCCAGGCGTCCGTCACCGGGGCCGGGCGCAATGCCAGCGAGACCAGCCGGTTGCGTTCGGGAGAGACCGGAGGGGTAACGGTCCAAGGCCGCACATCGCGCGGGGCCAGCTCCAGGTCTTTCATCAGCTTGTGGAACCGGTACTGAGGATGGTCTTCCGAGATCATCGGGTCATCCAGGCCGCCCCAGACATGATCCGGCTGATCGAAATCGAAACCGGGCAGCACCACGGCGCCCAGCGGCAGCCGGGCAATGGCCTGCATCAGCATCAAGGTGGTGCCGCGGGACCCGGTGGAACCGGCCAGAATGACAGGGTGCAGCGGCGGGTTTTGCTGCCATTCCTCAATCAGGTTCAGAACCATCTGCCGCTGCCGCGCCTGGGCATCCATCGCCCCCTCGTGCAGGCCGGTGAACTCATCGGCGATACCGATGAAAGCCTGTGCCCGCGCCCAATGGCCGGACATGTCCGAGACGTCCAGATTGCGGATGGAGTCGGTGCTGACACCTTCACCCTGCATCTCGTCGATCAGAGCCGCGAGGCTGTCAGAAAGGTCATAAAGAGACGCCCGGGAGGCGAGGTCGGGCTGTGCGTCCAGCAGCTTGGCGATCAGCTGCGACAGCTCCAGCCGGCGCCGCAGCGGGGGCAGGGGAGGCGGCAGCCCGTCCAGTGCAGCCCGATGCGCCAGATCGGTCAGCATCATCATTCGCGGCAACAGCATTGCGGGGCCCTCGTCAAACAGGCTGCGGATACGCCGTGCCATGCGGGAGGTGTTGACGATCAGTTCAGCCCGGGCCAGCGCCTCTGGCGGCAGTTTGCGCGAACGATCACGCAGACCCTCGACCAGCGCGCGCGGGAAATCGATGCCGCAGGGCACGGCAAAGACGCGCGGTTTGACGGATGGTTCAAACATCATCTTGGGCGATCAGGTCCTCGGCCAGCTTGATCCCTTCGGGATGGCCCACATCGCACCAGCGGCCGGGATACTCCAGCGCAAACAGCCGCCCGGCTGCAGCCATCCGGTTCCACAGGATATTGAGTGAGAATGCCTGCTCCTCAACCTCGTGCAGCCCCACCGTCTTCAGGATCTGCACCCCGCCATAGACCAGGTTTCCGCCGCGGCTGATACGGCCGTCGGCATCGGCTGAGAAATCGCCCTGTCCACTGCGGCCAGCGGCATTCGCAAGCGGTACACAGACCAAAAGCGCATCCATCCGGTCCGGATCCCAGGCCTCTTGCGCCAATTGCAGGGGGTTCGGGCCTTTCCAGATGGCATCCGTGTTCATGGTGAAAACCGGCCCGCCGCCCAGCAGGGGCAGCGCATGGCGCAACCCGCCGCCGGTATCGAGAATGTCTGGCTTTTCATGGCTGACCAGTACGCTTTCAGGCTCTAACAGGGCTTTCAGAGGTCCAGGTTTGTAATGCACGTTGGCCGCAATCCGGGCCGGATGGACCGCTTTGGCCAAGGCCAGAGCATGGGCAATCAGCGGCCGGCCGGCAACTTCGATCATCGGTTTTGGCATGTCGCGGGTCAGCTCCCGCATCCGGGTGCCAAAACCTGCGGCGAACAGCATGACGGCTTCGGGCGAGCGCTGCATCAGGGCCTCAGCTTGTCGAGATTTTGCGGGGTTGGGGCTGGCAGGCTGTCACGCAAAAGGCCTGCCACCGGGGCCAGTGCCGGATGCTCCAGCCCGCGGATGAAATGGTCCCAGACGCGCGGGATCAGATCCACATAATGCGGCTTGCCGTAGTCTAGGCTGAGTCTGGCAAAGACACCGAGAATACGCAGATTCCTCTGCACGCCCAGCACGGTATAGGCGGTACGGAAGCCGGATTCATCAGCGCCGTCAGCTGCTATATAGCGGCTGATCATTTGCATCTCGATTCCGGCGGGCACGTCGCGGCGGGCGTCTTGAAGAAGAGAAACAAGATCGTATGCGGGGTGGCCTGCGCGTGCGTCCTGAAAATCCAGAAGGCCCACGCGGGCGACACCGTCCCGGTCCGGCAGCCACAGCAGATTTTCTGCGTGGTAGTCCCGCTGCACCAGGACCGGATCACCCTTCACCGTTTCGCGAAGGATGTCCTCGAACTGGTTTTCGAACCGTGACTGCAGCTCCGGGTCGTGGCCGCCTTGAATCCCATCGCGGTATTTTAACAGCGCGAGCCCGGCCATTTCCGCCATAAGCCGCGGACCGTAGGGTTCCAGTTCCGGCATCGGCGCTTGATGAAGGGCAACCAGAGTGTCTGTTGCGGCCTCATAAAGTTCCCTTTCCAGAACCGGTTCCCGTTCTATGACGCGGGCATAAAGGTCGTCGCCCAAATCCTCCAGCAGCAGAAAACCGTTCTCAACATCCTTGGCCAGAATCTCCGGTGCACTGAGGCCCTGGGCACGGAGGTATTCGGCAATGCGGATGAAGGGCCGGACGTCCTCGCCTTTCTCTGGCGGCGCATCCATAAGCACGGCAGTCCCGCCGCCGGTATTTGTAAGCCGTTCATAACGCCTGTTGGAGGCGTCGCCAGCCAGCGGTCTGCGCTGCCAGCTGGCATAGGGGGTATGCGACAAAAAACTTTCGCACAGGGTGTTACGCTTGGTCATGCGCAGATGCGCTCCATCAGGGGCTGCCATTTTGTGTCGCTCCAGCGGAGCGCCAACTGGCGGCGGTCTTCGTGTTCCGGGTCCAGGGCCAGTGTCAGATGCAACGCGTGCGGCGGCGTCAGTTCCTGCAACCTGTCAGGCCACTCGACCAGGCAGATCGCGTTGTCGAAGGCTTCGGTCAGGCCCAGCTCCTCCAGCTCATTCAAGGAGGACAGACGGTAAAGGTCGGTGTGCCACAGCTCGCCGGCGGGCACCTCATAGGTTTGCACCAATGTGAAGGTGGGCGAAGGCACATCTTCAGGCACGCCCATCAGCGACTGGATCAGATGGCGGGCGAAATGCGTCTTTCCGGCGCCGATTACACCTTCCAGCAACAAGCAATCGCCGGGGCGCAGAGCTCCGGCGATTCGGGCGGCCAGCTCGGCCGTTTCCTCAGGCGAATTCAGCGTGCAAGCCGCGGTTTTTGTGGTCATGGCGGTACAATGACGCCGCCGCGCTACCGCTGCAAGCCGGATTCAAGGATCAGTCTTGCGGGTTGGAGGCAAAGCGTTCCTGGCCCGCCGGAAGGGCAGCTGCTTCGGGCTTTCGGAAGCTGACCATAGTGGCGCCGTTCTGGATTGCCGTTACCTTGCAGACCATCTTGGTGCCACTGCGCAGCTGAACATGGGACCACCAGGCCTCGCGCCCTTCGCAGCCCGCAACGAAGTCCCGGATTTCGCCCCAGACCGGCGTCGGCGCGCAGGTATCCTGCCATATCCGGCTGGCGTCCATGATCGATACTTTGGCAAAGCTGGAGTCCGGATCCATCTGCCACAGGTTGTCATACGCGCTGTTCGAGAAGCTCAGGCTGCCGTCATTGGCGAACACCGCGATGGCTTCGTCCATCTGGTCCAGGATCGACTGCCCCATTTCCAGCTCAGAGCGGAACTGGCGGGTCAGCGTGACTTCGGCAGTAATATCCTCGAACAGGAAGGCGATGGCGCCGTCCGGATGCGGCCGGCCGGAGACCTTGTAGACAGAGCCTGACGGCAGCGACCAGGTTTCCTGGTACCGGCCCTCGGCAGCGGCTTCCAGCAGGTCGGCCATCTGGTGGCGCCAGCTGGAATAGCTTTTGGGCTCCGGCATCATCCTTTGGTCGCGCAACCGGTCGAAGAAAGTGAGCAGGTTGGGCCGCGAGCTGAGGAAATTGGCCGGCAATGCGGTCAGGTCGATCAGCACCGGAT
The DNA here is from genome assembly GCF_025144465.1 of Leisingera sp. S132. Taxonomy (NCBI): domain Bacteria; kingdom Pseudomonadati; phylum Pseudomonadota; class Alphaproteobacteria; order Rhodobacterales; family Roseobacteraceae; genus Leisingera; species Leisingera sp. S132. The sequence continues at coordinate 3,837,316 of NZ_CP083553.1, forward strand.
TGAACAGCACCAGCTGGCGGTTGCGGTCAAAGATCGCCAGGCCGATCGACAGCTGCGCAAAGGTCTTGGCCAGGGTCTGCACAAAATTGCGCTGGGCAACCTCGGCGTCGACCACGGCGTTCACGTCGACCGCATGGCAGAGCCAGCCGGCCTCGGTCTCAGTGGTCGAAACATTGTACCAAAGCTTCTTGCCGCTGTCCGGCAGCGGAATGTGAATCCGCTCAGGCTTGCCGCTTGTCATCGGATCGTGGAGGTCCGTGAACAAGGGATCTGCAAAATCAGAACTGCGGCCGCGAATCTTCTGGTTAAGATTGTCGTAAGCAAGATTGGACCAAGTGACGTTTCCTTCCTCCGACTGCAGCCAGACCGGGTAGGGGGCCTGATGCACGGCTGCGCGCAAGGTGGTCAGCTCCTGATCCAAGGACTTGTTCTGTTCTTCCAATGTGCTGCGGCGCAGCTGCACGCGGGTGACACCGTCAATCCACTCGCAATGCGCCTCGCGGCTTTCAGCCGCGGCAGTGCCTGACAGCACAAGCGGTCCCACATCCTTGAGAAAACCGGGCGATTGCGGCAGGCCGGGGTAGCTGCGGGCCAGCTGGTCGCGCAGCATGCTCCAGTCAAAATTCTCTGCCTGGTCGCCGATAAACTTGCCGGCGCCGGAGGACCAGCCGATCAGGCTGCTGTCGTCAAACAGAAAGACGGCGTCGGTTCGGCCGTCAGCGGCAAGCAGATCATGCTCCATGCCATTGCGCCGCGGCGTGGGCGACAACCACCAGACTGCGGCTGCAGCCGTGGCGGCACACAGCGCGGCCAGTACAAACCATTCGATCGAAGCGAAATCCTGCATGTCTTCCTGCCTAGCTCAGCTCTCGTTTGCCCTCATGGTTCCCTAAAAATGGTTAAATGAAGTTTAATTGGTTTCCCAAAAGTGAATAGTTAAATTTCTAAAGGCAAATTTTTTCCGGTAACAGGGCCTCCTGCTTCTATGGCGTCGATTTTCTCGCGCGGCCAGACCACTTCAACGATGGCACCGCGCCCTTCGGGCGTATGCGACGCACTTTGGATCTGGTCCCAGTCATTGGCGAACTTCAGCCGTGCCCCGGTGCGCTGAAGCAGTGTCTTGGCAATAAACAGCCCCAAACCCATGCCCTCATACTCCGGGCGCTGCTTCAGTTCGCTTTCCCCCCGGCGGCGGCGCACGAACGGGTCGCCGATGCGGCCGAGCAGATGCGGCGGGAAGCCTTGGCCGTCATCGCTGATCAGAAGAACGATACGTTCGTCGTTCCAGGCCGCATTGATCCAAACGGTGGACTTGGAGAAGTCGACCGCGTTCTGGACCAGATTGCGCAGCCCGTGAATGATCTCTGGCTTGCGCAGGACCGTGGGCTGCTGAAAGCTCCCGCCTTCCAGCGGTTCCTCGTGGTAAAGCACCGCCTTGCCGCGATGCATGTGCGGCTCTGCAGCCTCGGTCACCAAAGTTGACAGCGGTGCCTGGCGCAGGTGCAGGTCGTCCTTGCCCGCCCGCCCCATGCTGCGCAGGATATCCCGGCAGCGGTCCGCCTGTTCGCGGATCAGGGCAGCGTCCTCACGCAGGTCCGGCCGGTCGTCCAGCTCCTCGATCAGCTCGGCGCTGGTCAGCTTGATTGTGGCCAGCGGGGTACCCAGTTCATGCGCCGCTGCGGCAACAACGCCGCCGAGGTCAGTCAGTTTCTGTTCGCGTGACAAGGCCAGCTGGGTGGCGCTCAGCGCGTCCGACATCAGCCGCATCTCGTTGCTGACCCGGAAGGAGTAGGCGCCGATGAAAAGAATCGCGATGACGATGGCAATCCAGTTGCCAAAAATGAACACATCCGGGATCCGCAGGATGAACCCCTGCTCCGTCCGCAGAGGCAGGTGGAATTCAGCCATCAGGGTGACCAGAATGATGGCGGTTGCCCCGATAATCAGGGTGGAGCGCAGCCCCATCACCGCCGCGGAAATCGTCACGGGTCCAAGCACAAGCAAGGCAAAGGGGTTGTTCAGCCCGCCGGTCAGGTAAACCAGAAAGGCAAGCTGGAGCAGGTCGAACAGCACCATCAGGAAATTTTCGAACTCGCTGAGGCGCTTGTTTTCCGGAAAAGCAAAGATGGCAATCAGGTTGCCGGCCGCGGAGATGCCGATCGCCAGGTAACATAACCCCAGTTCCAGCTGCAGGTTGAACCGGTGCTGTGCCACCGCAATAGCCGTGATCTGGCCGGCAATGGCCACCCAGCGCAGCAGGATAAGTGTCCGCAGCCGGACCCAATGACTGTGATCGTGGCTGCTTGCCAGCATGAAAAGTCGATCGTTCATCCGGTTCCGGTGCTCCCGCAGATGTGACGCCGTGCGCCAGTTGCATCGGCCGTATTTCTTGATAGGTCTGGCGCCGCAAACGATCAACAACCCTTCCCAGACGAAAAGTGTGATCCCATGACCCGCGTCTTTGCTCTCCTCGCTGCTGCTTTTGTCGCTGCCCTTGTGGGCGGTGTCTGGTTTCTGACACGTGGGGGCGGCGGGGGTGACAAATTCGCGCAGTGCCGCAGCAGTCAGATTGCAGGCGGCAGTGAAACCATCGGCGGGCCGTTCGAACTGATCAATGCCAAGGGCGAAACCGTCACCGACAAAGATGTGATCACCGAGCCGTCCATCGTCTATTTCGGCTACACC